>NZ_JBWLKM010000003.1:0-312563 GCF_059026085.1 Streptomyces sp. a15 | reverse complement strand
CGCCCGGCACGCACCCTCGCCGCACCGGCCAAAGACCCAAGTACGTCCAGTACGAGGGCCTTCGTCCGGCACGCCGATGGCACGCACCGAACACCGCGGGCACCGCACAGGACTTTCGAAACACCCCCTAGTGCCGCGGCACCAGGAGCGCGCGCACCACCCGGCGTGCGCCCTTGCCGATCTCCCGCCGGCGGCGGAAACTCCGGGCGTGAACACCGTCACCCAGGTCTTCGCCCTTCTCGCGGCCGTGATCCACCTCGTCGTGGGCGTACTCGAACGCTTCTGCTACGACCGCCCGGCGGTCCGCGTCTTCCTCACCACGTCCCCGGCCGACGCCCCCGAGGTCACCCTGTGGCGCTCGGGTGTCGCCGTCTACAACATGCTGCTCGGCCTGGGTCTGATCGCCGGAGTCGTCGCCCTGTACACCGGCGACACCACCGTCGGCCGCACCCTGATCGTCTTCCTGTGCGCGTTCCTGATCGTGTCCGCGGTGGCCTTCGTCGCTTCCTTCCCGCCGCTGTGGCGGGGCGCGCTCGGCCAAGGGCTCGCGCCGGCCGCAGCCCTGGTCGCGGCCCTGCTCTGACGGCTCACGCCACCGTCGTACGGGCCCCTCGCACGAGCTTCATGTACCGGTCCCAGTCCCAGTGCTCCCCCGGGTCGGTGTGGTCCGTCCCCGGCACCTCGACGTGGCCGATGATGTGCTCGCGGTCGACCGGGATGTCGTAGCGCGCGCATATTCGGGCCGTGAGCCGGGCCGAGGACTCGTACATCTCGGCCGTGAAGTCCTGCGGCCGGTCGACGAAGCCCTCGTGCTCGATGCCGACACTGCGCTCGTTGTAGTCCCGGTTGCCCGCGTGGAACGCCACGTCCAGCTCGCGGATCATCTGCGCGACGGTGCCGTCCTGGCCCACGATGTAGTGCGCGGCCGCGCCGTGCCCCGGGTCCTGGAAGACCTTCACCGCGCTGTCGAAGCTGCCCTGCGTGACATGGATGACCACCAGGTCCACGCCGTAGTCCTCGGGCCGGTCCGCGCGCCGCCAGTTCGCGTCCGACGCGGCCACCCAGCGCGCGCCCGCGTAGTCGACCTCGCCCTCCTTGCGCGGCTTCTCCACGCCCGGTGCGCGCCACCACAGGCGCCCCAGCTCGTCACGGGCCAGCACGGCCGTGCCCGCCGCGGCCGCCGCACCGCCGATCAGCAGGGCACGCCGACCGATGTGCCGGTCGGCGTCCTTCTCGTTGGCTCGTCTCGCCCCCATGTGATCGTGAACGGATACTCGTGGGCTTCGGTTCCCGAGCGCCCTTACTCTTGAAGGGTTATGACTGACACCACGCAGCCCACCCGTCCTCTTCGCGTCCTCGCCGCCATGTCGGGCGGGGTCGATTCCGCCGTCGCCGCCGCCCGCGCGGCCGAGGCGGGACACGACGTGACCGGCGTCCACCTCGCCCTCTCGGCGAACCCGCAATCGTTCCGCACGGGCGCGCGTGGCTGTTGCACCATCGAGGACTCCCGCGACGCCCGCCGCGCCGCCGACGTCATCGGCATCCCGTTCTACGTGTGGGACCTCGCCGACCGCTTCCGCGAGGACGTCGTCGAGGACTTCGTCGCCGAGTACGAGGCCGGCCGCACCCCGAACCCCTGCCTGCGCTGCAACGAGAAGATCAAGTTCGCCGCCCTGCTCGACAAGGCCCTCGCCCTCGGCTTCGACGCGGTCTGCACGGGCCACTACGCCCAGGTGATCGTCCGCGACGACGGCACCCGCGAACTGCACCGCGCCTCCGACATGGCCAAGGACCAGTCGTACGTCCTCGGCGTCCTGGACGACCGGCAGCTCGCCCACGCGCTGTTCCCCCTCGGTGACACGGTGACGACGAAGGACGAGATCCGCGCCGAGGCCGAGCGCCGCGGGCTGGCGGTGGCCAAGAAGCCCGACTCGCACGACATCTGCTTCATCGCCGACGGCGACACCCAGGGCTTCCTCGCCTCCCGCCTCGGCAAGGCGGAGGGCGACATCGTCGACGAGTCGGGAGCCAGGCTCGGCAGCCACGAGGGCGCGTACGGCTTCACCATCGGCCAGCGCAAGGGCCTGCGCATCGGCACCCCGGCCCCCGACGGCAAGCCGCGCTACGTCCTGGACATCTCGCCGGTGAACAACACGGTGACGGTCGGCCCGGCCGACGCCCTGGACGTGAACGCGCTCACCGCCATCAAGCCCCGCTGGTGCGGCGCCGCCCCGACCGGCCCCGGCACCTACACCGCCCAGCTCCGCGCCCACGGCGGCGAGACCGAGGTCACCGCGGAGCTGATCGACGGCTCCCTGGAGGTGTCGTTCGCGGAGCCGGTCCGCGGCGTCGCCCCCGGCCAGGCGATCGTCCTGTACGACGGCACGCGCGTGGTGGGGTCGGCGACGATCGCGGCCACGGTGCGGGCGACGGCCGGGGTGTCCTAGACGATCATCGAGACTGGCCTCGGATCCGCCGCCGTCATAGGCTTCCTCTGCGGATCGTCCGCAAGGGAACGAGAACGACGGGGCCGCTTCCCTGTCGCCAGGAGGTCGAGGGTGCTCCTCCGTTTTCGGGTGGCCAATCACCGCTCGATCCGTGACGAGTGCGAGCTGTCGTTGATCGGCGCCGAACTCAAAGAGGGTACGGCCCGGGATACCGGCCTGAAGCATGAGGGGCGGCCGGTTCCAGGGCTTCCGGTGCTGGGCGTCTTCGGCGCCAACGCGTCGGGCAAGAGCAACCTGTTCCGCGCCATGGTGCACATGCGGGAGGCTGTGCGGACCTCGTTCGCGGACTGGGCGAAGCTCTCCGGAGTACCCCGTGAGCCCTTCAAACTCGACCGGGAAAGCGCCGACGAGACGACGCTCTTCGAGGTGGACCTTGCTTTGGGCCACCAGCGGAAGATCCGCTACACCTACGGCTTCGAACTGTCCGACGAGCGCGTCGAGGCCGAATGGCTGCACGCCTACCCCGACGGCGAGCGCCAGGTCTGGTTCGACAGGGAGGCCGGCCGACCGGAGTCGGAAGGTTCCGAATTCGTCTTCGAAGGGGACGGCTTCACCGGGAATCACGAGGCCCTTGTGGGCTACACGCGACCCGACGCCCTGTTCCTCACCACTGGTGCCACCCTCAATGATCCCCAGTTGTCGGCGCTGTACCGCTGGTTCCTGGACAATCTGTGGCTCGTCACACCGGGTGAGGACATCACGGGGCGTACGACGTTCACGCAACGGATGCTCACCGATAAGAGCCCGAAGAGCGCGCGGAACGCCTACCGCGAGCGAATCCTCCAACTCCTCGCCATCGCCGATCTGGGCATCACCGGTATTGACGTCAATCCCGTATCTGATGAGATCCGGCTCAGGCACCGGACGCCGGACGGCAGCGACGTCCCGCTGGAGTTCCTGGGCGAGGAATCCTTCGGTACGCACGCCTGGTTCGCGTTCCTCGGCCCCATGCTCACGGTGCTGGACAACGGGACGACGCTGTTGGTCGACGAAATCGACTCCAGCCTTCACCCCACCCTGGCCGCCGAGGTCGTACGGATCTTCCAGGACCCCAAAGCGAACCCGAACAACGCTCAGCTGATCTTCACCACGCACGACGCCACCCTGCTCGGAAACGCGGTCCTCGACCGGCCGCTCGACCGCGAGCAGGTGTGGATCGCGGCGAAGGAACGCTCAGGGACATCCAGCTTCTATCCCGTGACCGCCGCACACCCGGCGGAGGACGAAGATCTGGAGAGCGGATATCTGCGCGGCCGCTACGGTGGCGTACCGCGCGTCGGCGCGGGAGCGATCGCTCGTGAACTCTCCTGGCAGGAGGCGAAGGAAACAGCGTGAGCAGGCGGGGCGGACAGCGGCAGGCCGGCGGTCATGGCGGTGCGGGGACGGCGGGATCTCAGCGGAAACGCAGGGGGAGCAAAGACGACCAGTTCGCGCCCGTCCCCTACCGGCCGCCGGTTTCGAAGGAGCAGCGGGTCATCTTCATCGGCTGTGAGGGCGAGGTCACTGAACCTCAGTACCTCGACCACCTCAATGCCCGCTACGGAGACGGTGGAGACGGGGCACGGCAGCCGTTCCTGATCCACCCGATCACCGCCAAGAACGGCCTGACGCCGTCCAGGGCAGTCGCCGCCGTGCGGGAGCACAAGCAGGCGAAGGGGGTGGAGGGGTGGGCCATGTTCGACAGGGATGACCACCACGACATCCAGAAGGCCCTCCAGGACGCCGCCGAAGCCAACATCCAGGTGTGCTTCTCACACCCTTCCTTCGAGCTGTGGCTGCTCCTGCATTTCCAGCCTTTCAGCGGGCGGCAGAGCGGCAAGAACAAGAACGTCCTGGCGGGGTACTTGCGTGTAGCCAATGTGCGCAAGGGCTGGATCGAGGGGGACGTTGCCTTTCTGGAGGCAACGGAGCGAGACCATCGACGCTACTCTCTGACGCCAGGAGACCTACTCGTCGTTGAAGGGCACGCGGACCCTGAGCAGATCGGTCGGTGCGCGATGGTCGGAGCCGAGCAGGACGGCCTGCTCTACCAGAACCACCTCTTCCGGCTCCGTTTCAATGACACGCTGCCCGAGTTCGCCATGCTGTGGCTCAACTCTCGGACGGTACGGTCCTACTGGAAGTCGCAGTGCGCGACCAGCTCGGGCTTGTACACGATCAACTCAAGATTGTTGGAAGAGGCTCCGTTTCCCAGCGTGAACCATAACGAGCAAGAGCGTGTCGTGGGGGCATGGAAGGCGGAGAACAGGGCCGCTGAGATCCTCAAACAGCGCATCGCCAAGCTTCGAGTGATTCAGCAGGCCGTGGTCGAGAACCTGCTAGCTGGTCAAGGTCAGACTTTGGCTGCTTGAGTGGACAGGGCATCAGTCGCCGCGGCTCAATTCGGCGGCTCACCCTTGATGCTCTGCATTAGTGCCCCCAGCGCAGCCCGGTCCGTCTTCAAAACGCGGGCCGCGCTCTCGCTCTCCCGGAGCGCGATACCCTCAGGTGTCGGCGCGGCTATTTCAACGCAGTTGTTGCCGCCCTCCTCGGAGAACGACGACTTGACCCAGTGCAGCTCGGGCAACGCCTGTACCCCTTACAGGTCGCGGATGAGGGAGCGGATGACGTCCTGGGACGCCGCTGCTCCCAACGCTACCTTCTCGATGAGGTCCAGGCGCTTCCGGAAGTTCTCCAACTGGGTGGGGGAGTCCAGGAAGATGGCGCCAGTGGGGGAGTCCATGTGGGCTGTGTCCAGGTGGGGATTCGTTGCCTCCGCGTACATGAGGGACTCGCCTGCCATGGGAAACCCTCCCGCCGTGAACGGGATCACGAGGAAGGTGACGTTCTCGCGGTCGCTCGCCTCAAGTAGATGAGTCAGCTGCGCGCGGAACGCCTTCGGGCCGCCGACCTGAATGCGCAACGCGGCTTCATGGATGATCCCCACATAAGGGATGCAGGCGTCTCCCATGACCACACGCTGCCGCTCCAGCCGGTGTGCGACGCGTAGTTCGACTTCAAGACGTGGCAGTGGCGGTACCAGAAGGTCGAAGAGCGCTCGCGCGTGCTCTACGGTCTGGAACAGGCCAGGCAGGTGTGCGGTCTGCAGGGTGCGCAGGCGCACCGCGTAGTGCTCTACCTCCGACACGTCGAGAAAGCCCGGTGGCACCTTGCCCCGGTACTCCTCCCACCAACCCGTCGTCCGTCCGCCCGTCATCGACGCCAAGGCATCGATCAGCGCGGCGTCGGCGCACTCGTAGATGCTCGCGAGGCGCCGCAGACGTTCCTCGCTGATTCCGAATCGGCCGGCTTCGACGTTGGCGATCACGGTCCGGTCAGTGTTGAGTTCGGCTGCTGCCTGAGGCGCCGTCATGCCCGCCGCCTGCCGCATTCTGCGCAGCTCAGCCCCGAAGCGGCGCTGCCGAATCGACGGGGTTTGTCTTGGTGCCATGGATGGTCTCTCTCCTCGCTCGCGCACAGTGTGTCGCCCTCTGACGTGCACTGGTCCACCCGAAAGTGAAAGTTAATCAGTTCTAGTGATGGAGGTAGCACGGTTATGTGGAGCTCCGTATGGTGTGACCCAGGACACCACTCCCGCCCCAGGCCCCGGAAGCGCACCGGAACGCAACTGCCCCCAAGGGCCAAGCCATCCGGCAGGCCACCGCACCGGCACAGGGGCGGAGGTCGTGGCCAGTATCCCGACCACCCGGACGTCACTCACGGCCATGCCACCAACGGAGGAGCCGCATGACCTCACCCCCCACCACCCCCACCGAAGACCCCCTCTCCCACCCGCAACCCCTCCCCTTCACCGCCCCCTGGAAGTACGAACTCCACTTCCCCTGCGACCCCCGCGGCCCCGGCATCGCCCGCCTCACCCTCCGTGCCGTCCTCACCGCCCACGGACTCGCCGAACTCACCGACCGTGCCGAGCTGTTGACGTCCGAGCTCGCCACGAACTCCGTGCGGTACGCCAAGGGCTCCGCCTTCGTGCGCCTCTTCTGGCTGTGCCCCGTACTCCGCGTCAGCGTCTGGGACATGAGCCCGGACTTGCCCCTCGCTCCGCCCACCGTCGCCCCCGCGGACGCGATCGGCGGGCGCGGGTTGTGGATCCTCGACACGGTGGCCGACCGATGGGGCGGATGCGGCATAGGAGAGGCGCCGTACGGGCCCGGCGGCAAGACCATCTGGTTCGAGCTGGCTCTGCCGCCAGGGCCGCAGCCTGGCGTGCCGGCCGCCCTCGTGGCTTGATCGCGAGGCCGAAACACCCCTGGTCGGCTCCCTGCCCGTGAGTAGAGTTGCCTGTACGTCCCATGGAGACGCTGGGACGCACGGTGAGGGCAGGGAGTCCAGCGGTGAGTCGGCGGGTGCTACCGGAGTACGAGAAGACCGAGAAGCCGCTGATAGACCAGTTGGTCAGGCTGGGCTGGGAGCACATCGAGGGCGCTCCGCCCGGCGAACCGGTCACCGAACCCGGCCCGTCCGGGCGCGCGTCGTTCAGCCAGGTCGTCTACGCGGACCGCTTCCGGGACGCCGTCTCCCGGATCAACCCCAGCCCCAGGGGCGGCGGCACCTGGCTCACGCCCGCCCAACTCGACCGTCTCCTCGCCCTGGTGCTCGGCACCGCCCCCGGCCAGGGGCCCGTCGACCGCGGAGTCGGCGGCAACCTGGAAGTGACCCGGCTGCTGCGCAACGGCGTCAACGCTCGCTTGCTGCCCGGCTGGAAGAAGGGTGACCCCGAACTCGTACAACTCGTCGACTGGGACGGCGAGAACGGCGGCCTCAACGACCTCCTGGTCGTCAGCCAGTTCCGCGTGGAACGCAAGGACGCCCGGACCGTCACACCCGACCTCGTGCTGTTCGTCAACGGACTGCCCTGGGTCGTCATCGAGTGCAAGGCCCCGCTCACCTCGGGCGGGAAGCACTCCAGCCGCGCGGCGCTCGACGATGCCGTGGGCCAGGTCTGCCGGTACGCGAGCCTGGAGTCCCCGGCGCCCGTCGCCGACTTCACCCGCTTCGCGCAGGTGCTGGTCGGCACCGACCGTACGTATGCCGAGCTGGGCACCGTCACCTCGACCCCCGAGTACTTCACCCCTTGGCGTACGACCGAACCCGCGCCCGCCGACGGATGCGACACCGACCTGGCCGTCCTCACCGCCGGCGTGCTGAGCCCCGATCATCTCCTCACCCTGGTCAGGGACTTCACCACCGAGCGCGGTCAGGGCAGCCGCACCCTCAAGGTGATCGGCCGCCACCAGCAGTTCAAGGCCGTACTGAGGCTCGCCCGCCGGCTCAAGGCCCGCAGGAGGGCGATCGCGGCGAAGGAGGACGTCGACCAGCGCGGCGGGGTCGTCTGGCACACCCAGGGTTCCGGCAAGAGCCTCACCATGGCCTTCCTCGTACGCCACATCAGAAGCGACAAGGAGCTGCGGGGCCACAAGGTCGTCGTCGTCACCGACCGTATCGACCTGGAGAAGCAGATCCAGGAGTCGCTGGCCGCCGCCGAGGAGGACGTGCACCGCGCAGAGGGGGTCGATGACGCCCGGGCACAGCTCGCCGTCCCCGTACCGGACGTCGTCCTGGTGATGCTCCAGAAGGCGCAGCGCGACGAAGCCGCCGCCGATGGCCGCGAGGAGAAACTCGGCACCGATGACGGTGAGGAGACCCGCGTCCAGGTCAGGCCCGCGAACCCCAGCTCCGACATCGTGGTCCTCGTCGACGAGGCACACCGAGGCCAGGACAGCTGGCTGCACGCCCGGCTGCGGGCCCTGCTGCCGAACTCCGTCCTGGTCGGCTTCACCGGCACCCCCATCATCAGCGGGGCGCGCAAGAGGACCGAGGAGGTCTTCGGCCCGCTCGTCGACACGTACACGCTGCGCGACGCCGAACGCGACCGGTCCGTCGTACCCGTGCGGTACGAGGCGTACGACGTGCCGCTGGAAGTCGTCGAGAAGGGCGTCCTGGACGCCCGGTTCGACGAGCAGGTTCCCGCCGACCCGCAGCGGCGCCAGCGCGTGCTGGGGACGTTCGCGCGGCGCAAGGAGGTTCTTGAAGCGCCGCCCGTCATCGCCCACAAGGCCGATCACATGCTCCGGCACTGGGCGGTCAACGCGCTGCCCGACCGGTTCGGCGCCCAGGTGGTCGCGGTGTCACGGCTCGCCGCGACCCGCTACCGGGACGCCCTGATCGACGCCCGGGACCGGTTGCTCGCGCAGCTCGACGCACTTGACCCGGCGATCGCCCACGACCCGACGGCGGCCCTCGGAGCCGACGCCGAGCTGCGCAAACTGCTCGCCGTCCTGCCGCACCGGGACGTCCTCGCCTCCATCGAGGCGGCGGTCGTCATCCACGGAGAGAGCCAGAAGGACCCGGAGGAGTGGCGGGACTGGACGCTGAAGTCCAAGCAGGACGCGTACATCGAACGCTTCAAGGTGGGACTCGGCGACCCGCTGGCCGCCGCCGTCGACCCCTCCTGGGACGTGGACCCGCACGGCCCGGGACGCCCCACCGGCCTGCCCGTGACCGACGTGTTTCAGACCGGGCAGCCCCCCGGGCAAGAGGCGAAGGACGACGAGAGCGGGGATGAGGCCGGGGAGCCGCTCGCCTTCCTCGTCGTCCAGTCCATGCTCCTCACCGGCTTCGACGCACCCGTGGAGCAGGTCCTGTACCTGGACTGCGGCCTGTCCGGCGTAGGGCTGCTCCAGGCCGTGGCCCGCACCAACCGGCCGTACCCGCGCAAGCGGTGGGGGACGGTCGTCGACTACATAGGCATCGGCGACGAACTGGCCCGGTCCCTGCACGCCTACGAACAACACCACCTGCGCGAGGTCTACGGCTACGACAACGTGTCCGTGGACCACCTGCGAAGCGACTTCAAGGGCACACCGCCCACAGGTGAGGGCCTGCTGCTCCAGGCCGACGCCGCCGCGGACCGGCTCCTGTCCGACCTGCACGACCGCGTCGCCGGCTTCGTCCGGAACCAGAACCTCGCCGCCTTCGACGGGCACGGCACGCTCAGCCTGGCCGACGAACAGCGCCGCGAGGCACTGCTCGACGCCCTCGCCGACCCGCTCGTACGGGGCGAGTTCGACGAACTGGCACGGGACTTCCTCACGGCCCTCGGCGCCGTCCTGCCCCGGCCCTACGCCCTCACCTACGAGCAACTGGCGGGCAACCTCGGCGAGGTGCAGTACCTGGCGCGGCAGCGCTACCTGGACGGACGCGACGAGTTCAGCCCCCGCCGGTACGCGGCGAAGGTACGCCGGCTCATCGCCGACCACATCCGGGCCACCGGAGTGGAGTTGCGTGTCCCTCCCGTGGAGCTGACCGCGCCCGACTTCATGGAACGCGTCGACGCCAACCCCGACGCCCGCGCCAGAACCAGGTACATGGTCAGCCGGCTGCGTACCCACATCACGGCGAAGATCGGCACGGACCGGGCCCGCTACGAGCTGTTCAGCACCCGCCTGGAGGAGATCGTCCAGCGGATGCGCCAGGACTTCGAGCAGGCCGCGGACGACCTGGCGCGGCTCCGCGGCGAGATCGTCGCGGAGCCCGAGGAGACGGGGCCGCACCTCGACCCGCTCACCGAACGGCCGGTGTACCGGGCGCTGTTGCGGGAGCTGGAGCAGGCAGGGGCGGCTCCTCTGCCCGACGGCGTCGATCTGCACGAGGCGGCCTGCCGGATCACGGCGTACATCGCGATCATGGTGCGTCCGCAGCACTTCGTGACACAGCCCGAGGCACGCATCGAGGCCCGCAAAGAACTGCGTTTCAAGGTGGCCGGCCATCTCCACATGGACTGGGACGACACCGCGGACATGGCGGCGGGGCTCCTGGAACTCGCGGTGGAGCGGCGCGACGACTTCCGGCGCTACCAGGAACGGCCACGCCCGTGAGACCGGCACGGCGGTGGCGGCGCCTGTCAGTGGCGGATGGTACGAATGGCGGGTGAGCGTCTCCGTCCAGTCCGCCCTCGCGTCACTGCCCTTGCCGGGACAGTGGACGTGGCAGGTCGTCGAGAGGCCGCGCCGCCGGACACTCGGGATCGAGATCCGCGAGGACGGGACCGTACTCTTCGCCGTGCCCCCGGACGCCGATCCGCAGGCCGTCGCCGACGCCGTGCGCTCGCGGCTGCCCCGTATCGCGGGCGAGGTCGAGCGCCGCAGGCGCCGGGGAGGAGAGCCCGTCAAGGAACTGGTCAGCGGGGCGAGCTTCGCGTATCTCGGTCGGCGGCACCGGCTCAAGGTGGTCCCCGCCGAGCCGGGCGCACGGGTGCGGCTGCACCACGGATGGCTGGAGCTTCCGTGGGGCGGTTCCGCGCGGGAGGGCGCGCAACTGATCGCCGACTGGTACGTCACGCGGGGCGGCCGGTGGGTGGCCGCCCGTACGGCGCCTTTGGCGGCGAGAACGGGGGCCACCCCTGGAAAGGTCGCCGTACGGGACCTGGGGGAGCGTTGGGGCGCCTGCGAGCCGGATGGGAGCATCGCCGTTCACTGGGCGCTGATGCAGTTGCCTCCCGCGCTGGTGGACCTGGTCCTCGTCCATGAGCTGACGCACCTGACGGTTCCCGCTCACGGGACGGCGTTCCGACGGCGGATGAGGTTGGTACTCGAAGACCTCGAAGAGCTGGAGCACCGATTCGCGCAGGCGGAGCCCGAGCTGTGGCGCGGGGCCGTGTAAGAGCCGGTCGACAGCTCTCATGCCGAGACCTCACGTCCCGGAGAACTCCGCCAGTGGCGCGAGGGCGTGCGGCGGGCGATGGCGACGGTCGCCCAGGCTGGGGGGCCATCGCGCGAACCTACGACCCGCCGCCCTGCGGCGCCCACAGCTCGAACCGGCTGGTGCCCCAGGCCGTGGCATAGGGAACCGTGCCGATGAGGCGGTAGCCGGTGGAATGGACCAGGGCGTCGCGGACGGTGGTGCTCTGGCCGGTCGGGTTGCCGCGGTCGAGCACGATGAGCGTGAAGTGCCGCTCGGTTACGGCGGCCCGGAAACCGGCCGCGCCGGTCAGATGGCGCCCGGAACGGGTCGTGTAGTCGATCGTGTAGGTGGAGTTCCACTGGCGGTACGAGGTGTCCCGCCCCAGCTCGTAGACCGGCACCTCGTAGGTGTCGGCGAGGTAGCGGCCGTGCGCGTCGACGTACGGGCGCAGGGCGGACACCAGAGAGCTGGAGTCCGGCCACGCGTGATAGTTGGCGTACGCCTGTGACATGCCGCTGGAGAGCAGCAGCACGCCCAGGAAGATCGCCCACTGCGGGTACTTGAAGTGCGGGCCCATCAGGCGGGTGACGCCGACACCGGCGAGCGGTGCGGCGAAGAACAGCCCGTAGCCGATGTGCTTGTGCAGCGAGACCTCGGTGTGCAGGTGCAGCTGGTAGGCGGGCGCGAGCAGGGCCGTGCCGACCAGCACCAGGCCGAGCGCGGCCCGCCAGCGGGCCCCCGGCAGTGCTCCGCGCCAGCCGGGCATCTCGCTCATACGGCCGCTGCGGACGTACGAGACCGTCCCCAGGCAGGCCACGGCGACGGCCAGGCCGCCCCAGCGGGCGCAGTCGCGCAGGATCTGCGAGGCGGGCGTGGTCCCCACGGCGCGGGCCGTGGTGGTGGACTGGATCGCCGACAGGTACCCGGAGGCGTACAGCCCCACGCCCAGCAGCGCGGCGGTGGCCACGGCCAGCAGTACGCCGCGCACCAACGCCCGGGGCAGACCGCGCCGTTGGTAGGCGGTCAGCACACCGAGCAGCACGAGGGTGGGCACATACAGCGCGGAGGCGTACTTGACCGCCACGGCGAGCGCGGCGACCGGCGCGGCGAGCAGCGTGAGCAGCGAGTGCGAACCCGCGGTGCGGACGACGATCCAGGCGGCCAGGGCCAGCAGGAACAGGGCCGGGGCGTCGTACGTGGCGAAGTTGCCCATGAACGCCGTGGACTGGGCGATGGCGAAGACGCCGGCCGCGCACAGTCCCGCGCGCTCGTTGAACAGCCGGCGCGTCATCGCGTACAGCAGGGACGTGCAGCCCAGCATGCAGGCGAGGCTCAGCGCGCGGGCCCCGGCCAGCCCGAACACGGAGTCGACGGCGGCCGCCAGGACGGGGTAGAGGACGGGCGCACCGGAGAAGTAGCTGTCGAAGCCGCCGTAGAGCTTCGTCCCATGCAGCAGGTGGCCGAGCTCGGCGTGGCCGGCGAACAGGTAGAGGGCCTCGTCCTCGAAGGCCGTGTTCTGCAGGCGCAGCGACAGCGCGGTCTGCACCAGCAGCAGGCCGAGCAGGACGAGCCGGCTGACCCACATCCGGCGCGAGCTCGCGGCGGCGGACCAGCCGGAGTCGGGGACGGGGCGCAGCGTGTAGCCGGAGGACGTCGCCCGGAGCACGCGCAGCTGCATCGTCTCCGCGACCCGGGACCGGGCTTTCGGATGCGCCACGGGCAGCTGCACGGTGGCGTCGGGCGTCTTCCCGAACCAGCTCTCCTCGCGCGCGGGCGGATGGAACTCGTAGCCGGGATCCGGATCCGGCTCGGGGACGTCGACCCGTGGCCCGGGCGGAGTCGCGGCGGTGTTCTGCTCCATCTACGGTCCCCTAGGGTTTCCGGACGTCGAAGCCGAAGGAGTCGTCGGCCGCCGCCTCGCGGAACGCGGCCAGCGACAACGGGCCGCTGTTGATGCGCCAGTCGGCCTCCTTCTTGAGGTTGAACCAGACCAGACCCAGCACGTCGTCCCGCGCGCGGACGCCCGCGAACAGGTCGGCGATCTCGCCGGGTTTGCGCTCCCCGGCCTCGACGCCGGTCTCCGCGACGATGAACGGCTTGCGGCTGAAGCGGCGGATCTCGGTCAGGGTCGGCCCGAACAGGGTGCGGAAGGAGGTCGGGCCGCTCAGGGTGTAGTAGCCGACGACGCCGATCCAGTCCACGTAGGCGTCGCCCGGGTAGTACGGCTCGAGCCGGACGTCCGGGACCGGGTTGATCACGTTCGGGCTCCACACCCAGATGACGTCGGCGGCGCCCTCGTCCGTGAACAGGTCGTGGATGTGCCGCCACGCGCGCGCGAAGTCGGCGGCCTTGGTCTTCCGGCTGCCCCAGGGGTACCAGCCGCCGTTCATCTCGTGCCCGAAGCTCAGCGCGAGCGGCCGGTTGTAGTCGCGTACGGTGTCGGCGAACTCACGGATGTACGCGTCGTCCTGGCCGGCGGCGATCTGTGCGGCCGTACGGGAGAAGGGTTCCCAGACCAGGAAGGGCAGTTGGCCGTTGTCCCACACGGCACGGTTGACCTCGGGCTGGAACGGGTCGCCCCATTTCGCGTAGTACTCCCGCAGGTTGGGCCGCTTCCCCGCCTTCTCGGCGAACGCGGTCACGGGCGCGGTCGCGCGGGGTGAGCCGTTGACGGCGACGCCGAGGTATTTGTAGTCCGGGTGCAGCAGCGGGCGTATGTCGTACGGCGGTTCGGTGCTCTGCGTCTGCGCCTGCTTGTCCTCCTGGGCCGCCGCGGCCGGAGAGACCTGCGGGGCGGGCGGTGCGCAGGCGCCGACGGTGGCGGCCAGCAGGCAGCCGACGAGGGCGAGGAGCAGGCGGCGCGGGACGCGCGGGACGGTCATGCGGCGGCCACCTCGGCGCGCGGCTGGATGAGGGCGCGGGCGACCGCGACGCCGTAGAACAGGCCGGACGCGAGCATCAGGTCGTAGTCGGACGGGCTGAGCGAGGTGCTCATGCGCCACACCGCCACCGCGATCCAGGCCACGGCCGACACCCCGCTCCAGGCCCACAGACCGATCCACAGGCGGCGCGTCTTGCTGCCCTTGGCCCCGCCCGCTCCGGTCGGCGTCCAGCCCATCGGGCGGCGGCGCACGGTGTCCCAGATGGCGAAGGCGTGCGCCCAGCCGTACAGGATGCGGGTGGCCCAGGCCTCCAGGCGGTAGGGGTTGCGGTGCCAGATGGGGTAGACGACGGTCAGGTAGATGACACTGGGGAGCACCAGGCCGATGTTCGCCAGCTTCAGCTGCTCGGGCGCCGCCAGCATGATCGTCAGGGCGATGAGCGGACCGCTGAAGGTCAGCAGCCCGGTCTCGATGTAGTAGAAGAATCCGGACAGATAGCACAGCCGGCTCACGAAGCGCATCTTCGTGCGCCAGAAGTCCCCGCTGCCCAGCATCGCGAGCGAGGCCATGCACCAGCGGTACTGCTGGCTGTAGAAGGCGCCCACGGTGTCCGGGCACACCCCGGTGGACAGCGCGAGCGGCACGTAGGTCAGGTCCCAGCCGCGGGCCCGCAGCTCGAAGCCGGTGTACATGTCCTCGGAGTGCTCGACCAGGCTCATGCCGCCGATCTCCGCCAGCGCGCCGCGCCGGTAGACCGCGCAGGAGCCGACGCAGATCGAGCCGTCGCTCTTCTGCCGGGAGACCTGGACGCTGCGGTAGAACAGCTCCTGCACGGCCGCCGCCCCCCGCTCTATCCAGTTCTGCTGATCCAGGACCCGGAAGAACTGCGGCGACTGCACGATCCCGGTGCGCGGCTCGCGGTCCATGTACGGCAGCAGCTCGTGCAGCAGGTCCGCGCGGGGGGCGAAGTCGGCGTCGAGGATGAGGATGAACTCGCCCGAGGAGCGCTCGAAGCCGTGGCGCAGGTTGCCCGCCTTCTTCATCCATCCCCGGTTGGGGCGCACCAGGTACCGGAAGCCGAAGTCGGCCGCCATCGAGCCGATCTCCGCGTCGTCGGAGTCGTCCAGCACGATCGGGATGACCTTCCCCGGGTAGCGCTCGGCCAGGGTGCGCACATGGAGCCAGGTGTTGTGCAGGACCTCGATGGGCTCCCCGCACACCGGCAGGAAGACATCGACGTCCGGGTACCGCTCCGGCTGCCACGCCTTGACCAGACGGCGGTGCCCGCGCAGGTCGAAACTCGGGGTGAAGGAGTCCAGGCGGAGCGAGATCAGATAGCTCACGACGGACAGCAGCAGGAGCGGGACGTACGCCCAGATCCACACACTGGTCGCCGCCGCCCGCACCTGACTGATCACCAGGCACACGAACCCGACGGCGGACGACAGGGTCAGCACCCAGACGTGCCGCCGGACGTAGGAGACCTTCTCCTGGTCGTCGGGCGGGGCCGGCAGCAGCCCCGGATACGCGTGGCCGGAAACAGCTTTGCGCGAGTCGGCCCGGCGGCGGCGCTGGGGGACCGCCGGTCTGCCGCCGTCGGGCAGGGTGTGCGCGGTGTTCATGGAACGTGCTCTCCACGGGCGAGCCGGAATGCCGGGGGACAAGGAGGCTCGCCGCCGGAGGCGCGAGTTGGTGGTGAATCTTATGTGACTATTTCTGGCCAGTGGGTTTCGAGTTCCTCAATTCTTGGCCGGACGCGCGGCCGACCAGAAGAACTCCGCCAGCACCGGCGCGAGGACGCTCGGATCCGCCGTGTGAGTCTGGCCCTCCAGGCTCCGGTACGTCCCCTGGGGTGCGGTTTCGGCCACGGCCCGGGCGGCCTCGCGCATCCACGCGGGGCTCGCGCCGCCCGCGACGGACAGCACCGGCACGGTGATCGAGGCGAGTCGCTCCGAGGGCACCAGCCCGCCGCCCATCACGGCGTCGTCGTGGGCGAGGCTCGGCGCGATGGCCTCCATGCCGGGCCACATGGGGGACTGCCGGGCGCCCTGGATCATCTCCTCGGCCAGTCCGGTGAGCCTCAGGAACAGCTCGACGGCGTCCCCGCGCCGGCCCTGGGCGAGCGCCTCGGTCAGCCGCTCGGTGTACTCGGTGCGCTGCTTCGTGGCGCCCTCGTGGACGGCGTACGGCACCTCGTACACGGCCACGCCGCGCAACGGCAGCCCGCTCGCCGTCGCGTGCAGCGCCAGCGCGCCGCCCGACGAGATGCCGTACAGCGCCGCCTCGCCGCCCACCGCCTCGACCAGGGCCGCGATGTCCTCGACCTCACGCTCCACCGCGTACGGGGCCGTGTCGCCGCTCTCGCCGCGGCCCCGGCGGTCGTACACGACGACGTCGAAACGGTCCGAGAGCACGGCGGCCAGCGGACGCATCGTGGCGCCCGTCGACATCGCGCCGCTCACCAGCACGACCGCGGGGCCCTGTCCGGTGCGTTCGTACGCGAGGGGCGTGCCGTCGCGCGAAAGGGTCTTCTTGTCCATGCCTGTCAAGACTGCCGGAAAGCACCGGATTAATCGGTCACAACACTGCCGCTCGGCGCACACTGCTACCCGGTCACAGCACTTCCACCTCGTAGAAGCAGAAATGGTCCTTGATCCGGGCGACGTCGGGCTTCGGGTCGGGATACGCCCACACCAGGTCCGCCGCGTCCGGCAGCGACCAGTAGGAGGCGGTGCCCTTGAAGGGGCAGTACGTGTGCGTCTCGGAGGGCGTCAGCAGATCGAGCCGTACGTCCTCGGGCGGGAGGTAGTAGCGCACCGGACAGCCCGTCTCCCGCAGGAGAAGGGGCCGTTCGGTCTCCGCCAGCACCTGGTCTCCGTGGACGACCCGTACGCGCTGCGTGCCCTGCTCGATGGTGATCGTGTGTCCTTCGGCCATACCGGAACAGCGCTCGGGGGCCGCCGGTTCTTCCCGCGTACGGTGGCTTCATGCGAATCTGCGTCTTCCTTTCCGCGGCCGACCTCGACGAGCGATACACCCGCCCCGCACGGGAGTTCGCGAAGCTGATCGGCAAGGGCGGGCACACGCTGGTGTGGGGCGGCTCCGACGTCGGGCTGATGAAGGTGGTCGCCGACGGCGTGCAGGAGGCGGGCGGCCGGCTGCTGGGCGTCTCCGTGGACTTCCTGGCGGCCAAGGCCCGTCAGGGAGCCGACGAGATGGTCATCGCGCGAGACCTGGCCGAGCGCAAGAAACTCCTCCTGGACAAGGCCGACGCGGTCGTCATCATGGTCGGCGGTACCGGCACGCTCGACGAGGCGACCGAGATCCTGGAACTGAAGAAGCACGGCCACACCGACAAGCCGGTGGTGCTCCTCAACACCGCGGGTTTCTACGACGGCCTCAAGGAGCAGTTCCGCCGCATGGAGGACGAGGGGTTCCTGCCGCGTCCGTTGACCGACCTGGTGTTCTTCGCCGAGGAGCCGGTGGGGGCGCTGGCGTACCTGGAGGAGAGCCGGGGCGTCGAATGACGCCGGCCTGATGCGAGCATGGCGGGCATGGCTACTCATGTGATCACCGGAGCCGGGTCCGGCATCGGCGCGGCCGTGGCCCGCCGTCTGCACACGCGCGGGGACGATCTCGTGCTGCACGCGCGCGACGCGGGCCGCGCGAAGGAACTGGCGGCGGAGTTCCCCGGCGCGCGGACGCTGGTGGGTGACCTGGCGGACCCCGACAAGCTGTCCTGGGCCTTCTCGCACCAGTCGCTTCCCGACCGCGTGGACTCCCTGCTCCACATCGCCGGCGTCGTCGACCTCGGCCCGGTGGGCGACCTCACCCCCAAGTCCTGGCGTCACCAGCTCAACGTCAACCTCGTCGCGCCCGCCGAGCTGACCCGCCACTTCCTGCCCCAACTCCGCGCCGCACGCGGTCACGTGGTCTTCGTGAACTCCGGGGCCGGCCTGAACGCCCACGCCGACTGGTCCGCGTACGCGGCGTCCAAGCACGGCCTGAAGGCCCTGGCCGACTCGCTGCGCCACGAGGAACACGCGAACGGCGTCCGCGTCACCTCGGTGTATCCCGGCCGCACGGCAAGCCCCATGCAGGCCAAGGTCCACCAGCAGGAGGGCAAGGAGTACGACCCCTCGCAGTGGATCGACCCGGAGTCGGTCGCGAAGACGATCCTCCTGTCCCTGGACCTCCCGAGGGACGCGGAGATCAACGACGTGACGGTCCGCCCGGGCCGCTGAGGGTGCGCGTCCCTGAGGGCTCCGCCCCCAGACTCCCGGCCTATGCCCACCCCCCGCCCGTCTCGGTCTCTTGATTGGTTCACCTCTCGTCCGACAGAGTCGGGTGGTGGTGGGCGAAGGTCCCGGGGGTCCAGGGGGCGGAGCCCCCTGGTACGGGGTCGAAGGGGCAGCGCCCCTGGGGGATGGGACGGGTAGGGGCGGCGGGGGCGAGGAACCACCAGGCCAGCACCGTAGACACGCCGCACCCGGCGACCTACGTAGGCTTCACCACGTGAACGCAATCCCCACCTTCGCCCCCGCCACCGGCATCGGCTCCCTCCCCGGTGGCGACGCCAGGGAGGCCGCCAGGACAGCCACCGGCTCCTTCGAGGACTTCCCCTTCCTGCCCGAGCTCCCCGCCCGCGGCCCCGGCGCGGACATGATCGGCCGGACCGCCGGCATGCTCGTCGAGCTGTACGCGCGCGTGGAGCCCAGCGGCTGGCGGCTCGGCGACCGCCCGGGCCGGGACACCAAGCGGGCCTGGTCGTGGCTGGGCGAAGACCTCGACGCGCTGGAGGAGTTCACCCAGGGGTACGAAGGGCAGCTGAAGGTGCAGGCCGTCGGACCCTGGACCCTCGCCGCCGCCCTAGAACTGAGAAACGGCCAGGCCGCCCTCTCCGACCCCGGCGCCTGCCGCGACCTCGCCGCCTCGCTCGCCGAGGGCGTGCGGCTGCACCTGGAGGAGGTCCGGCGGCGCGTACCGGGTGCCCAGCTGGTGCTCCAGCTCGACGAGCCCTCCCTCGTCCCCGTACTGCGCGGGCAGGTGAAGACCGCCAGCGGGTACCGGACCCACCGCGCCCCCGACCGCCAGCTCGTCGAGTCCACGCTCCGGGACATCATCGGAGTTCACGGTGGCGGCCCGGTCGTGGTCCACTCGTGTGCAACGGACGTCCCCTTCGCCCTGCTGCGCCGGGCGGGCGCGGCCGTGGTCTCCTTCGACTTCTCGCTCCTCACCGAGCGTGACGACGACGCGATCGGCGAGGCGGTGGAGGGCGGCACCCGGCTCTTCGCCGGTGTCGTGCCGGGCACGGACGGCCCATTGTCAGACCCTGCCGGTAGCGTCATGGGTGTCAGGACGCTGTGGCGCAGGCTGGGGCTGCATCCGGGGCTTCTCGGGGAGGCGGTCACGGTGACGCCGTCGTGCGGACTCGCGGGGGCGTCCCCCGCGTATGCGCGCGAGGCCCTCGCCCACTGCGCCCGGGCGGCGAGATCCCTCGCGGACAACCCAGAGTAACGGGAGGACAACACGGTGGCCGGCGAAAAGCAAGCGGAGACGACGGTGCCAGACGAGGCACGGGAGAAGCACGCGCAGCTCGCTGAGCAGATCGAGGAGCACCGCTTCCGGTACTACGTGAACGACGCTCCGGTCGTCAGCGACGCGGAGTTCGACAAGCTCCTGCGCACCCTGGAGGCGCTGGAGGAGGAGCACCCCGAGCTGCGCACGCCAAACTCGCCGACCCAGAAGGTCGCGGGGGCGTATGAGACGGATTTCACGGCGGTCCAGCACCGCTCCCGCATGCTCTCGCTCGACAACGCCTTCAGCGACGAGGAGCTCGCCGCCTGGGCCGAGCGCGTCGCCAAGGACGTGGGCGCCCCCGACTACCACCTGCTGTGCGAGCTCAAGGTCGACGGCCTCGCCGTCAACCTGACGTATGAGCACGGCCGGCTCACGCGCGCGGCGACCCGAGGCGACGGCCGCACCGGCGAGGACATCACGCCCAACGTCCGTACGATCGCGGAGATCCCGGACCGTCTGAAGGGCGACCGCGTCCCGGACCTCGTGGAGATCCGCGGCGAGGTCTACTTCCCGATGGAGAAGTTCCAGGAGCTCAACGCCCGCCTGGTCGAGGCCGGCGACAAGCCCTTCGCCAACCCGCGCAACGCGGCGGCCGGTTCACTGCGCCAGAAGGACCCGCGCGTCACCGCCACCCGACCCCTCCACATGGTGGTGCACGGCATCGGAGTCCTGGAGGGCTTCGACGGCATGACCCGCCTCTCCCAGGGCTACGACCTCCTGAAGACCTGGGGCCTGCCCACCTCCGGGCACAACAAGGTGGTCGACGGCCTCGACGGCGTACGGGAGTTCATCGCGTACTACGGAGAGAACCGGCACTCCGTGGAGCACGAGATCGACGGAGTCGTCGTCAAGCTCGACGAGATCCCGCTCCAGGGGCGTCTGGGCTCCACCTCGCGGGCCCCGCGCTGGGCGATCGCATACAAGTACGCGCCCGAAGAGGTGAACACCAAGCTCATCAACATCCGCGTGGGCGTGGGCCGTACGGGCCGGGTCACGCCGTACGCCCAGGTCGAACCGGTCACGGTCGCGGGCTCCGAGGTGGAGTTCGCGACCCTGCACAACCAGGACGTCGTCAAGGCCAAGGGCGTGCTGATCGGCGACACCGTGGTGCTGCGCAAGGCCGGTGACGTCATCCCGGAGATCCTCGGCCCGGTCGTCGACCTGCGCGACGGCAGCGAGGAGCCCTTCGTCATGCCGTCGAAGTGCCCCGAGTGCGACACACCGCTGAGGCCGATGAAGGAAGGCGACATCGACCTCCGCTGCCCGAACGCCCGCACCTGCCCCGCCCAGTTGCGGGAACGTCTGTTCTATCTCGCGGGCCGCAAGTCGCTGGACATCGAGCACTTCGGGTACGTGGCCGCGGCCGCCCTCACCAAGCCGCTGGAGCCCGAGGAGCCGCCGCTGACCGACGAGGGCGACCTGTTCGACCTGACCATCGAGCAACTGCTGCCGATCAAGGCGTACGTCCTCGACCAGGACAGCGGCCTGCCCAAGCGGGACCCGAAGACCGGCGAGGAGAAGGTCGCCACCGTCTTCGCCAACCAGCAGGGCGAGCCGAAGAAGAACGCGCTCGCCATGCTGGAGAACATCGCGGCCGCGAAGCAGCGCCCGCTCGCCCGCATCCTGACCGGCCTGTCGATCCGCCATGTCGGCCCGGTCGCCGCCGAGGCACTGGCCCGCGAGTTCCGCTCCGTGGACCGCATCGAGCAGGCCTCCGAGGAGGAGCTGGCGGGCACCGACGGCGTCGGCCCGATCATCGCGAAATCACTCAAAGAGTGGTTCTCCGAAGAGTGGCATCAGGAGATCCTCCGCAAATGGAAGGCCGCCGGCGTCCGGATGGAGGAGGAGGGCTCGGGCGGGGACGAGGGCCCGCGTCCGCTCGAAGGGCTCACCGTCGTCGTGACCGGCACACTCGAGCACTTCACCCGGGACGGCGCCAAGGAGGCGTTGCAAAGTCGTGGCGCGAAAGTGACCGGTTCTGTTTCGAAGAAGACGTCTTTCGTCGTTGTGGGTGACAATCCAGGTTCGAAGTTCGACAAGGCGATGCAGCTCAAGGTGCCCGTTCTGAACGAGGACGGCTTCAACGTCCTGCTGGAACAGGGCCCGGAGGCGGCGGCCGAAGTCGCGCTTCCGGCCCAGGAGTAGCGAGGTGCAGCGGTTGAAGGCCACCCGATCGGCGCATACCAGATGCATACGGGTGGCCGGGGCGCATTCGGGCAACCGTCGACGACCGGTGCCCGTGGAAGCCTTCTGCGGCCTACTGTTGAGACATGCGCCTGCCGTGCCCAGCTGCGGTCGGGGCATCCCTTTGCTCTTGAAGAGCCTTCAGGAGCGGTGGGAAGGGTTTTCCAACGCGGCACCGCCGAGGGTGGTCGAGGCGGGGGCCGCGTGGCGTGGGCACCGCCGGCTGTGAGAGGGACGGGAATGGAACCGAGCGAGAGCGCCGCCCCGGACTCACGGCTGCGCCTGCGCCGGATGGTCGGCGCATGGCGGGAGATCCGGCGGGCCGGGCGGCCCGCGGAGCGTCCGGGCACGGAGGGGCACGCCGCCGGACAGTACCCGGCCGGACCCTACACGCAGACCGAAGGCCCGGGCGCCCACCGCCACACCGCCGACCGCGCGTCCGGACTGTCGGACGCCGAGGCGGAACGGCACCTGTCCTGGCCCGCGCTGCCCGCGGCGGTCGTCGCGGCGGCCGGGTTCGTCCTGGGAGCCGGCTTCTACCGGGCCTTCACGGACGGCCACGCGCTCTTCCCGTCCGGCACCGTCGGCTGGTCGCTGGCCGTGCTGACCGGCGTCATCGTCGGCCACCTGGTCGCACTGGGCCGCGCCCGCTGGTGGGGCGGCACCGGCTCGGGCGCCGCCCTGACCCTCGCTGTCCTGCTGCTGTACGGCTGGGTGGCCGCCGGCATGGTCAGCCTCACCGTCGTCCTGCTGGTCGGCGTGGCCCGCCGCGGCCGCTGGCGCCAGGGCGTCATGCACGGCGCGGTGGACATCCTCGGCATCGGCGCCGGAGCCCTGCTGCTGCGCGCCTTCGGCCGGGTGCCGTCCGTCGAGCACCCCTGGAACCCCGACACCTGGACCGTCTACACCGCCCCCGAGGTCGTGCTGGTCGCGGTCGCCTACCTCGCGGTCACCCGCACCCTGGGCTGGTATCTGCACGCCCCGCGCTCCGGCGGCCTGCCCACCGTCGCCCGCACCGCCCTGGTCAGACAGGGCCTGCTCGCGGGCGCGCTGCTCGGCATCGCGCCCCTGGTCTGCGTGGTCGCCGCCGCAAAGCCGATCCTGCTGCCGCTGTTCGCCATCCCCCTTGTCGCCCTCGACTCCACCCTGTGGATAGCCCGGGCCCGGGCGGAGGAGCAGCTGCGCGATCCGCTGACCGGGCTTCCCAACCGCCAATGGCTGCTGGAGCGCATCTGGACGGCCCTGGACGACGCCGAGCGCATCGGCGCCCGCTCCGCCCTGATGCTGATCGACCTGGACCGCTTCCGGTCGGTCAACGACACGCTGGGTCACCTCGCCGGTGACCGGCTGCTCCTCCAGATAGCCGACCGGCTCCGGCTGGCGCTGCCGCGCGGTGCGGAGGCCGCACGGCTCGGCGGGGACGAGTTCGCCGTGTTACTGCCGGTCGCCGACTCCACGACCTCCGCGACGCGGGTCGCCCGCGGCCTCGTCGCCGCCCTCAGCTCCCCGCTCGACCTCGACGGACTCACCCTCGTCCTGGAGGCCAGCGCCGGAGTCGCCGTCTTCCCCGATCACGCCCTCGACGCCGAGGGGCTGCTGCGCCGGGCGGACGTGGCGATGTACCAGGCGAAGCGGGACCGTACGGGCGTCGAGGTCTACGAGTCCAAGCGGGACTCCAACACCCCGGACCGGCTCGGACTGCTGGGCGATCTGCGCCGGGCCCTGGACGCGCGCGAGGTCGAGCTGCACTACCAGCCCAAGGTCCGCTTCGACGGACAGGTGGCCGGCCTCGAGGCCCTGGTCCGCTGGGTGCACCCCGAGCGCGGCAAGGTCCCGCCGGACGAGTTCATCGCCATCGCCGAGTCGTCCGGCCTGATGCCCCACCTCACCGAATACGTGCTGGACACGGCCCTCGCCCAGGTCGCCGAGTGGCGCTCGCAGGGGCTGTTCGTCCCGGTGGCGGTCAATGTCTCCCCGCGTGACGTCCACACGCCCGGCTTCGCCGGCTCGGTGGCCGCCCGGCTGGCCCGCCACGGCGTCCCGGCGGGAGCTCTCCAACTGGAGATAACGGAACACGTCCTCCTGGAGGACCCGCAGCGCGCCGCCGACACCCTCGCCGCACTGACCGGCCACGGCGTGAAGATGTCCCTGGACGACTTCGGCACCGGCTACTCCTCGCTGGTGCACCTGCGCCGGCTCCCCGTCAGCGAGCTGAAGATCGACCGTTCCTTCGTCGCCCGGCTGGCCGTCGACACCGAGGACGCGGAGATCGTGCGCTGCACGGTCGACCTCGCGCACTCGCTCGGCCTCCTCGTCGTCGCGGAGGGCGTCGAGGACGACGAGACCTGGGAGCGGCTGCGGGACATGGGCTGTGACGCCGTACAGGGCTGGCTGGTCGCGGCCGCGATGCCGCCGGAGGAGACGACGGCATGGCTGCGGGCGCGGGGGTCGCGGGGCTGGCAGCGGCCGCGGGCGGCCCTGCCGGCCGCGGAGTGATCTTCGGCATCGGGGAAACCGTTTAACGGGCAGGGGGCGCTGCCCCATAGGATTGGCCCCAAACCACACACACTCACCCCAGAGGATCGCTGCATGCCTGGCATCACGCGCGAGGAGGTCGCCCACCTCGCACGGCTGGCGCGTCTGGAGCTGAAGCCCGAAGAGCTCGAGCACTTCGCGGGACAGCTGGACGACATCATCGGCGCGGTCGCCCGCGTCAGTGAGGTCGCCGACCAAGACGTACCGCCGACCTCGCACCCGCTCCCGCTGACGAACGTCATGCGCGCGGACGAGGTCCGTCCGTCGCTCACCCCCGAGCAGGCGCTCTCCGGCGCCCCGGCCCAGGAGCAGCAGCGTTTCAAGGTGCCGCAGATCCTGGGGGAGGACTAACCGCCATGACGGACAACGTCACCATCATCAAGCTCACGGCCGCCGAGACCGCCGCGAAGATCGCCTCCGGCGAGCTCACCGCGGTCGAGGTCACCGAGGCCCACCTGGCCCGGATCGAAGCGGTCGACGAGAAGGTGCACGCCTTCCTGCACGTCGACCGCGAGGGCGCGCTGGCCCAGGCTCGTGCCGTCGACGAGAAGCGGGCGAAGGGCGAGAAGCTCGGCCCCCTCGCCGGCGTCCCCCTCGCGCTCAAGGACATCTTCACCACCGAGGGCATCCCGACGACCGTCGGCTCGAAGATCCTCGAGGGCTGGATCCCGCCGTATGACGCGACCGTCACCAAGAAGCTGAAGGCCGCCGACGTCGTCATCCTCGGCAAGACCAACATGGACGAGTTCGCCATGGGGTCCAGCACCGAGAACAGCGCCTACGGCCCGACCGGCAACCCCTGGGACCTCACCAAGATCCCCGGCGGCTCCGGTGGTGGGTCGAGCGCCGCGCTCGCCTCCTTCCAGGCCCCGCTCGCCATCGGCACCGACACCGGCGGCTCCATCCGCCAGCCGGCCGCCGTCACCGGCACGGTCGGCGTGAAGCCGACGTACGGCGCGGTCTCCCGCTACGGCATGGTCGCCTTCTCGTCCTCGCTCGACCAGGGCGGGCCCTGCGCCCGTACGGTCCTGGACGCGGCCCTGCTGCACGAGGTCATCGCCGGGCACGACCCGCTCGACTCCACGTCCATCGACGCCCCGGTCCCGCCGGTCGTCGAGGCCGCCCGCAACGGCAGCGTCGAGGGCATGCGCGTCGGCGTGGTCAAGCAGTTCCGCGGCGAGGGCTACCAGGCCGGTGTCATCCAGCGGTTCGACGAGTCCGTCGCGCTGCTCAAGGAGCTGGGCGCCGAGATCGTCGAGCTGGACTGCCCGTCCTTCGACCTCGCGCTGTCGGCGTACTACCTGATCGCGCCCTCCGAGTGCTCCTCCAACCTCGCCCGTTTCGACGGCCTGCGCTATGGCCTGCGTACTGGCGACGACGGCACGCACTCCGCCGAGGAGGTCACCTCCCTCACCCGTGAGGCGGGCTTCGGCCCCGAGGTCAAGCGCCGCATCATGCTCGGCACGTACGCCCTGTCGAGCGGGTACTACGACGCGTACTACGGCAGCGCCCAGAAGGTCCGTACGCTCATCACGCGCGACTTCGAGAAGTCGTTCGAGCAGGTGGACGTGATCGTCTCCCCGACCACGCCCACCACCGCCTTCCCGATCGGCGAGCGTGCCGACGACCCGATGGCGATGTACCTCGCGGACCTGTGCACCATCCCGACCAACCTGGCGGGCAACGCGGCCATGTCGCTGCCCTGCGGGCTCGCCCCGGAGGACAACCTTCCGGTCGGGCTGCAGATCATCGCCCCCGCGTTGAAGGACGACCGCCTTTACAAGGTCGGCGCCGCCGTCGAGGCCGCCTTCGTGGAAAGGTGGGGTCACCCGCTGATCGAGGAGGCACCGTCGCTGTGAGCGCACTGACCAAGGCCAAGGGCTTCAAGAAGTCCAAGTCCGGTACGTACCTGTCCATCGCCGGGACCGCGTTCGGCGCGATCGGCGTCGCCAAGCGGCTGAAGAAGGCCCGCGCCGACAAGGACACCCTGATCCTGATCGACGCCACCGTGTCCGCCGTCGCCATCGTCACCGGCCTCGCCATCCTCTACCGCGAGCTGAAGCGGCTGGGCGACGACGACGTCCTGCTGGGCTGAGAGGGAAGTTTCACCGTGACCACCACGACCGACCTGGTGTCGTACGAGGACGCGCTGGCGTCGTACGACCCCGTCATGGGCCTCGAGGTCCATGTCGAACTCGGCACCAAGACGAAGATGTTCTGCGGGTGTTCCACCGAGCTCGGTGCCGAGCCCAACTCGCAGACCTGCCCGACCTGCCTCGGCATGCCCGGCTCGCTCCCGGTCGTCAACGCGACCGGCGTCGAGTCCGCGATCAGGATCGGTCTCGCGCTGAACTGCGAGATCGCCGAGTGGTGCCGCTTCGCCCGGAAGAACTACTTCTATCCGGACATGCCGAAGAACTTCCAGACCTCCCAGTACGACGAGCCGATCGCCTTCAACGGCTACCTCGACGTGCAGTTGGAGGACGGCGAGACCTTCCGCGTGGAGATCGAGCGCGCCCACATGGAGGAGGACACCGGCAAGTCGATGCACGTCGGTGGCGCGACGGGCCGTATCCACGGCGCCTCGCACTCGCTCCTCGACTACAACCGCGCCGGCATCCCACTCATCGAGATCGTCACCAAGCCGATCGAAGGGGCGGGCGAGCGCGCCCCCGAGGTGGCCAAGGCGTACGTCCGTGAGCTGCGCGAGGTCATCAAGGCGCTCGGCGTCTCCGAGGCCCGAATGGAGATGGGCCAGATGCGCTGCGACGTGAACCTGTCGCTGCGCCCGCACGGCCGGGAGAAGTTCGGCACGCGGTCCGAGACGAAGAACGTGAACTCGCTGCGGTCCGTGGAGCGTGCGGCCCGCTTCGAGATCCAGCGCCACGCGGCCGTGCTCGACAGCGGCGGCACGATCATCCAGGAGACCCGGCACTTCCACGAGGACACGGGGTCGACGACCTCGGGCCGCGTGAAGGAAGAGGCCGAGGACTACCGGTACTTCCCGGAGCCGGACCTGGTGCCGGTGGCCCCGACGCGCGAGTGGGTCGAGGAGATCCGTTCCGGTCTGCCGGAGCTGCCGTTGGTCCGCCGCAACCGCCTGCGCGAGGAGTGGGGGATCAGCGGCACCGAGATGCAGTCGATCCTCAACGCCGGTGCGCTGGAGGCGATCGTCGCCACGATCGACGCCGGCGCCGACGCGGCCTCCGCCCGCAAGTGGTGGATGGGCGAACTGGCCCGCAGCGCCAACGAGTCGGGCAAGACCCTGGACGAGCTGGCGATCACGCCGGAGCAGGTCGCCCGGGTCAGCAAGCTGGTGTCCTCCGGCGACCTGAACGACAAGCTGGCCCGCCAGGTCATCGAAGGCGTCCTCGCGGGCGAAGGCACCCCGGACGAGGTCGTCGACAAGCGCGGTCTGAAGGTCGTCTCCGACGAGGGCGCCCTCACCAGCGCCGTCGAGGAGGCCATCGCCGGCAACCCGGGCATCGCGGACAAGATCCGCGGCGGCAAGGTGGCCGCGGCCGGTGCCCTGGTCGGTGCCGTCATGAAGGCCACCCGCGGTCAGGCGGACGCGGCCCGCGTCAAGGAGCTGATCCTGGAGAAGCTGGGCGTCAGCGAGGGCTGAGTCCCGAGCGGTAAGCACCAAGCGGTAAACCCAGGGGGATGCATCGGTCGCGATGCATCCCCCTGGGCGCGTTTTCAGGGGCGGACGCCCTAAGAGTGGCGCCCTAAGAGTGGCGCCCTACGAGCTCAGAGCCGGCGCCCCACGAGCCGTACGAAGCCCAGCGCGCGCCCCTCGTCCACCCGCAGCATCTCCGCGCACTGGCGGGCCATCCGCACGTGGAACTCCTCGGTGCTCTCCTCGGCGACCACGTCGCACCACAGGAGCCAGTCCCGCCAGCCGTCCGGCTGCCAGTCGGCCGCCTCGACCTCGACGACCCCGCTGCGCGTCCAGTGGCGCCGCCACCAGTCGGGGGAGTGGAAGCACCAGAAGTCGGGCTCCCACCACGGCGTGAGGTGCTCGGGCGGCTCGGTGCCCGCCGGCTCCTCCCGCAGCGCGGGGACGACGACACCGATCCGCCCGCCCGGCTTCAACAGCCGGGTCAAGGCAGGCAGATAGAGGTCGTCGGTGCCGAAGTACTGGTACGCGTCGATGCTCGCGATGGCGTCGAAGCTGCCCTCGGCGAAGGGCAGGTCGTGCGCCTCGACGTGCACGGGCTGCACCCGGTCGGCGAATCCGGCCTCGGCGATCCGACGGGCGTTCTCGTCGGGCTTGACCCACAGGTCGGCCGCGGTGACCTGGGCGTCGTACTCCCTGGCCAGGAAGACCGAGGTCATCGCCCGGCCGCAGCCCAGGTCGAGGACGCGGGCGCCGGGGCGCAGGGCGTCGAGCCCGAGGGCGGGCGCGAGCCACTCCAGCAGCCACAGCGCGTGCGGGCCCATCTGGTTCTCGATGGTCCAGCGGACGTCGTAGCTGTTGCTGCGCGGGTAGCGGGCGTGGGTCAGCCGCTTGGTGAGGTCCTCATTCGAGGTCCTCGGGGTGTTGTCTGGCATCGGTGAACGGGCTCCTTGAGTCCGGGGAAGCGGAAGGGGATACGGAGGAGCTCGGCCGGACGCTCAAACAACGCACCTGCTCAGGTCGGCGGCGAGGTGCCGCGAGGACGGAAGACGCGCGGAAACTATCAGTCGGCCGCCGGGCCCCGCATCCGATTTCTCAGCCGGACGCGGTACGCTCGCCCGCCATGAGTGGACGCGGTGATTCCGAGATACACGACGTCGGAGATCCGGCCGAGGACGCCCGGCGGGCCCGCTGGACGGCGGCCGCCGGCGGGGCGCTGCTGGCGCTCGCGGGCCTGGCCGCGTCGACGCTCCGCCTCACCGGCTCCGCACCCACGCTCGTCCCGGCCGCCTACGCCCTCGGCGCTGCCGTGTGCGCGCTGGCGTCGGTCCTCGGGTCCCGCGGGCGCACACGGCGGGCCCTGTGGCTGCTGATCGCCGGCGTGATGGTGATGGCGCTGGGCGACCAGTTCGACTGAGGTGACAGAGTGCCCGTTACTGTCCTGTGATCTGTCTCCCACTCTTGTGAATAAACGCACGAACGCGTCAAACGATCACTTCCGCCTGCCAGAGTGGTCCTCACATTGCTCATGCGTTCTTTGCGGGCCGTTCACATCGTGCAGTTCGAGGATGTTTTATGAACGACTGTTCCCGGTCAAAGATCCAGATATAGCCCCCCGGGAGCTCGTTCGTGGCAGCCCTCGCACGCTGGTGTGTCCAACGACGCCTCGTCGTCGTTCTCCTGTGGCTCCTCGCCCTCGGCGGAGTGAGCACGGCCGCCGCCGTCGCGGGCTCCGCCTACTCGAACGACTACGAGGTCCCCGGCACCGAGTCCGGCCGCGCCACCCAGCTGCTGCGTGACGGCTTCCCGGAACTCGGCGGCGACAGCGACACCGTTGTCTGGCACACCGACTCCGGCACCGTCCGGGCCGCCGACGTCGAACAGACCATGACCCGCGCCCTGGACCGGATCGAGGCCCTGCCCGGCGTGGCCGCCGTCTTTGGCCCGTACGACGATCAGGGCGCCGCCCGGATCAGCGCCGACGGACACACGGCCTACGCCACGGTGACCTTCGACGATCCGGCCGAGCACATCGACCAGGGCGAGGCACGGGCCGTCGTCAGCGCCGCGAAGGACGCCGCGAGCGACGGGCTCCAGGTGGAGCTCGGCGGCACCGCCATCGCGCTCACCGAGTCGTCCGGCGGACACCTCGCCGAGGTGGTCGGTGTGGCCGTCGCCGCGCTCGTCCTGTTCCTCGCCTTCGGCTCGCTCGCCGCCTCGCTGCTGCCCATCGCCACCGCACTGGTCAGCGTCGGCACCGCGTACGCCGGGATCGTGCTGCTCGGACACGTCATGACCGTCGCCGACTTCGCGCCCATGCTCGGGATGCTGATCGGGCTCGGCGTCGGCATCGACTACGCGCTGTTCATCGTCACCAGACACCGGCGCGGCCTCAAACGCGGCCTGCCTGTGACGGAAGCGGTCACCAACGCCGTCGCCACCACCGGACGAGCGGTGGTCTTCGCGGGTGCCACCGTTTGCATCGCCCTGCTGGGGATGCTGATCCTCCGGCTCGGCTTCCTCAACGGTGTCGCGATAGCCGCCTCGCTGACCGTCGTCCTGACGGTCGCGGCCTCCGTGACCCTGCTGCCCGCCCTGCTGTCCCTCATCGGCATGCGCGCCCTCAGCCGACGCGAGCGGCGCCACCTCGTCGAACACGGGCCCCAGCCGGAACTGCCGACCGGGTTCGCCGCCCGCTGGTCGGCGTTCGTCGAGCGCCACCCCAAGCTGCTCGGTGTGCTCGCCCTCGGCGTGATCACGGTCCTCGCCCTGCCCACCCTCGGGCTCCACCTGGGCACCTCCGACCAGGGCAACAACCCGCGGACGTCGACCACACGCCAGGCGTACGACCTCCTCGCGGACGGCTTCGGACCCGGCGTGAACGGCCCCCTCACCCTCGTCACGCACGTCCACGGCGCCGAGGACAAACTCGCCCTGGACAACCTCGACGCCACCGTCCGCACCACCGAGGGCGTCGCGTCGGTGACACCGGTGACGTACGACTCCGGCGGCGACACCGCGTACTTCACGATCGTCCCCGAGTCCTCGCCGCAGTCCCAGCGGACCAGCGACCTCGTCGACCGGCTGCGCAGCGACGTTCTGCCGCGCGCCGAGACCGGGACCTCCCTCGACGTCCAGGTCGGCGGGGTGACGGCCGGCTACGACGACTTCGCCGAGGTCATCGTCGGCAAGCTGCCCCTGTTCGTCGGCGTCGTCATCGGCCTGGGCTGTCTGCTGCTCCTGTTCGCCTTCCGGTCCGTCGGCATCCCGCTGAAGGCCGCCGTGATGAACGTCGCCGCGGTCGCCGCCGCCTTCGGCGTGGTCGTCGCGATCTTCCAGTGGGGCTGGGGGAGCGAGCTGCTGGGGCTGGGCCGCGCCGGGCCCATCGAGCCCTTCCTCCCGGTGATCATGGTGTCGGTCCTCTTCGGGCTCTCCATGGACTACCAGGTCTTCCTGGTCAGCCGGATGTACGAGGAGTGGCTGGAGACCGGTGACAACCGGCGGGCCGTCCGCGTCGGTCTCGCCGAGACCAGCCGGGTGATCAACTCCGCCGCCGTCATCATGATCTCCGTCTTCCTCGCCTTCGTGCTCAGCGGCGACCGGGTGATCGCCATGTTCGGCATCGCGCTCGCCGCCGCCGTCGCCCTCGACGCGTTCGTGCTCCGTACGTTGCTGGTGCCGGCCCTGATGCACCTGCTCGGCGGCGCCAACTGGTGGCTGCCGCGCTGGCTGGACCGCCGTATGCCCCGCATCAGCATCGAGCCGCCCGAGCGCCGCGCCGCCCATGAAAGGCTGGCCGCCGTGGCGGACGCCGAGGTGGCGGACGTACTGGCGAAGGGGCGGGACGAAGAGGATGTACGCGATATCTCTGGGTGACGACGGAGCCGAACTGCGTCCCTTGGAGCCCTGGCACGCCGAGGAGTTCCTGGCGCATCTGGACCGGGGGCGGGAGTTCATCGGACAGTTCATCGCCTTCGGCTCCAAGGCGACGGACGTGGAGTCCACGCGGGCCATGCTCCAGCGGTACGCCGACATGCGCGCCGCCGACACCGCCTCCCTGCACGGCCTGTGGCTGGAGGGGAAGCTCGTGGGCGGAGTGCTGTTCCTGAACTTCGACGCGGAGAACGCCAACTGCGAGGTCGGCTGCTGGCTGGAACCCGCCGGCACCGGGCGCGGTCTGGTCACCCGGGCCATGCGGATCCTCATCGACTTCGCCGTCGAGCAGCGCGGCATCCACCGCGTCGAGTGGATCGCCGCCACGGGGAACACGCCCAGCCTGAACGTGGCCCGGCGGCTGGGGATGACCCTGGAGGGAGTGCGCCGGGAGAGCCACCCCTATGGTGGTGTGCGGCACGACCTCGAGGTGTGGTCGATTCTCGCGCCCGAGTGGCGGGACGCACGCGCGCGTGCCGCCCACAGCGATCATTAAGAAACCTCTCAGACAGGATCCGTACGGTGCCGGACATGGGAACCAAGACAGTTGACGAGACCGGCGCCGAGACGGGTGCCGAGACCACGACCGACGAGGAGAAGACGGGCACCACCGACCTGACCAAGACCGACGAGGCGACGAAGACCGAGGCCGACGCCGAGGTCGACGTCGACACCGACGACCTGGGCGAGGAGCTCGAGCCGGTCGAGGCGGAGGGCCCGACGGGCGTGGGCCAGGGTGCCGGTGCCGTCGTCTCCGCCGCGCTCGGCGTCGTCTCGCTCACCGGCGGGTGGATCTCCACCGTCGCCGCCGCCCGCGAGACCCTCATCGGCCAGCTGGGGACCTCGTCCACCGCGAGCGTCGCCACGCAGGTCAAGGAGGTGTACGGCGACGCCTGGGAGACCACCGCGATGTGGGGTGGCATCTTCGCGCTCGTCGCGCTGCTCGTCGGTGCCGCGGTCCTGGTCCGGCCCGCCTTCGGGACGCCCGGCAAGCCGCAGGCCGTGTGGATCAAGTCGGTCGCCTGGGGCGGTGTCTCGCTCGGCGTCATCGGCCTGCTCCTGGCCGTCCTGAAGTACACCGACGTCCTGCTGGGACTGCCGTCGGCCAGCTGACACACCATGTGACCCGAGGGGTCTTAGGAACGCCGTGAGCGACTTACGGCCCTCCTAAGGCCCCTCACGCACGTCTAAGGCCCCGCCCGCCGCGGAAGATGCGGAACTCTCCCGATGTGGCGGCCCCGCCTGGGAGACGAAGGTGGAGACATCGCAGCAAGCGAAGCCGACACCGGCCTCTCACCAGGGACACAGGGGACACACCATGTACGAGTACGAGATCTCCCAGCTCCGTTCCGCCGAACTGATCCGCCGGGCCGAGCAGGAGCGGCTGGCCCGCGAGGCCCTCCGCGGCCGCCGCGCCGCCCGCCGCGAGGCCGCCCGGCGTGCCGCCGAGGGCGAGGTGCATACCGGCCGCCCCCGCAGGCACCGGTTCCCGCGTACGGCGTGAGTGCCGGGGCGGGGGACGGCCTCCCCGGCCTCCCCGCGAAAACGGGTGCCGCACTGTCAGACCCGCGTGCGATGCTCGGCCTCGTGGAGACCAGGTCCGTCAGTCCGGTGTTCGTCGGTCGCACCGATGAGCTGGACACGCTGAACGACGCGCTCGCCCGCGCCACCGCGGGTGAGCCGCAGGCGTTACTGCTGGGCGGCGAGGCCGGTGTCGGCAAGACCCGCCTCGTCGAGGAGTTCGCCACCGCCGCCTGCCGACGCGGAGCCGTCGTCGCGCTCGGCGGCTGTGTCGAGATCGGCGCCGACGGACTGCCGTTCGCGCCCTTCTCCACCGCCCTGCGCGCCCTGCGCCGCGCACTGCCCGACGAGCTCGCCGCCGCGGCCGCCGGCCAGGAGGAGGAGCTCGCCCGGCTGCTGCCCGAACTCGGCGAAGCTGCGACTGCCCGAGGGCCTGGCCGGCACGACGAGGAGGGCATGGCCCGCCTCTTCGAACTCACCGCCCGCCTCCTGGAGCGCGTCGCCGCCGACCGCACGGTCGTCGTCGCCCTGGAGGACCTGCACTGGGCCGACGCCTCCACCCGCCACCTCCTCGCCTACCTCTTCCGCACCCTGCGCACCGGCCGCCTCGTCGTCCTCGCGACCTACCGCTCCGACGACATCCACCGCCGCCACCCGCTGCGCCCCCTGCTCGCCGAACTCGACCGGCTGCGCACCGTCCGCCGCCTCGAACTCGGCCGCTTCACCCGAGCCGAGGTCGGCCGCCAGGTCGCCGGCATCCTCGCCCACGAACCCGAGCCGGCCCAGGTCGACGAGATCTTCGAACGCTCCGACGGCAACGCCTTCTTCGTCGAGGAACTCGCCGTCGCCGCCCACGAGGGCTGCCGCACCGGCCTCACCGACTCCCTCCGCGACCTCCTCCTGGTCCGCGTCGAGGCACTGCCCGAGAGCGCCCAGCGGGTCGCCCGGATCGTCGCCGAGGGCGGCTCCACCGTCGAGTACCGGCTGCTCGCAGCCGTTGCCGGGCTCGTCGAGGACGACCTCATCGAGGCGCTCAGGGCCGCCGTCAACGCCAACATCCTGCTCGCCGCGCCCGAGGGGGACGGCTACCGCTTCCGCCACTCCCTGGTCCGCGAGGCCGTCGGCGACGACCTGCTGCCCGGCGAACGCTCCCGCCTCAACCGCCGCTACGCCCAAGCCCTGGAGGCCGACCCCACGCTCGTCCCGGCCGGCGAACGCGTGATGCGCCTGGGCAGCTACTGGTACCACGCCCACGACGCCGCCAAGGCCCTGCCCGCCGTCCTGGACGCCTCCGTCACCGCCCGCCGCCGGCACGCCTACTCCGAACAACTGCGGCTCCTGGAACGCGCGATGGAGCTGTGGGACTCCGCCCCCGAGGACGTCCGCGCCAGGCTGCGGCCCGCCGACTACACCGAGATCTACCCGCCCTGTGGCTGCGACCCGGCCACCACCCCGCTGCGCTACCTCGACCTGATGGCCGAGGCCGCGGTCGCCGGACGGCTGTGCTCGGAACGCGAACGCGCCCTGAAGATCATCAAGCGGGCGCTGCGACTGCTGGAGGACGAGGACGACCCGCTGCGCGCCGCCTGGTTCTGGACCCAGCGCTCCCGCCTGGTCCAGGCACAGGCCCGCGGTGACGGCTGGGCCGAACTGGCTACCGCCCAGGAACTCGTACGCGGCCTGCCGCCCTCGAAGGTGCACGCCGAGGTCCTCGCCACCGTCGCCAACTGGTCCATGGTGCACGCCCCCGGCCCCGACGCCTTCACGGCCGCCGAACGCGCCGTGGAGTACGCGCGGATGGTCGGCGTCCGGGAGACCGAGATGAACGCCCGCCTCACGCTCGGCGGCCTCATGGTCGAGGCGGGCGATGTCGAGGCGGGGCTCGCCGAGATGGTCGAGGTCAAAGAGCGGACGGTCGAGTACGGCATCTCCGCCATCGCGGCCCGCGCCTATATGAACCTGCCCGACGCCCTCGAATCCGTCGGTCGCTCCAAGGAGGCCGTTCCCGTTCTGGAGGAAGGCCTCGCCTACTCCCGGAAGTTCGGCCTGCTGGACTCCGAGGCCTGGATCTGGGGGAACTTCGCGGAGTCCCTGTACTCCCTGGGCCGCTGGGACCGCGCCGCCGAAGCGGGCACCAAGGCCGAACGCGTCGGCCAGAGCGCGAAGCCCCGTGGCTTCCACGCCACCCTCCGCGCCGAACTCGCCCTCGACCGAGGGGACCTGGCCGCAGCCGCCAGCCATCTGGCCGCCGCCCGCGAGCACTTCGGCAACCACGACCTCGCCCCCCAGCACGGGCTGCCCCTGGTCCGCCTCGCGATAGGCATCGCCGCGGGCGAGGGCCGGCTCCTGGACGCCCGCGCAGAACTCGAACGCGCCCTGGACGCAGGCTTCCCGCCCGCCTCCCAGCGCTATGTCTGGCGGATGCTGCTCAGCGCGGCCGCCGCGGAGGCCGACGCCCGCGACCTGCCCGCCGCCGGCCCGGGCCGCCCCGAGATCCTCGAACGCATCCGCACCACGGCCAAGCCCCTGGCCACCCACGTCCCCGTCTGGCAGGCCTACGAACGCTGGGTCCGCGCCGAACTGCTCCGAGCCGAGGGCGACACCCGCGCGGACACCTGGACAGAGGTCGTCACCGCCTTCGAGGCCCTGGAGCGCCCCTACGACCTCGCCCGCGTCCGCCTCCGCCTGGCCGAGGCCCTGCTGCTGCCGGGGGAGGGCGGCGACGACCGCGACCGCGCCACGGAGCTGCTCCGCCTCGCCCACGCCGTCGCCTCCCACCTCGGCGCCCGCCCGCTCGCCGACTCCGTCACGCTCCTCGCCCAACGCGCCCGCATCCCCCTGAACAGGCTGAACAGGGCCCCCGAGCAGTCGCCCGCGCCCGCGGACCCCGCCGAGTCCCTCGGTCTGACCGGCCGGGAACGCGACGTGCTGCGCCTGGTCTCCGCGGGCCGCACCAACCGCCAGATAGCCGAGGTCCTCTTCATTTCTCCGAAGACGGCCAGCGTCCACGTCTCGAACATCCTGGCCAAGCTCGGCGTCTCGGGCCGCGGCGAGGCCGCGGCGGTGGCGCATCGGCTGGGGCTGTTTCCGTCCGAACCGCTCACGATGCGGACGGCGCCCTGAGGTCTACGCTGAAAAGGACACCTGCCGGGGGAGACTCCGTGTTCAACCCCTTCGAGGAACTGTTCGCCCCCGGCCGCAAGCACACCCGTGACGAGCAGAACCGGCTGGAGCTCACCCGGGAGGACGTCGGCGACGGCGACCCCGGACGCGGGCCCATAGACCTCACGTCCGGGAAGGTCGTCGTACGGCCGCCGCAGCCGGACGACGAAGACTCCTCGTCGGAGGAATGAGGGCGGGCGCAGGCGTCAGCTGACCTGTATCTCCACGATCCGGTCGTCGCCCTCCTTCGGGTCGCCCCGGCCGTCCGTGTTGCTGGTGACCAGCCACAGTTTGTCGCCGCCCGCCGAGACCACCGTGCGCAGCCGGCCGTACTCGCCTTCCAGGAAGGCCTGCGGATCCGCCGAGGCCTCCGTGCCCTTCAGCGGGATGCGCCACAGGCGCTGGCCCTTGAGGCCCGCCATCCAGACAGAGCCTTCGGCGTGGGCGATGCCGCTGGGAGAGGCGTCGTCCGTGCCCCACTGGGCTATCGGGTTGTGGTACTTGGAATCGCTCGACCTGCCCTCGGCCTCCGGCCAGCCGTAGTTGTCGCCCGGCGTGATCGCGTTCAGCTCGTCCCAGGTGTCCTGGCCGAACTCCGCGGCGAACAGGCGCTGCTTGTCGTCCCAGGCCAGGCCCTGCACATTGCGGTGGCCGTACGAATACAACGGGGAGTCCGGGAAGGGGTTGCCCGGGGCCGGCTCGCCCTCCGGGGTCATGCGCAGGATCTTGCCGCCCAGGGACTTGGTGTCCTGGGACAGACCGGTGTCACCGCTCTCACCCGTGCCCGCGTACAGCAGCTTGTCCGGGCCGAAGGCGATCCGGCCGCCGTTGTGGATGTAGCCCTTCGGAATGCCCTTGAAGATCGTGTCGGGGGCGCCCAGCTGCTGGCCGGACGGCTTCTGCTCGTCGTACAGCATGCGCACGATGCGGTTGTCGGACGCTGAGGTGAAGTACGCGTAGACCATGTGGTCCGAGGCGTAGTCCGGCGAGAGGGCGAGGCCCATGAGGCCGCCCTCGCCGGCCGGTGACACCCCCGGCACCTCGCCCAGCTCGGTCTTCTTGCCCGTCTCCTCGTCGACCCGCGTGATCGTGGCCTCGTCACGGGAGGAGACCAGCAGGCCGCCGCCGGGGAGCGGGGCGAGGCCCCAGGGGGTGCTCAGGTCCTCGGCGACGGTGCGGACCACCTTCACCGAGCCCTTGGCGGGAGGAGCCTCCTCGGCGGCCTGTTCGGTGGGCGACGACCTTGATGTCGTACTGCTCGGTGCGGCGCTGTCAGCGCCGTCCGACGATCCCCCTCCGCCGTCGGAGGAGCAGCCGGCCGTCAGCACGAGCGCGGTCGCGGCCAATACGGCCGACACAGCTCGACGTTGCACGATCATGGTCCCTTCGACGGGGCGGTCTCGCGGCAGGTTCTACTTGTCATACACCGCTCGTGCCTCACAGGTTCCCGATCACCGCAACCCGACCCACGGAACCTCCCGCGGCGACCCGAATCCGTACCCCAGGTCCTACTCCCAGGTTCCTACTCCCAGGATCCCTGCGCCCGCGGCAGCTCCGCCATCTCCGCGAGATCCTGTGCCGTCAGGCGCAGGGTCGCCGCCCGTGCGTTGTCCGTCACCCAGCGCTCCTGCTTCGCCCCGGGCACCGGGACCGCATGGCGCCCCTGCGCCAGCACCCAGGCCAGGGCCACCTGGGCCGGGGTGACGTCCTCGCCGTGGCGGCGGGCCACACGGCGCAGCCCGACCACTATCGGCTGGTTGGCGGCCATCATCTCCGCGGTGAAGCGGGGGTGGCGGGCGCGTACGTCGTCCGGTTCGAAGCCCTCGCCGGGGGTGAGCGTGCCGGTCAGGAAACCGTTGCCGAGCGGCATCGCGGCCAGGAAGCCGATGCCGCGCGCCTCGCACCACGGCAGCAGCGCCTCCGTCGCCTCCGGCGACCACACCGACAGCTCGGCCTGTACGGCGCTCACCGGGAACACCTGCTGCACCCGCTGCAACTGCCGGATCGTGGCGTCGTACAGCCGGGCCCCGGAGCGGCGGCCGCCCCGCGCGCCCATCGCGCACAGCCCCAACGCCCGCACTTTTCCGGCCTGCACGAGCTCCGCCATCGCACCCCAGGTCTCTTCCACGGGCACTTCGGGGTCGGCCCGGTGCAGCTGGTAAAGGTCGATGACGTCGGTCTGCAGGCGCCGCAACGACGCGTCACAGGCCCGCTTCACATAGCCGGGGCGGCCGTTCGCCACGATGTGCTGCTCGCCCACCAGCAGGCCGACCTTGGTCGACACGAAGGCGTCCTCGCGCCGCTCCTTCAGCACCCGCCCCAGCAGCAGTTCGTTGGTGAACGGGCCGTACATGTCGGCCGTGTCCAGGAGCGTCGAGCCCAGGTCCAGCGCCCGGTGCACGGCCCTGACCGACTCGTCGCCGCGCTGCCGCGAACCGCTGTACGCCCAGCTCATCGGCATGCAGCCGAGTCCGACGGCACCCACCGTGAGCGCCGCCGCGCCGATCGTCCTGCGCTCCACCTGCTCGTGACCCTCCCTCTCCTGGTCCCCCAACCTAACCTCTGCGGTCGGCAGCGCCTGACATAGCCTCCTGACCATGACTGCTGACGTGTGGCTGCCCATCCCGCCGGAAGACATCGATGGGCTCCCCGAGGGCCTGAACTACCGCTTCTGGAACGGCGATGAGGACTTTCCCGCGGACCCGGCCGACTGCGCGTACTACGTCGTCCCCTACATGAAGCCCATGGAGGTCGGACTGCGACCGGTACCCCGCCTGAGCTCCGTGCAGGTCGTGCAGACGCTCTCGGCCGGCACCGACGCGATCGAGCCGGGCCTCAAGTACCTGCCTCAGGGCGTGCAGCTGTGCAACGCGCGCGGGGTGCACGAGGCCAGCACCGCCGAGCTCACCCTCACCCTGATCCTCGCCTCGCTGCGCGGCGTCCCCGACTTCGTACGGGCCCAGGACAAGGGGGAGTGGCGCGGCGGGTTCCGGCCCGCGCTCGCCGACAAGAACGTCCTCATCGTGGGGTACGGCTCGATCGGATCAGCGATCGAGGACCGGCTCGTTCCGTTCGAGGTCGCGCGGGTGGCGCGCGTCGCGCGCTCCGAGCGCACCACGGCGCGCGGGCCGGTGCATCCGCTCACCGAACTACCCGCCCTGCTCCCCGAGGCGGACGTCGTCGTCCTCTCCACGCCCCTCACCGAGACCACCCGTCACCTGGTGAACGCCGACTTCCTCGGTCGTATGAAGGAGGGCGCGCTGCTGGTCAACGTGGCCCGCGGCCCGGTCGTCGACACCAAGGCGCTGCTCGCCGAGCTGGAGAACGGCCGCATCACCGCCGCCCTCGATGTCACCGACCCCGAACCGCTGCCTCCGGGCCACCCCCTGTGGCAGGCTCCGGGCGTGCTCATCAGCCCGCACGTCGGCGGACCGACGTCCGCGTTCCTGCCCCGCGCCCAGCGACTGCTGGTGGACCAGTTGAACCGTTTCGTGAACCGGGAGCCCTTGCGCAACGTGATCCGTACGACAGGTCCAACAGGCGTGTGACGCCGCCCGGATGAGCATCGCGCGCCCGGCCCGCACGCCGGGTGCAACAGGCGCGTAATCCGTTTCCGGTACCCTCCGCAACCCTCCGGACGCGGTCCGTGCTCGCATCTGTGCTGGTCGTCACGGAGCGTAGAGGAACTATGTCCCTGAGTGACGAGACTGGTGTATCGTCCCGACAGGGGCTGCGCCGCGCACCGATCGGCGCCGGGGATGGACATTTCAGACTGTGAGGGGGGCGACGGGCGATGCACGGCCTATGGACGAGCGATCCGACGCGGCGGGGCCGCCGGCGGCGACCCTGGCACACGGCTGCGCGCAGACGCGGCCATCACGCGGGCCACGGCAGTCACCACGCACAGCACGACGGCCGGCAGAGCCAACACCGTCACAGCCATCATCACCGCAGGCACAGCAGCCGCAGGAGGCATGCGCACCCAGCGCACCGGGACCCCAGGGACCCGGGAGCGGCGCGGACCGGGAGGGCCCGGTGAGTTCGCCCCCACCTTCCACGACCACCCTTGACGGACCGCTGCGGGCACAGCCCGCGCCGGGGGCGACGCCGACCCGCCCACCGGCCCTCGGCGGCGCGTCGAGCCTGGTCCACCAACTCGTCCTGGCCCTGGTGTGCGCGGGATACGCCGTCGGTTCCGCGTTCGGCTGGGGTTCACGGCAAGTCGCGCTGATCATGGGCGACTTCGGGCTGAGCGCCGCAGCCGGCGCCGCGGCCGTGTCCTGCTTCCTCTACGCCCGCAACCCCCGTATCCGCTTTCGCCCCGCCTGGCTGCTCTTCGGCCTCTCCTCGGCGATGGCGGCCATGGGCAACCTGATCTGGGGGTGGTACGAGGTCGTGCTGGAGCGGCCCGTGCCCAGCCCCAGCTACGCCGACCTGTTCTTCCTGTGCTTCGCGCCGCCCGCGATCGTGGGACTGCTGGTGCTCGCCAAGCGGCCGGTGACCAAGGCCGGTTGGGTCTGCCTGGGCCTGGACGCCTGGTTGATCGGCGGCTCGCTGCTCACGCTGTCCTGGAGCCTCGCCCTCGCGCAGGCGGCCAAGTCCGAGGGGTCGAGCGTGGCGCACACCGCGCTGTCGCTCGCCTACCCACTGCTCGACATCGCCCTGGTCAGCATGGTGCTGGCCCTGCACTTCCGGCGCTCGGCGGTGAACCGTACGCGGGTCAACACCGCCATCGGCGCGCTCGCCCTGACCGTGATGTGCGACGCCCTGTTCACCTCACCGCTGCTCCACCACACCTACCGCTCCGGGCAGTTGCTCGACGCGGGCTGGTTCGCCGGCTCGCTGCTGCTCGCGTACGCCCCCTGGGCCGCCCCGCGACGCGGAGAGGCGGAGGCCGTACGGCGGCACCCGGCCCGGCGCCGGACGGACGGGCACACGCGCGTGGTGCACGAGCACGTGCCGGGACAGCGCACCGTCCCGCACCACCACCAGCCCCCGGGCCCCGCACAGGGAGGTGATCACAGCCGGTATCCGGCCGCCCGGCCGATCGCCGGTTCGCTGGCCGCCCTCACGCCCTATCTCGCCGCCGCCGTCTGCACGCTCGGGATCCTCTACAACGTCCTGAGCGGCCGCAGCGTCGACCGCGTCGTGCTCCTCACCGGCGGCACGGTGGTGCTCGCCCTCGTGGTGCGCCAGGGCATCATGCTGCTCGACAACATCACCCTCACCCAGGAGCTGGCGCAGAAGGAGAACCACTTCCGCTCCCTGGTGCAGGGCTCCAGCGACGTCATCATGATCGCCGCACCGAACGGCATCCTCCGGTACGTCTCCCCGGCCGCCGCCGGGGTCTACGGACGTCCCGCGGAGGAGCTGGTGGGAACGGAACTGGCCGGCCTCATCCACCCGGAGGACCTGGGCTGCGTGGTGCACGAGGTGCGCCGCTTCCTCGCCGCCAGCCCACTGGAAGAACCCACCACGCGCATCGAGTGCCGGTTCCGCTCCGGCGACGGCGGCTGGCTCAACGTCGAGTCCACCGTCAACCGGCACCACGGCGGCCTCATCTTCAACAGCCGGGACGTGACCGAAAGGGTGCGCCTGCAGGCGCAGCTCCAGCACAACGCCGAGCACGACCCGCTGACCGACCTGCCCAACCGCGCCCTGTTCACCAAGCGGGTCCAGCAGGCCCTGTCCGGGCGCCGCTCCACCGACCGCGGCGCCGCCCTGCGGGGCACGGCGGTGCTCTTCATCGACCTGGACGGCTTCAAGGCCGTCAACGACACGATCGGGCACCAGGCCGGGGACGAACTGCTCGTCCAGGCCGCCCGCAGACTCCAGGACGCGGTCCGGCAGGGGGACACCGCCTCCCGGCTGGGCGGCGACGAGTTCGCGGCCCTGATCGTCGGCGACGGCGCCCGTGACCGCTCCGCCCGGGAGCGCCACATCATGGAGCTCGCCGACCGCCTCAGGATCACGCTCTCCCAGCCCTACCTCATCGACGGCAACGACGTCCGCGTCAACGCCTCCATCGGCGTCGCCTTCGCCGAGCCCGGCCTCGGTGCGGGCGAGATCCTGCGCAACGCCGACCTGGCCATGTACCGCGCCAAGGCGGGCGGCAAGGGCCGCGTCGAGCTGTACGCCCCACAGATGCAGCAGGACGTCGTACGGAAGGCCGAGCTGGCCACCCGTCTGCGTGCCGCCCTGAACGACGGCGAGTTCACACTGCTGCACCAGCCCGTGGTGTGCCTGGAGGACGGCCGGATCACCTCGGTCGCCGCCCAGGCGCGCTGGCGCTCCTCGCAGGGCGTGCTGTTCACGCCCGCCGAGTTCCTGCGGGTGGCCGAGGACAGCGACAAGACGGCCGAGCTGGGGCGCTGGGTCCTGGAGGAGGCCGTGGAACAGGCCGCCGAGCGCGCCACCAACGGGCTGGCCGTGCCGGTCGCGGTGCGGATGGGCGCGCGCCGGCTGCTGGACCGCTCGATGCCGCTCGCCTCGATCGAGGCCCTGCTGACCCGGCACGGGCTGCCGTCCGGGGCGCTGGTGATCGAGCTGTCCGACACCGACCCCCGGGTTCCGCTGGACGAGCTGGAACGCCGTCTGAGCGCCCTGCGCAGGCTCGGTGTCCGGATCGCCCTGGACGGCTTCGGAAGCGGGTACGCGGCCATCACGGCCCTGCGCAGGCTCCCCGTCGACGTACTGAAGCTCGACCGTGGTCTGGTCGAGGGCGTCGTCGAGTCGGCCCGGCTGCACAAGATCACCGGTGGGCTGCTGCGCATCGCCGGCGATCTCGGGCTCAAGTCCGTGGCCGAGGGCGTGGACCTGCCGGAGCAGGTCGTGGCGCTGCGCGCGATGGGGTGCACGCACGGGCAGGGCATGGCGTTCTCCGGCCCGCTGGACGAGTACCGGCTGCGCAGAGCGCTCGGATCCGGCCACTATCCGGTGCCGCACGGACCGGCGGAGCCCGCGTTCGCGGGTGGCGGTGCGGGGGTGTACACCGGTGGTGTGCCGGCGGTTTTCGGTGGCGGAACCACCCTCCGCTCACATAATGAGACTCCCGTCCCACCCACTTGACAGTGAGTGTGCGCCGGGGGGAGGGTCAGACCCATGCGCACCCGAATTCTCGTACTTGGAAAGCGCGTCGGCTGACGCTGGTGACGTCCGGGCAGACCCGGAACTCTCAGCGACCGCACCCGGCGCGCTCCCCTCGCTTGCCTCACGGCACGAGGGGTTTTTTGTTGCACAGACACCTGCCGTACAAGAGCCGTACACCGCACAAACCTCGCAAAAACCCTCAGCATCGAGAAGAGAATGACGATGACCGAGCAGGCCACCGGGGCCCATCATCCGCAGCCGCGGCCCCGATCCGGAGGACACCAGCCCGCCCCCGAGAACGTCACGGGCGCGCAGTCCCTCATCCGCTCTCTCGAGGAGGTCGGCGCCGAGACGGTATTCGGTATTCCCGGTGGTGCGATCCTCCCGGCGTACGACCCGCTGATGGACTCCTCACGGGTGCGCCACGTCCTGGTCCGGCACGAGCAGGGCGCCGGCCACGCGGCCACCGGTTACGCGCAGGCCACTGGCAAGGTCGGCGTCTGCATGGCGACCTCCGGCCCCGGTGCCACCAACCTGGTGACGCCGATCGCGGACGCCCACATGGACTCGGTGCCGCTCGTGGCGATCACCGGCCAGGTGGCCTCCAAGGCGATCGGCACGGACGCCTTCCAGGAGGCGGACATCGTCGGCATCACCATGCCGATCACCAAGCACAACTTCCTGGTCACCAAGGCCGAGGACATCCCGCGGGTGATCGCGCAGGCGTTCCACATCGCCGCCACCGGCCGCCCCGGCCCGGTCCTGGTCGACATCGCCAAGGACGCCCTCCAGGCGCGGACGACCTTCTCCTGGCCACCGGTCCTGGACCTGCCCGGCTACCGCCCGGTGACCAAGCCGCACGCCAAGCAGATCCGCGAGGCCGCCAAGCTGATCATCCAGGCCAAGCGGCCCGTCCTCTACGTCGGCGGCGGCGTCCTGAAGGCCCATGCCACCGCCGAGCTGAAGGTCCTCGCCGAACTCACCGGAGCGCCCGTCACCACCACCCTGATGGCGCTCGGCGCATTCCCCGACAGCCACCCGCTGAACGTGGGAATGCCGGGCATGCACGGTGCGGTCACCGCCGTCACCGCGCTGCAGAAGGCCGACCTGATCGTCGCCCTCGGAGCCCGCTTCGACGACCGTGTCACCGGCAAGCTGGACAGCTTCGCCCCGTACGCCAAGATCGTCCACGCCGACATCGACCCGGCGGAGATCGGCAAGAACCGCGCCGCCGACGTGCCGATCGTCGGTGACGCCCGCGAGGTGATCGCGGACCTGGTCCAGGCCGTCCAGAAGGAGCACAGCGAAGGCCACCGGGGCGACTACAGCGCCTGGTGGAAGGACCTCAACCGCTGGCGCGAGACCTACCCGCTGGGCTACGACCAGCCCGACGACGGCTCGCTCTCCCCCCAGCAGGTCATCGAGCGCATCGGCCAGCTCGCCCCCGAGGGCACGATCTTCGCGGCGGGCGTGGGCCAGCACCAGATGTGGGCCGCGCACTACATCCAGTACGAGAAGCCCGCGACCTGGCTGAACTCCGGCGGCGCCGGAACGATGGGCTACGCGGTGCCGGCCGCCATGGGTGCCAAGGCGGGCGCGCCCGCGCAGACCGTCTGGGCGATCGACGGCGACGGCTGCTTCCAGATGACCAATCAGGAGCTCACCACCTGCGCCCTGAACAACATCCCGATCAAGGTCGCCATCATCAACAACGGCGTCCTCGGGATGGTCCGCCAGTGGCAGACCCTGTTCTACAACCAGCGGTACTCCAACACCGTGCTGCACAGTGGCCCCGAGTCCAACGGCAAGGAGCCGAGCGCCGGCACCCGCATCCCCGACTTCGTGAAGCTGTCGGAGGCCATGGGCTGCTACGCGATCCGCTGCGAGTCCGCGGACGATCTCGACAAGGTCATCGAAGAGGCCAACTCCATCAACGACCGCCCCGTCGTCATCGACTTCATCGTCCACGCGGACGCCATGGTGTGGCCGATGGTCGCCGCCGGCACCTCCAACGACGAGATCCTGGCCGCCCGGGACGTCCGCCCCGACTTCGGCGACAACGAAGACGACTGAGCGAGGAAGACCCAAGAGACATGTCCAAGCACACGCTCTCCGTCCTGGTGGAGAACAAGCCCGGCATCCTCGCCCGGATCGCCGCCCTGTTCTCCCGCCGCGGCTTCAACATCGACTCGCTCGCCGTCGGCGTCACCGAGCACCCCGAGATCTCCCGTATCACCATCGTGGTGAACGTGATCGAGGAACTGCCGCTCGAACAGGTCACCAAGCAGCTCAACAAGCTCGTCAACGTGCTGAAGATCGTCGAGCTGGAGGCCGGATCCGCCGTTCAGCGGGAACTCGTTCTGGTGAAGGTGCGCGCCGACAACGAGACGCGCTCCCAGATCGTCGAGATCGTCCAGCTGTTCCGCGCCAAGACGGTCGACGTCTCCCCGGAGGCCGTCACCATCGAGGCCACCGGCAGCGGCGACAAGCTGTCGGCGATGCTCAAGATGCTGGAGCCGTTCGGCATCAAGGAGCTCGTGCAGTCCGGCACGATCGCGATCGGCCGCGGTTCGCGTTCGATCACCGACCGGTCGCTGCGCGCCCTGGACCGGTCCGCCTAACAACGAGAACGGGCGGTCGGCGACCACCGACCGCCCGTATACCGAGACCCCGAAACTCGACTTCCGCCCGCCGTCATACGGTGGGACGCAACACCTGCACACAAGGAGAGAACCCAAAGTGGCCGAGCTGTTCTACGACGCCGACGCCGACCTGTCCATCATCCAGGGCCGCAAGGTCGCGGTCATCGGTTACGGCAGCCAGGGCCACGCCCACGCGCTGTCGCTCCGTGACTCGGGTGTCGACGTGCGTGTCGGTCTGCACGAGGGCTCCAAGTCCAAGGCGAAGGCCGAGGAGCAGGGCCTGCGCGTGGTCACCCCGGCCGAGGCCGCCACCGAGGCCGACGTCATCATGATCCTGGTCCCGGACCCGATCCAGGCCCAGGTCTACGAGGAGTCCATCAAGGACAACCTCAAGGACGGCGACGCCCTCTTCTTCGGCCACGGCCTGAACATCCGCTTCGACTTCATCAAGCCCCCGGCCGGCATCGACGTCTGCATGGTCGCCCCCAAGGGCCCGGGCCACCTGGTGCGCCGCCAGTACGAGGAGGGCCGCGGCGTTCCCTGTATCGCGGCGGTCGAGCAGGACGCGACCGGCAGCGCCTTCGAGCTGGCTCTCTCGTACGCGAAGGGCATCGGCGGCACCCGCGCCGGCGTCATCAAGACGACCTTCACCGAGGAGACCGAGACCGACCTGTTCGGTGAGCAGGTCGTCCTGTGCGGTGGTACGGCCGCGCTGGTCAAGGCCGGTTTCGAGACGCTGACCGAGGCGGGCTACCAGCCGGAGATCGCCTACTTCGAGTGCCTGCACGAGCTGAAGCTGATCGTCGACCTCATGTACGAGGGCGGCCTGGACAAGATGCGCTGGTCGGTCTCCGAGACCGCCGAGTGGGGCGACTACGTCACCGGCCCGCGGATCATCACGGACGCCACCAAGGCCGAGATGAAGAAGGTCCTCGCCGAGATCCAGGACGGCACCTTCGCCCGTGAGTGGATGGCCGAGTACCACGGCGGTCTGAAGAAGTACAACGAGTACAAGCAGCAGGACGCCGACTCCCTGCTGGAGACCACCGGCAAGGAGCTGCGCAAGCTGATGTCGTGGGTGAACGACGACGAGGCGTAGGCCGTAGGGCCGGGGCCGCGGCGCATCGCCGCGGCCCCGTCGCCGAACCACCGGTTACCGCTCGTCCACGGCGTCCAGCCACGGACGAGTGATCCTTCCGTGGAGGCGCAGGACGACCTCCGTCGCGGCACTAGACTGCTGCATTACATACGCGTCGGGCCCACAGCGTCGTGCGTCTTCCACGCGGCTACCCTCCACCGCCTGCGGCCGTCGGGACGGCCGTCCGCAATGGACCTGTGAGGACTCACGTGAGCTCGAAACCTGTCGTACTCATCGCTGAAGAGCTGTCGCCCGCGACCGTCGACGCCCTGGGCCCGGACTTCGAGATCCGGCACGTCAACGGCGCGGACCGGGCCGAGCTGCTGCCCGCCATCGCCGACGTCGACGCGATCCTGATCCGCTCGGCCACCAAGGTCGACGCCGAGGCCGTCGCCGCCGCGAACAAGCTGAAGGTCGTCGCGCGAGCCGGCGTCGGCCTGGACAACGTCGACGTCTCCGCCGCCACCAAGGCCGGCGTCATGGTCGTCAACGCCCCCACCTCGAACATCGTGACCGCCGCCGAGCTGGCCTGCGGCCTCCTGCTCGCCACCGCGCGCCACATCCCGCAGGCCAACACCGCCCTGAAGAACGGCGAGTGGAAGCGCAGCAAATACACGGGTGTCGAGCTCGCGGAGAAGACCCTCGGTGTCGTGGGTCTGGGCCGTATCGGCGCGCTCGTCGCCCAGCGGATGTCGGCCTTCGGCATGAAGGTCGTCGCCTACGACCCCTACGTGCAGCCCGCGCGGGCCGCGCAGATGGGCGTCAAGGTGCTGTCGCTGGACGAGCTGCTCGAGGTCGCGGACTTCATCACCGTGCACCTGCCGAAGACCCCCGAGACCCTCGGTCTCATCGGCAACGAGGCGCTGCACAAGGTCAAGCCGAGCGTGCGCATCGTCAACGCCGCGCGCGGCGGGATCGTCGACGAGGAGGCGCTGTACTCGGCGCTCAAGGAGGGCCGCGTCGCCGGCGCCGGCCTGGACGTGTACGCGAAGGAGCCCTGCACGGACTCCCCGCTGTTCGAGCTCGACCAGGTCGTCTGTACCCCGCACCTCGGCGCGTCCACCGACGAGGCGCAGGAGAAGGCCGGTATCGCCGTCGCCAGGTCGGTGCGCCTGGCCCTCGCCGGCGAGCTGGTCCCGGACGCGGTCAACGTCCAGGGCGGCGTCATCGCCGAGGACGTCAAGCCGGGCCTGCCGCTCGCCGAGCGCCTCGGCCGGATCTTCACGGCGCTCGCCGGTGAGGTCGCGGTCCGCCTCGACGTCGAGGTGTACGGCGAGATCACCCAGCACGACGTGAAGGTGCTGGAGCTCAGCGCCCTCAAGGGTGTCTTCGAGGACGTCGTCGACGAGACCGTGTCGTACGTCAACGCCCCGCTGTTCGCGCAGGAGCGCGGTGTCGAGGTTCGCCTGACGACGAGCTCGGAGTCCGCCGACCACCGCAACGTGGTGACCGTGCGCGGCACGCTCGGCAGCGGCGAGGAGGTCGCGGTCTCCGGCACGCTGGCCGGCCCCAAGCACCTGCAGAAGCTCGTCGCGGTCGGCGAGTACGACGTCGACCTCGCGCTCGCCGACCACATGGTCGTCCTGCGGTACGAGGACCGTCCGGGCGTCGTCGGCACCGTCGGCCGCGTCTTCGGCGAGGCCGGCATCAACATCGCCGGCATGCAGGTGTCGCGGGCGGTGGCGGGCGGCGAGGCGCTGGCCGTGCTGACCGTGGACGACACCGTGCCCGCCGGGGTGCTGGCCGAGGTCGAGGCGGAGATCGGCGCGACGTCGGCCCGCGCGGTGAACCTGGTCTGACGTTCGACGGCGTTCGACGGCGTTTGAGGACGTGTGACGGCAGGAAGCCGGGTGAGCCGAGAGATCTCGGTTCACCCGGCTTCTGTCATGCCAGGACCTTTTCCGGCTCCGGAGTCTCCTCCCGCACCTGGACCCGCCGCAGCGTCACCGCCGCCAGCACGGCCGCCCCCGCCAAGACCACCGCTCCCGCGATCGCCGCCCCCTGCATCCCACTGGTGAACGCCTCCCGAGCGGCCGTGGCCAGCCCGGGCACCTGGTCGGCCACGGCCAGCGCCCCGCCCAGCGTCTCGTGGGCCACGTCGGGCGCCGAGCCCGGAATCTCGTGCCGGTAGACCGCCGCACCGATCGCTCCGAGCACCGCCATGCCCAGCGCGCCGCCGAACTCCGCGCCCGTCTCCATCAGCGAGGAGGCGGAGCCCGCCCGCTCCACCGGGGCGGTGCCCATCGCGAGGTCCATGAGCTGGGACATCACGATGACGCCGCCGACGGCGAGCACAGCGCACGCGGCCAGCACCAGCCACATCGAGTCCGTGCCGGCGAGGGACAGCAGTGCGAAGCCGCCCGCTGAGATCGCGAAGCCCGCGGTGACGACGTGGGCGCGGTCGACGCCCCGCTGGACCAGGGCGGCGGCGACCGGGGCCGCCGCCGCGATGGGTAGCGACGGCAGCAGCGCCCACAGGGCCGCCTCCAGCGCGCTCTTGTCGAGCACCGACTGCAGGTACTGCGTGGTGAAGTAGGCCGACCCCATGATCCCGAACGCCGAGACCAGGTTCAGGGCCACGGCGGGTGCGAAGCCGCGGCCGCGGAACAGGGCGGGGGAGATCATCGGCGAGGCGGCGGTGCGCTGGCGGTGGACGAAGAGGGCCGCGAAGAGCAGACCGACGGTGATCGAGACGACGTAGCGGACGTTCCAGCCCTCGGACGGGATCTCTTTGAGGCCGTAGACCACGGGGAGCACGGCGGCCATCGACAGCGGAACGCTCGGCCAGTCGAAGCGGCCGGGAACAGGGTTCTTCGACTCGGGGAGCAGTACCCGCCCGAGGAGCAGCAGCAGTGTCATCGCGGGCAGGTTGACCAGGAAGACCGAACCCCACCAGAAGTACTCGACCAGCACACCGCTCATCACCGAGCCGAGTGCGATGCCGGCCGTCATCACGCCGGACCACATGCCGATCGCCTTCGCGCGCTGGCCGGGGTCGGTGAACATCGTGCGGGTCAGCGCGATCGTCGACGGCATCAGGGTCGCGCCGCCGATGCCGAGGACCGCGCGGGCCGCGATGAGGGTCTCGGCGCTGTGCGCGTACGCCGCCACCAGCGAGGCCGCGCCGAAGGCGGCGGCGCCGATCAGGAGGAGCCTGCGGTGGCCGATGCGGTCGCCGAGTGAGCCCATCGTCATCAGCAGGCCGGCCAGCACGAAGGCGTAGATGTCGAAGATCCACAGCTGCTGGGTGCCGCTCGGTTCCAGGTCCGCGCTGATCGCCGGGATCGCGAAGTAGAGGACCGAGACATCCATGGAGACCAGCAGCAGCGGAAGCATCAGCACGCCGAAGGCGGTCCATTCGCGGCGCCCGGCTCGGAGGCCCACGGAAGTGCTCGTCGGGTTCGTCGTCATGCGGAGGAATGTACGCGCGTCCTAAACGCTTGTCTAGAACGGCTGTATAAGACGAACGTCTGGGACAGTTGTATGCGGCGGCGGTAAGGTGGCTCGCATGGGACACCGTGAGGATCTGCTCGAAGGCGCCAAGCGCTGCCTCCTGCAGAAGGGCTTCGCCCGCACGACGGCACGCGACATCGTCAAGGAGTCGGGGACGAACCTGGCGTCCATCGGCTACCACTACGGCTCGAAGGGCGCGCTGCTCGCGCAGGCCTACGTCTTGCTCGTCGAGGACATGGGCGATGCCTTCGAGGGGGACGGGGCCGGCCTGAGCGCCGAGCCCGGCTCCCTCGAACGGTTCCAGGAGGTGTGGTCGAACATCGTCGGCACCATGCGGAAGCCGGGCTCCATCTGGCACCTCAGCATGGAGGTCGTGGCCATGGGAGACCAGATGCCCGAGGTGCGCGACCACCTGGCGCGCGCCCAGCGCGAGGCCGGGCGCGGGCTTGTCCCGCTGCTCATGGGCGGGCGCGAGGAGGACGTCTCCGACGAGACCGCGGACACCCTCGGCCTGTTCTACGTGACCCTGATGACCGGCCTCATCGCGCAGTGGAGCTTCGACCCCGAGACCGCACCCGGCGCGGAGCAACTCACGGAAGGGCTGCGCCAGGTGATCGCCGGAGCTACGAAGAGCTGACCCGCCCGTCCCGCATCTCGATCACCCGGTCCGCGAAGTGCCGTACGACCGCCCGGTCGTGGCAGATGAACAGGTAGCCGAGCCCCAGCTCGTCCTGGAGGTCGGCGAGCAGGTTCAGCACGCCGGCCCGCACGGACGGGTCGAGGGCCGACACCGGTTCGTCGAGGATCAGCAGGCGCGGCTCGGAGGCGAGCGCGCGGGCGATGCCGGCGCGCTGGCACTGGCCGCCGGAGAGTTCGTGCGGGTGACGGTCGCCGTACGACGGGTCGAGGCCGACCCGGTCGAGGAGTTCGGCCACGCGGGCGGGGCCGGTCTCCGCGTTCCAGCGGCCCTGGACCTTCAGCGGTTCCGCGACGGCGTCGCGGATGCGGTGGCGGGGGCTGAGGGAGCCGTACGGATCCTGGAAGACGGGCTGTATGCGCGGGCGGAGAGGGCGCAGCTCGCGTTCGGTCAGGGTGGTCAACTCCCGGCCCTCGAAGCCGACTTCGCCGCCGTCCGGGCGGCGCAGTTGCAGTACCGCCAGCGCCGTGGAGGACTTGCCGCAGCCGGAGGGGCCGTTGAGGGCGAGGGTCTCGCCGGCCTTCAGGGAGAAGGAGACATGGTCCACCGCCGTGACCGGTCCGTAGCGGACGACGAGGTCGCGGACCTCAAGAAGAAGAGGCATGCGGTTTCTCCATGAACAACTCGACGGCGAGGTCCGGGACTTCTGCCCATCGGTGGCAGGCGACCAGCCGCTCGTCCACCGGGACAGGCTCCGGCTCCTCGTGGTGGCAGGCCTCCGCAGCGAGCGGGCAGCGCGGCGCGAAGGCACAGCCCGCGGGCAGGGCGCCCGGGGCGGGCGGGGTACCGGGGAGCGTGGGCAGACGGCGGCCGCGCGCGTGTTCGGGGAGTGAGGCCAGGAGGCCCGCCGTGTAGGGAGCCAGGGGCCGGGTCAACACCTCGTCCGCCGGACCGAGTTCGGTCAGGCGCCCGGCGTACATCACCAGCGCGCGGTCCGCGTGCTGGCGTACGACGTCCAGGTCGTGGGTGACCAGGACGAGCGCCGCCCCGACCGCCTCGCGCTGCTCGCCGAGCACCCGGAGCACCTGGTCGCGGCGCTCCTCGTCCAGCGCGGTGGTCGGTTCGTCGGCGACGAGGACGTCCGGTTCGTTGATGGTCGCCATCGCGATCACCGCGCGCTGCCGCATGCCGCCGGAGAACTCGTGCGGATAGGCGCGGGCCTTTCGAGTGGCGTCCGGGATGCCGACGCGGTCGAGCGCGGCCACCGCCCGGGCCCGGGCTTCCTTCCGGGAGACACGGGCCACCGACCGTACGGCGGCGGCGAGTTGGTCGCCCACCCGGTGCACGGGGGAGAGCGCGGAGAGGGCGTCCTGCGGGACGAGGGCGATACGGCGGCCGCGCTGGGCGGCGAGGTCGGTCTTGCCCAGGAGCCGGATGCTCCCGCCGACCGTCGCGCCCGGTGGGAGCATGCCGAGCAGGGCGCGGGCCGTGAGGGACTTCCCCGCGCCCGACTCGCCGACCACGGCGAGGACTTCGCGCGGGCGGACGTCGAAGGACAGGCCGCGGACGGCCTCGACGCCGTCGAAGGCGATGCGGAGATCGCGTACCGAGAGCAGTGCCTCAGGCTGCAACGAGGGCCTCCTTCTTCGTCGTGACACGCTTCTTCGTGACCCGCCGGGGGCTGCGACGGCCCTGCGCGTACGCCGCTCCAGACACGGCGAGGCCGGCCAGCAGGGCCAGTGCCACCGCCGGGGCGAGGGCCGCCCACGGGGCGCGTTCCACGTAGGCGCGGGACTCGTCGAGGAGCAGGCCCCACTCGGGGGCGGGCGGCTGGGCGCCGAGCCCGAGGAAGCCGAGGGAGGCCAGGGCGAGGGCGATGCCGGGCAGACGCAGGAGGGCGTGCCGGGCGACGGGGCCGGCCACCGACGGCAGGATGTGCCGGGTGAGGATCCACAACGGGGGTGCGCCGATGGCGCGTTGGGCGGTCAGGAATGCCGACGCGCGTACCTCCTGCACCAGGGCCGCCGCGTGCGCCGACAGCGCGGGCCAGGACAGCAGGGTGACCGCGAGGGCGGCGCCGCCGGTGCCGGGTCCCACGGCCGCCGCGACCAGGATGCCGACGATCACCGGGGGCAGGGCGTTGGCGATGTCGGCGGCTCCGGTGGCCACGCCCGGCAGGAAACCCAGCGTCAGTGCGATCAGCAGCCCGAGCAGCCCGACGGCCGCCGCCGTGCCGACGGTCGAGGCGGCCCCGTGGCCGAGACGGGCGAGCACATCACGGCCGAGGCCGTCGGTGCCGAGCGGGTGTGACCAGGAGGGCGCGGCGAGGCGGGCCGTCGTGTCGATCGCGTAGGGGTCGCGCAGCAGGCCCCAGCCGATGGCCACGGCAAGCACGGTGAGCAAGGTCAACGGGATCGCGGGGTGGGTACGGACCGGACGGACCGGCGGCAGGGCCAGCCCGGCGTCACGCAGGGCAGGGCCCAGCAGCCGGCGCCGCAGCAGAGCGGCCAGCGCGCCGGTGACAAGGCCGAGGGCGAGGAGGGCGAGGATCGCGCCCTGGAGCAGCGGCAGGTCCTGTGACCTGGCCGCACCGAGGGCCGTGCGCCCGATGCCGGGCACCGCGAACACCACCTCAACGGCGACCGCGCCCCCGGTGAGACCGACGGCGGCCATCCCGAACTGCGGGACCAGCGGCGGCAGTACGCGCCGCAGGGCGGCTCCCGCGATCCGGGCGCGGTTGACTCCCGCGCCCCGCCACAGCTCCACCCACCGCTCGTCCAGTACGGCGGGCAGCGCGTCCGCGACCAGCCGGCCGAGCAGGCCGCCCGCCGGAACACCGAGGGCGAGCGCGGGCAGGACCATGTACTCGGGCCCCACCCACCCGGACGTCGGCAGCCAGCCCAGCCACACCCCGCACACCAGCAACGCGATCGTGGCCAGCAGGAACTCGGGCACGGCGGCCAGCATCGCGGCGAAGGCCCCGGCCGAGCCCCGCCCCCGCACCAGCACGGGCGCGACCAGGACGACGGACAGCAGCAGCGCCACGCCCAGTGCCGCGCCCATCAGCCCCAGCGAGACCTGGAGTCCGGAGACCACGGACGGCAGCACCTCGCTCCCCGACACCCAGGACGTGCCGAGATCGCCGCGCAGCAGGTCGGCCGCCCAACCGCCCAGCATCGAGAGGGGGCCCTCGTCCAGCCCGAGGTCCCGCCGTATGGCGTCCAGGGCCTCGGGGGTCGCCTCCTGCTCGGCGGACCGCGCGCGCAGTACGGTCAGCGCCGGGTCCTTGCCGGAGAGCCAGGGCAGCAGGCCCACGGCGGTCAGGACCCCAAGGAGGCACAGGACCCGGGTCATCCCGGCTGCGGTCGGCTTCACTTGACGTACGTGTCCGCGGTGACGAGCTCGCGCTCGCGCGGGTCGTGAGCGGCGCCGACGACGCCGGTGGCGTCGCCCTGGATCACCCGCTCGTGGAGCATCGGCACGGCCGCGTCGGTGGCGAGCACGGCGGCCTCGGCGGCGATGATCGCCGCGCGGCGGGTGTCACCGACCTTGGCCTCGCCGGACTTCTGTACCGCCTGGTCCACGGAGGAGTCGGCGAGCTGGGAGAGGGCGAAGGAGCCGTCGGAGGCGAAGTCGCTGTGCAGGTAGGCGACCGGGTCGCCGGAGTCGAGGACGGTGGCCCGGGACAGGATGAACGCGTCGAACTCGCCGGCCAGGGCGTCGGACTCGATGTTCGCGTATTCGCGGATGTCCAGCTTCACCTTGAACCCCGCCTTCTGCAGCTGCTGTTGCAGGGCCGCGGCCACCTCGGGCAGTTCGGCCCGGTCGGTGTAGGTGCCGATGGTGATGGTCTTCCCGGAGGGGGCGCCCGCCTTGGTCCGTGTCACCGGCTTGCGGATCTCGGCCGCCCACGGCAGCGCGGGGCCCAGCAGCCCCTCGGCGACGTCGGCGCGACCCTCGTACACGCCTTCTACGAGCGACTTGGCGTCGATCGCCTCGCGGGCGGCGGCACGCAGCGAGGCGTCCTTGAAGGCGCCCTTCTCGGTGTTGAGGTACAGGGTGTTGGTGCGCGGCATCGGGACCTCGGTGATCAGGTCCTCGTCCAGCAGTGCGGCCTGCGACACGGGCACCGCCTCGACGATGTCGGCCTCGCCGCTGCGGAGGGCGGCGGCGCGGGCGGTGCCGTCCGGCACGAACTTCACGTCGATTCCGGGGGACTTGGCCTTGTCGCCCCAGTAGTCGTCGTAGCGGTCGAGGGTGGCTGAGGAGGTGCCGTTGACCTTGGTCAGCTCGAAGGGGCCGGTGCCGGCGCCGACGGGGTTCACGGTCTTCCCCTGATACGCCTTCGCCGCGAGGATCGACAGCTGCGGGGAGCTGAGCCGCTGCGGGACGAGGGGGTCCTCGTCGCCCGTGGTGACGACGACCGTGTCGCCGCCCTGGGCCTTCGCCGTCAGCTCGACGCCGTCGAGGATGCGGGGCTTGGGGGCGGCGCCGGCGGCCGCGCTGAGGGAGCGGACGACGTCCTCGGCGGTCAGTTCCGTGCCGTCGTGGAAGGTGACCCCGTCCCTGACGGTGAACGTCCAGCTCTTCCCCGACTGGGTCCACTTGGTGGCCAGCGCGGCCTCGGCATCCCCCTCCTCGTCCAGCGTCACCAGCGTCTCCGCCGTCGACCAGCGGGACAGCTTGAACGCGTCGTCGGACAGCGGTGACAGCCCGGAACGTGGGGGCTGCATCATCGCGACACGTATTCGCTTGCCGCCCCCTTCACCGTCCGTCGCCGAATCCGACCCGGCGAAACAGCCGGTGAGCAGAGCGGTGGCGGCCGTGAGGGCGGTGGCGGGGAGCAGGCGGTGAGCGGGCAGGCGCACGGGACCCTCCGGGTAAAGGGGCGGTCAAGGGGTGAGTGTGCGCTGACCGTAGCATGATGACAATCGTTTTCAAAAGCCGGGTCTGACCCTAGAGACGCGCCCCTTTCAACGCCATGTGCAGCAGCAGTCGGTCCTCCCCGTCATCCAGGTCCAGCCCCGTCAGCTGCTCCACCCGCGACAACCGGTAGTACAGCGTCTGGCGGTGGATCCCCAGCTCCGCCGCCGTCCGGCCCGCCTGGCCCGCGCAGTCGAGGTACACCTCGGCGGTGCGGGCGAGTTCGCGATGGGTGGGGGACAGAAGCGCGCGTACGGCGGGGTCGTGGGCCGTTTCCGGGGGGAGGGAGGTCAGGAGGCGGTACGGGCCGATGGACGACCACTCGGCGATCGGGCCGAGGTGGGGTTCCGCGAGGGCCGCGCGGGCGGCGGCCGCGGCCTCCCGCCAGGCGACGCCCAGGTCCACCAGCCCGGCGCGGGCCGCCGCGATGCCGGCGGCGGCGCCGGTGCCCCGCCCCCGCTCCAGCAACCGCCCCGCCGCCGACGTCGCCGGTGTCATCACGTCCGCCGAGCGCAGTCGTACCAGCAGGGCCAGCGCCGTGGCCGTCGTCCCCCAGGGCAGCGTGCACAGGGCCGTCGCTCCCGGGACCGTACGGACGGAGGGGGCGTCGTCCGGGTCGGCGGAGGGCCAGGGGGTCACGCAGATCACCGTGTGGAGGGTGTCGGCTCGGGGGCCGAGGGCGGTGCGGAGTTCGGCGACCGTCATGTCGCGCTGCCAGTCGCGCTCGGCGGTGAGCACCGCACGGAGTTCCCGCGAGAGGTCCGCCCCGTGCTGCGCCTCGTCCGCGAGCAGGGCGCCGATCCGGGTCGTCACCTCCATGGCGGCGGTCAGTTGCCGATCGGTCGGCCCGGGATCGTCGTCCAGCAGCCAGACGTAGCCGAGGACGACACCGCGATGGCGTACGGGGAGACAGATCCGTCCGCGGTACACCCCCGCCTCCGGGGTGGGCGGAATGCGGACCGGGGCGGTCGCCCGGGTGATGCCGAAGCCCTCGAACCAGGTGCGGACCGCGGCCGTGGAGCGCCGGGTCAGGATCGAGCGGGTGCGAACCGGGTCCAGGGCGGAGGCATCCAGCTCGCCCTCGCTGTCGTACGCCCCGAAGGCGATCAGCTCGAAGTCACGGTTCTCCAGCGTCGCGGGTGCGCCGAGGAGCTCCGAGATCTCGTCGACCAGTTCCTGGTATTCGCCCTTGTGGTCCTTGTACTCCGACGTCGTCACTCGGGCATTCTCCCGCATTTCGCGCGCCCTTCATACATCTGTCTGAGATCTGCGGCACGGATGCGTGACAGCTGTCGATGGCAGACGATCGGAGGGATCCTTAGGTTTCACGGTGGTTCTCCGTGCCGTACCCGAATGACCGGGTTCCGGCCATCCGCTGCTCCTGTGTGGAGGTGCCCCGTGCTGGGTCCCGTGATTCTCGCCGCGTCGCGCAGCGACCGGATACGACGGCTGATCTCGGCGGCCCCGGTGACCAGGCAGGTCGTGGACCGCTTCATCCCGGGTGAGACCGTCGACGAGATCGTGCCGATCGTCCGGGAGCTGACGGACAGAGGGCTGGAGCTGACGATGGACGTCGTCGGCGAGGACATCACCACGCCCGGGCAGGCCGCCGCCGCGCGGGACGCGTACCTGGAGCTGGTCGACCGGCTGAAGCAGCTGGAGCTGGGCACCCGCGCGGAGATGTCCGTCAAGCTGTCGATGTTCGGGCAGGCGCTCGCGGGCGGGCACGAGCTGGCTCTCGCCAACGTCCGGCCCGTCGTCGAGGCCGCGGCCGCCATCGGGACGACCGTCACGCTCGACGCGGAGGACCACACCACCCTCGACTCGATGTTCGCGATCCACGAGGAGCTGCGGAAGGACTTCCCGCAGACCGGCTGCGTCATCCAGGCCTACCTCTTCCGCACCGAGGCCGACGCCCGCCGCCTCGCCGAGAACGGCAGCCGCGTGCGCCTGGTGAAGGGGGCGTACAAGGAGCCCGCCGAGGTCGCCCACCAGCACAAGCACGAGATCGACAAAGCGTACGTGCGGATCCTGAAGATCCTCATGGAGGGCGAGGGGTACCCGATGATCGGGTCCCACGACCCCCGGCTCATCTCCATCGCCCAGGAACTCGCCCACCGCGCCGGGCGCAAGCTCGACGAGTACGAGTTCCAGATGCTCTACGGCATCAGGAGCGAGGAGCAACTGCGACTGGCCGCCGAGGGCCACCGCGTGCGCGTCTACACCGCCTACGGCACCGACTGGTACGGCTACTTCATGCGGCGCCTCGCGGAGAAGCCGGCCAACTTGCGCTTCTTCGCCCGCTCCCTCATCACCACGGGCTGACCCACCCGCTCAGTAAGGAGTTACGGAACTCATGGACGCTGTGACCCAGGTCCCCACCCCCGTCAACGAGCCGGTGCACGGCTATGCCCCCGGCTCGCCCGAACGCGCCCGGCTGGAGGCCAAGCTGAAGGAGCTGGCCGAGAACCCGGTCGACCTGCCGTGCACCATCGGCGGCGAGAAGCGGCTCGGCGGCGGCGACCGCTTCGACGTCGTGCAGCCGCACAACCACAAGGCCGTCCTCGGGACGTACGGCAACGCCACCCAGCAGGACGCCCAGGACGCCATCGACGCGGCCCTCGCCGCCGCGCCCGCCTGGCGTGCGATGTCCTTCGACGACCGCGCCGCGATCATCCTGCGCGCCGCCGAGCTGCTGGCCGGCCCCTGGCGCGAGACGCTGGCCGCCTCGACCATGCTGGGCCAGTCGAAGACCGCCCAGCAGGCCGAGATCGACACCCCCTGCGAGCTGGTCGACTTCTGGCGCTTCAACGTCAAGTACGCCCGTGACCTGCTCGCCGAGCAGCCCCCGGCCAACTCCCCGGGCGTCTGGAACCGCCTCGACCACCGCCCGCTGGAAGGCTTCGTCTACGCGATCACGCCGTTCAACTTCACGGCGATCGCGGGCAACCTGCCGACCGCGCCCGCGCTCATGGGCAACGTGGTGGTGTGGAAGCCGAGCCCGACCCAGACGCACGCCGCCGTGCTCCTCATGCAGATCCTTGAGGAGGCCGGTCTGCCCAAGGGCGTCATCAACCTCGTCACCGGCGACGGCATCGAGGTCTCCAAGGTCGCCCTGGCCCACCGCGACCTCGCCGGCATCCACTTCACCGGCTCGACCAAGACCTTCCAGTACCTGTGGAAGACGGTCGGCGCCAACATCGAGAAGTACCGCTCCTACCCGCGCCTGGTCGGCGAGACCGGCGGCAAGGACTTCGTCGTCGCCCACCCGAGCGCCGACCCCGCGATCCTCAAGACCGCCCTGACCCGCGGTGCCTTCGAGTACCAGGGCCAGAAGTGTTCGGCAACCTCCCGGGCGTACATCCCGGCGTCGATCTGGAACAACGGTTTCCGCGAGGAGTTCGCCGCCGAGGTCGACTACATCACCATGGGTGACGTCACCGACCTGTCCCACTTCATCGGCGCGGTCATCGACGAGCGCGCGTTCGCCAAGAACAAGGCGGCCATCGACCGCGCGAAGGCGGACCCCGCCTGCACGATCGTCGCGGGAGGCTCGTACGACGACTCGACCGGCTACTTCGTCCGCCCGACCGTCATCGAGTGCGCGGACCCGGAGAACGAGGTCTTCACCACCGAGTACTTCGGCCCGATCCTCGCCGTGCACGTCTACGAGGACGACAGGTACGACGAGATGCTGACCCAGATGGAGTCGGTGTCCGACTACGCGCTGACCGGCTCGGTCATCTCGGGCGACCGCGCCGCCGCCGCGTACACGATGGACAAGCTGCGCTACGCGGCCGGCAACTTCTACATCAACGACAAGTCGACCGGTGCCGTCGTCGGCCAGCAGCCCTTCGGCGGCGGCCGCTCCTCGGGCACGAACGACAAGGCGGGCGCCCCCCAGAACCTGATGCGCTGGACGCTGACCCGCGCCATCAAGGAGACCCTGGTCCCGCCGACCGACTACACGTACCCGCACATGGGCTGACGGACGGTCAGGACATAAGAGGGGCCGGGTACTTGCCCGGCCCTTCGCCGGTTCCGGAGCGGGCAGACTCTTCGCCATGACGCAGACAGTGACGACCGACGACGGCGTACGGCTGTGGGCTTCGCGGCACGGGGCGGGCGAGCCTCTGGTGCTGTGCCACGGCGGGCCCGGACTGTGGGACCACCTGGAGGACGTGGCCGAGCTGCTGGCCGACCGGGCCGCCGTCGTCCGCTGGGACCAGCGTGGGTGCGGGCGGTCGGAGCGGTGCGCCGGGCCGTGGACCACCGAGCGGTTCGTGGCCGATCTCGACGCCGTACGACGGCACTTCGGGCTGGAGCGCATGGCTCTGCTCGGCCATTCCTGGGGCGCGCAGCTGGCGTTGAGCTATGCGCTGGCCCGTCCGGAGCGGGTCGGTGCGCTCGTCTATGTCAGCGGTACGGGCATCGACCCGGTGTCCGACTGGCACGGGCCCTTCAAGGAGAACTTCCTCGCCCGCCTCGGGGAGGTCCCCGAACGGCTCGCCCGCTGGCGGGAGTTGCCGGACGGGGACCGCGAGCGGGCGGTCCTGCAGTGGTCGATCGAGTTCGAGGACCGCGAGCGGGCGTCGGAGCACGCCGGACGCATGGCCGACCCCTGGTTCGGGATCAACACCGAGTGCAACAAGGCCCTGAACGACGAGACGAGGCGCGCCTGGGGCACCCCCGAGCTGTACGCCGCCTGCCAGGCCCTCGATCTGCCCGTGCTCATCGTCGACGGCGCCAAGGACATCCGGCCCCGCTCGTCCGTGGACTCCCTGGAGCGGGCGTTGCCGCGGGTCCGGCGGGTGGTGCTGCGGGAGGCCGGGCACCTCCCGTGGGTGGAGGACCCGAAGGGCTTCCGGGAGGCGGTCACGGGGGTGCTCTGAGTCCCGGACGGCCTCAGTCCGGCATCACCAGCACCACCCCGCCCCGCACACCCCCCGCCTCGCCCAGCTCGTGCGCCTCGGCCACCTCCGCGAGCGGGAAAGTCGCGTCCACGTGGAGGCGGATGCGGTGGTCCGTCAGCAGGGCGGCGATCTTCGTCAGGCGTTCGGCGGAGGGTTCCGCCTGTACGACCGCGAAGCGCATCCCGCGGGCCTCCACGTCCTCCGGGGCGAGGCCCAGGTCGCCGGGGACGGCGCAGATCAGCAGGCCCTTCGGACGCAGGGTGCCCAGGGTGCGCGGGCCGTGGGCGCCGCCGACCAGGTCGAGGGCGACCTCGATGTCGTGGACGGCGGTGGTGAAGTCGGTGGTGGTGTCGTCGACGAGTTCGTCGGCGCCGAGGTCGCGCAGGAAGGCGTGATCGTCGGCGCGGGCGGTGCCGATGACGTACGCGCCCTCCGCCTTGGCGAGCTGGACCGCCGCGTGTCCCACCCCGCCCGCGGCCGCGTGGATCAGCACACGGGTGCCCGGCCCGACCCGGGCGATGTCGATCAGGGCCTGCCAGGCGGTGAGCGTCGCCGTCGGCGCGGCGGCGGCGCGAACGTGGTCCAGCGGGGCGGGCTTCACCGCGAGGTGGCCGGCCGGCGCGGTGACATGGAGGGCGTGACCGCCGCCGTCGACCGGACCGAACACCTCGTCGCCGGGGCGGAACCCTACGACCTCGGCACCGACCTCCTCCACCACGCCGGAGACGTCCCTGCCCAGCGTGAACGGCGGCTCCCCGTACACCGGGGCCGACCCCGAGCGGGCCAGCCGGTCCTCCGGGCTGACGCCCGCCGCGCGCACCCGGACCAGCACCTCGCCGGCCGCGGGCACGGGACGCGGCCGGTCCTCGACCGTCAGGACCTCCGGTCCGCCGAAGCGGTGCTGGGTCGTCACCTGGGTGCGGGGCTGTTCCGTGGTCATGCGGGACTCCCTCCCGGATGTGCCGCCGCGTCGCGTGGACCGGGGCGGCGGATACGGCCGCTGCCGTCCATCGTGTCTCCGCCGCCCGCTCTTCGGCACCCCGTCGACTCGCGGAGCTGCCGACGCATGCGAAACCGCAGCTCAGCGCGGTGCGGGCCACCTCGCCGTCTCAGATAGCAGGAAGTCCGAGTAATTGTGGAGACAGACGCGCGCTCCTCCCTTAGTTTTGTAGGAGCCGAACGTCTCGCTCGACCAAGCGAATGGCGGTCGTGAGCCGGGCCCCGTGCAGGCAACCCCTGCGGCACCGCTCCCCGCCTCTTCTGGGGGCACCTCCCACGCCCTTAAGGCAGTGGGGGAGTCTCGCATCCCTTCTGTGCACGCCAGTCGTGCATTCCAGGAACTCGAAGGAGTCGATTTCCCATGGCCGAGACGACCGCCCGCCGCCGAGTCCGTCGTATCTCCCGTACGAGCGAGTCCGACCGCAAGAACGCCGCAGCCGCCCTCCAGCGCGCCCTCGACCGCCGCGACAACGGCGGCTCGACCGGCCACTGAGCCGCTGCCCCGAAAGCAACCCCTTACCGGGAACCCATAAGCCGGGAGCCGCACCCGCACGAGGTGCGGCGCGGTCTCAACCGCCGCGCCGCACCTCGAAATGGTCGATGCGCTCCCCGCTCTGCGCCAGCGCCGACACCGTCAGCCGCGGCCGCGCCCCGCTCTCCGCCTCCACCGAGAGGAAGGAGAAGCCCCGGTAGCGCACCCGCGACCACTCCACGATCTCCTCCTCGGACTGCTTCGACTTGGTCCACTGGAAGGTCTCGACGGACTCGCGCTCGCTGACGTGCCCCTCGTAGCTCTCCTTCACGCCCGTCGGGAAGCCGTACAGGTCCTTGCCGCCGCCGCCCGCCGTGACGTACACGGTCCCGTCCCGCGTGGGGTCCGTGGACGCGCCGATCGGGACCGGCCGGCCGACCTGGCCGCCCTTGATCGCGTCGGTGCGCTCGTAGACGTGGTTGTGCCCGTTGATCACCAGATCCACCTGGTGCTTGCCGAACAGCGGCAGCCACGCGTCGCGGACCCCGCCGTCGGAGGCGTGCGAGGAGGTCGAGTACGCGCAGTGGTGGAAGAAGACGACCACGAAGTCCACCGAGGCGTCCGCCCGCAGCTCGCCCAGCTTCCGGTCCAGCCACGCCGTCTGCTTCCCGTCCGTGTAGCCGAAGTTGGCGGGGATCTCGTACGACACGTCGTTCGCGTCCAGCGCCACGAAGCCGACGTTGCCGTACGTGAACGCGTACACGCCCGGTGCCTTGCGCGGGTCGAAGCCGCTGTCCGGGAGGGACCAGCGGGCCAGCTGGCCGCCGTAGCCGTCCGGCGAGTACCAGGCCTCCATGTCGTGGTTGCCGGTCGTCACCATCCACGGCACGGACCGGGTGACCGGCTCGTTCTGCTTGAGGAACAGGTCCCAGAAAGCGGGGTCGTAGCCGTCCGACTTCTCGCCCCGGCCGTTGACGTTGGCGTAGCAGATGTCGCCCGCGTGGAGATGGAAGGCGGGGTCCTGCCGCAGCAGCACGTGGTCGTTGGCGGCCGCGGCCTTGCTGACGCCCTGGTCGCCGAACGCCGTGAAGACGAACCGCTCCGGGGTCGCCGGGGCCGTGCGGAAGGTGCCGATGGTCTTCCGGCGCTCGGGCGATGCCGGGTCGAAGCCTTCGTGTCCGACGCCGTAGTAGTACGTCGTGCCGGGGCGCAGGCCGTCCAGGGCGGCGTGCAGGTAGTACTGGTCGAGCGCCGACCGTACGCCGGTCATGCCCGGTGTGTGCAGGTCGCGCACCTCGGCCTCGATCCTGCGGCTCAGGTCCTCGGGCCGGGTCCCGATCCGGACGTACGGCTTGCGCACCGCGAGCGGCACCTGCCAGGAGATCCGCATCTGCGTCTTGGGGTCGGCGCCGAAGGCGAGATGGCGGCCGAAAGGGGCGACGACCGAGCCGTGGACCTTGCCGAGGGACGAGGCGGTTGCCGACGCCGACGCCGACGCCGACGCCGTCGCACTCGGCGATCCACCGCCCGAACATCCGGTCAGCAGCCCGCCCGCCACCGCGCCCGCCGTCACCAGCGTGCGGCGCCGCGACAGCCTGGTCCGCAGGTACTCGTGCTGCTCGGCCATGCTCATCCGGCGCGCGAGCCGCGGGGGAATGCCGAAGTCCGGTGTCTCCATGCAGGTGAACTTCCCAGCGCAGCCCAACGCCCGCCCCACATACGGGTGAACGGCAACCGAAGGGCTGAGGCCGTCCCCGGTGCGGGTGTCCGTATCGCGGACGGCCCGTGTCATCCCGTGGGACCAGGGGTACGGTGCCGACATGTCTCGCAGCCTCAATCTCGCAGTGATCCCCGGTGACGGCATCGGGCAGGAAGTCGTGGCCGAAGGCCTGAAGGTCCTCTCCGCCGTCCTCCCGCAGGATGTGAAGCTGGAGACCAAGGAGTACGACTTCGGCGCCGCGCGCTACCACGCCACCGGTGAGACCCTCACCGACGCGGACGCCGAGGCCCTCAAGCAGCACGACGCCATCCTGCTCGGCGCTATCGGCGACCCCTCGGTCCCGTCCGGTGTCCTGGAGCGCGGCTTCCTGCTCAAGCTCCGCTTCCTCTTCGACCACCACGTCAACCTGCGTCCGTCGAAGCTGCTGCCGGGTGTCGCCACCCCGCTGGCCGGCGAGCCGCAGATCGACTTCGTCGTGGTCCGCGAGGGCACCGAGGGTCCGTACACCGGCAACGGCGGCACGATCAGGAAGGGCACCCCGCACGAGGTCGCCACCGAGGTCTCCGTGAACACGGCCTTCGGTGTCGAGCGCGTGGTCCGGGACGCCTTCGCCCGCGCCCAGGCCCGCCCGCGCAAGAAGCTCGCGCTGATCCACAAGAACAACGTGCTGACCTTCGCGGGTCACCTGTGGACCAACATCTTCAACAAGGTGGCCGAGGAGTTCCCCGAGGTCACCACCGAGTACATGCACGTGGACGCGGCGACCATCTACCTGGTCACGCAGCCCGAGCGCTTCGACGTGATCGTCACCGACAACCTCTTCGGCGACATCATCACCGACCTCGCCGCGGCCGTCTCCGGCGGCATCGGCGTCGCCGCGAGCGGGAACATCAACCCCTCCGGCGAGTTCCCGTCCATGTTCGAGCCCGTCCACGGCTCGGCCCCGGACATCGCCGGCCAGGGCAAGGCCGACCCCAGCGCCACGGTCCTGTCCGTCGCCCTCCTGCTGCGTCACCTCGGCTACGAGGCCGAGGCCGCCCGCATCGAGGACGCCGTCTCCGCCGACCTCGCGGAGCGCACCGGCAAGCCCGCCCGCAGCACCTCGGAGATCGGCGACGCGCTCGCCGTACGAGTAGCCGGCTGACCTGCCGCGCTTCCTCACCCCTCGAAGCCGCCGGGTCACTCAACACCCGGCGGCTTTCGCATGTCCCCGCCGGGTGCCACCATCATCCTCTGGGTCGCATTCACGCTGTTTTCGTCCACGGCCTCCGTCGCGCGATAATCGAACGCGGAGCCGCGGATTGAGGGAATGCTCGGACGTCCTAGCACTGGCCACTGGCAGTACGGGCGTGAGCGCGGCCCGTCACTATCCGACCGGTGAAGGACAACCACTCATGACGACGCCCACGATCGAGCTCAAGCCCTCGGCCTCGCCACTCTCCGACGCGGAGCGCGAGGCGATTCTGGCCAACCCGGGATTCGGCCGCCACTTCACCGACCACATGGTGGTCATCAAGTGGACGGAGGGCCGCGGCTGGCACGACGGCCAGCTCGTCCCGTACGCGCCGCTCTCCCTCGACCCGGCGACGATGGTCCTGCACTACGCGCAGGAGATCTTCGAGGGACTCAAGGCCTACCGTCAGCCCGACGGTTCCGTCGCCAGCTTCCGCCCCGAGAAGAACGCGAAGCGCTTCCAGTCCTCCGCCCGCCGCCTCGGCATGCCGGAGCTGCCGGTCGAGACGTTCATCGAGGCGTGCGACGCGCTGGTGCGCCAGGACCAGGCCTGGGTCCCGGCGCACGGCGGCGAGGAGTCCCTCTACCTGCGCCCGTTCATGATCGCGACCGAGGTCGGCCTCGGTGTGAAGCCCGCCAACGAGTACCTCTTCCTGGTCATCGCGTCCCCCGCGGGCGCGTACTTCCCGGGCGGCGTCAAGCCGGTCTCCATCTGGCTCTCCGAGGACCGCGTCCGCGCCGTCCCCGGCGGCATGGGCGACGCGAAGACGGGCGGCAACTACGCGGCCTCCCTGCTCGCCCAGGCCGAAGCGGCCACCAAGGGCTGCGACCAGGTCTGCTACCTCGACGCGGTCGAGCACAAGTGGGTCGAGGAACTCGGCGGCATGAACCTGTACTTCGTGTACGGCGACAAAATCGTGACGCCCGCCCTCACCGGCTCCATCCTCGAGGGCGTTACCCGCGACAGCCTCCTCTCCGTCGCCCGCGACCTCGGCTACGAGTCCGAGGAGGGCCGCGTCTCCATCGACCAGTGGCAGCGCGACGCCGAGAACGGCACCCTGACCGAGGTCTTCGCCTGCGGCACCGCCGCGGTCATCACCCCGGTCGGCACGGTCAAGCGTGCCACCGCCGAGTGGAAGCAGTCGGGCGGCGAGCCCGGCGAGGTCACCCTCAGGCTCCGCCAGGCCCTCCTGGACATCCAGCGCGGCACGGCGGAGGACAAGCACGGCTGGATGCACAAGCTCGGCTGAGGCCGGGGGGACTCCGCTCCCGGTCGTCCAACCACCGTCCGGGCGCCGGTAGTTCGTTCGACGCGTATCGCCTCCCCCGCGCGGGTATCTCCTGATTCCGCGGGGGAGGCGCGTCCCCTCCCCGTGCGCGGACAGAACCGGGGGAGGGGGAGGCACGGGTGAACGGACGGTCTCCGATACCGAGGCTGCGCTGGCTGGCACGGACCTTGCGCACGCCCCGTCGCCCCCAGAGCCTCACAGTGCTCGTCCTGCTCGGGGCCTGTGCGGCGCTGCTGCTGTGGCGCAGCGCCGGCATGGGCAACTACGGCGAGAACCTCGCCCTCAACCTCGGCACCGACATCGTCGGCGTGGTCATCACCGTCTTCGTGATCGGCCCGCTCATCTCCCGCGCCCAGGAGGGCCGGGTCCGCGAGCACACCCGGCTCGACTACGAGTGGTTCAGCGCCCAGGTCCACGGCACCACCTCCAACGTCAAGGTGCTCGACACCTTCTCCAACCTCTTCGGCCCGCAGTTCTCCGAGCGCTTCTACCGGGGTGTCAGGGCAGCCACCGGGCACGGCGCCCGTGTCCAGATCCTGCTCCTGGACCCCGACTCCCTCGCCGTCATCCTGCGCGGCCGGGAACTCGGCGAACGCAGCGCCGACATCCGCCGCGACATCCTGCGCAACCTCCGCACCCTGCACGACTTCGCGCGCCGGCTCGACGCGAACTCCCGCCCGTTCCTCGAAGTACGGCTGTGCTCCACCTCTCCCGGCGTGACGCTCTACCGCTGGGACGAGCGCTGTCTGGTGTCCTTCCTCACCGTCGGCCGGCTGTCCGGCGAGGGCGTCCAGCTGGAGGTCGCGGTGCGTTCCCCGCTCGGCACCTTCGTCGAGCAGAGGTTCGACGAGCTGTGGCAGCAGAGCATGCCGATGGAGCGGTTCACCCATCTGCCGGTGACCCTGGTCGACGCGGCCGCCGCGCGACGGGACTTCACCTGCCAGTTCGTGTCCGTCGAGGACTGTCTGTACGTCTGTGGCCCCGACCTCGTCACCTACCTGGCCCGGCACCGCCTCGACGAACTCTCCGCGTACAGCGAGGCCTTGAGTATCCAAGGGGCCCATCAGGTGTTCGTCGTGGACGACGAGAGCGAGCTGCACGCGCGGCTCATCCAGCACTTCGCGGAGAAGTACGATGCGTCGGCGACCGCCTTCGTCGAGTTGCGGCCGCCGGTCCTAGTCACGGAATAGAGGGCCCTGGCACACCATGAGTTCAGCGCACCACCCCGCTCCCACGGGGAGCTCCCGCTTTCGCGCCTTCACGCCTCGTGACCTGGACGGCCTGCTGCGGCGCGTGTCCCTGACGGCCGATCAACGGCTGGCCCTGCGGGCCGTGGCGGCGGTCCTGCCGTTCCGTACGAACAGCTATGTGGTCGACGAGCTGATCGACTGGACGGCCGTGCCCGACGACCCGATCTTCCGGCTGACGTTCCCGCAGGCGGGCATGTTGCCCGAGCCCGACCTCAAGCAGATGGCGGACCTGCTCGCCCAACAGGCGCCGAAGGCCGAGGTCCTGCGCGCGGCGCACGAGATCCGGATGCGGCTCAATCCGCACCCCTCGGGCCAGCTCGACGCCAACGTCCCCGTGCACGAGGGCCGGCGCCTGACCGGACTCCAGCACAAGTACCCGGAGACGGTGCTGATCTTCCCGCGCCAGGGGCAGACCTGCCACGCCTACTGCACGTACTGCTTCCGCTGGCCCCAGTTCGTCGGCGAGGCCGATCTGCGGATCGCCACCGACGACATCGGCGCCACGACCGCCTATCTCCGCGCCCACCCCGAGGTGACCAGCGCGCTGATCACCGGCGGCGACCCGCTGGTGATGAGCACGGAGGTACTGCGCCGCTACGTCGAACCGCTCCTGGACATCGACTCGATCCGCTCGATCCGCCTCGGCACCAAGTCGCTCGCCTTCTGGCCGTACCGCTTCGTCTCGGACCGCGACGCCGACGACCTGCTCAGGCTGTTCGAGAAGGTCGTCGCGAGCGGCCGGCACCTCGCGCTGATGGCCCACTTCACGCATCCGCAGGAGCTGCGCCCGCCCGTCGTACGGCAGGCGATGCGCCGGGTGCGGGACACCGGTGCGGTGATCCGCTGTCAGGGTCCGCTGGTGGCCGGCATCAACGACAGCGCCGAGGCCTGGGCCGAGCTGTGGGAGGAGACGACCACGCTGGGCGCGGTGCCGTACTACCAGTTCGTGGAGCGGGACACCGGCCCGCAGGGCTACTTCGGCGTCCCCCTGGTCCGCGGCCACGCGATCTTCCGCGAGGCCTACGCCCGCGTCTCCGGCCTCGCCCGCACGGTCCGCGGCCCGGTCATGTCGGCGATGCCCGGCAAGGTCTGCGTGGACGGCGTCGCCGAGATCGCCGGCGAGAAGGTCTTCGTCCTGCACCTGATCCAGGCCCGCGACCCGGACCTGGTCGGCCGCCCGTTCTTCGCCGCCTACGACGAGGGCGCGACCTGGTTCACGGACCTGAAGCCCGCGTTCGGGGCCAGTCAGTTTCTGCCCGGGCTGGAGGTGGGCTGAGTGAACGCCTCATCGGCTCAGCCTGGGGCCACGGCCGTCTGGTTGGCGCTTGCTGTGGCGGTGCTCCTGTCGGTCGTCGTGGCCTTGGTCGCTGTGCTCATCAAGATCTGCGCGGGAGGTCGACCTGTCGAGGCCGTGTCGGCGGCAGGGGTGTGCTTCGCCGCGACGATGGCGCTCGCCGTCCCGACCTTCAGCGCCGTGGGCTTACTACGCTGAGCTCCGTTCCGGTCGGGCCGGGTCCGGAGCTGTGGCCGTCCGGGATGCGAGCGCCAGGTACGCCAGCCCGCCCACCGCCCCCGACAGCAGGAAGCTGCAGTCCACCCCGCCCGTCAGGGACAGCAGCGGGCCCTCGTACGACGGCAGTGAGACGGCGAGGACGCCGACCGCGGCTCCCGCTGCCCAGGACGCGGTGGCCGGGATGTTCCAGCCGCCCCGGTACCAGTAGACGCCGCCCCGGGAGCGGCGGTTGAAGACGTGGAGGGCGTCCGGGTCGTAGACCCCGAGGCAGCGCGCGAAGCCGATGAGGGTGATGACCGCCCACGGGGTCCCGATGGCCGTCAGGAGGAGGACGAACGACGTCATCGCGTCCTGGGCCTCCCACGTGGGGTGTCCGGCCCCTGCGGGACGGTGCGCTCCACTCCAAGGACGAGCTGCTGCTGCAGACCCTGGAGTGGAGCGAGGGAAAACTGGGCGCGGAGCGCGGGCGTCTCCTCATCCGCACGGCGCCGGCCCGCGAACGCCTCGACGCGTACGTCGACCTGTACGTCCCCGCCGGCCACCGCGACCGCCAGGCCGCGATCGAGGGCGCCTGGCACCGCGACCTGGTGGCGCTGATCGCGGAGGGGGCGTAGAGGGGGGAGTTCCGGGCCGTCGACCCCGACCGCTTCGCGTCCCGGCTGCGTGCCCTCCTCGACGGTTTCTCCATCCACGTGGCGATCGGGCTGCGGGGAACCGACTGGGCGCAGATTCTCGGCCACGTACGGGAGTTCCTGGACGAAGCGCTCCTCGCGGACGCCTGAGATCGCGCCCGGGTTGTACGCAATAAGGCCGATTGACCCTGTGGGTGGTGGTGCGTTTGCCTCGAAGGGAGCCCACGGCGCGGGGCCGGGGGTGAAGCGTCAACGGGGACCACAGGGGGGAACATGTCCAGAGCCGTACATGTGTCCAGATGCTCTTTAGGCGCGGTGCTGCTGCTCGCGCTCGCCGGAACAGCCGTTCCGAATGCCACCGCGGCGCCGCACGCACCGCACACACCGCGCGTCGAACGAGTCAGTACCGCCGCCGACGGCACCCAGGCCGACGGGCCGTCCAACGGTGCCGCGATCAGTGCCGACGGCCGGCACATCGCGTTCACGTCCATCGCGCCGAGTTTCGGCTGCGCGCGCTTCTCGCCGTGCCTGCTCGTGAAGGAGCTGGCCACCGGCGGGGTCACCAGGATCGACCTCGGCAGTGGCCACACGTACGGCTCGCCGATGCCGAGCGCCGACGGGGGCCGTATCGCCTACTCCGCGGGCACCCGGTTCCTGGCCCCGTACCTGTACGACCGCGCCACCGGCCGCTCGGAGCGGCTGTGGCCGGAGAACCCGCCCGGTTCCAACGAGTTGGGCCGCGTGGAGTCGATCAGCCCGGACGGCACGCACGTCGCGTACACCATCGGCAACCGCCACGGGCCGCAGAACACCCGGCTCCTGTACGTCCGCGACACGGCCACCGGCACCGACGAACTGATCTCACCGGCCGAGGAGGGCTCCAAGCGCGGGGCCTCGGTGAGCGGCGACGGCGAGCGGGTCGCCTACCAGGTCCCCGGGCCCACCGAGGAGGACCCGGACGACGTCTTCGTCAAGGACCGGACGACGGGCGAGCAGGTCCAGGTCGACACGGGTCTCGGCCAGGCCTCACTGGTCCGCATCACCGCGGACGGCCGCCGTGTCCTCCTCGACGCGGACAGCGGCCTGTACGTGCACGACCTCCGCACAGGTGACTCACGGCGCGTGGCCGAGGGCCGGACCTTCTCGGCCACGGCGGACGGCCGGTACGCGGTCGTCGCGGGCGAGGACGGCATGCGGGTGCGCGACCTGCGGACGGGCCGGCGCGGAGCGGCTCTCCCGGCGGACGCCCAGCCGGGATCGGAGATGCTGGCTGCCCAGGGGCGTGCGGTGGCGTTCGGTTCGAGAGCCTCCCACCTGGTGGCGGGCGACACCAACGGGGAGGCGGACGTGTTCGTCTTCTCGGGCGTGCTCCGGGAGAACCCGGACCCGATGCCGTCCGTCACCGAACGGATCAGCATGACGTCGGACGGGCAGCAACGTCCCGGGGCGTCCCACGACCCGGTGATGGGGGAGGGCAAGGTCGTCGCGTTCACCTCGCAGGGGACCGACGACCCGAAGGACACGAGCGTGTTCGTCAACGCGCCCGGCGGCATCTCCCAGGTCGACTCCGGTACGCAGGGCCCCTCGCACGAGGGGACGCCCTGCTACAGCGGACGCATGGTCGGCTACGTGGCCCCGTCCGAGGCCGACGGCGCCCCGGAGGTCAACATCCGCAACCGCTCGGTCGGCAAGCTGACCCGGCTGGGCTCCTACCAGGGTGTTCGCTTCACGTGGATGGGGCAGCCCAGCGTGGACCCCACCTGCCAGTGGATCACCTACGCCGCCACGCTCCCCGCCACCGACACCGACCCGTCGCCGCAGCCCCGCGTCTACCGCTTCAAGTTCAACGGCGGTACGACCGACCTGGTCAGCGCGCCCACGGGCGAGCCGGCGGGCAACCCGTCGATCAACTACGACGGCCGGTACATCGCCTTCGAACAGGGCGGCGACATCTATGTGCGAGACCTGGACACCGGCGCCCTGGAGAAGGCCGGAGCGCATGCCTCGGCCCCCTCCCTCAGCGCGGACGGGCGCAAGGTCGCCTACCAGCAGGGCCGGGACGTCCACGTCCGCGACCTCGACTCCGGGACCACGACCCGGGTCAAGGGCGCGCAGCCCTCGCTCTCCGGGGACGGCACGCGGGTCGCGTACACCTCGGACCGTTCCGTGTACCTGCTCGAACTCGCCACCGGGAAGCGGCAGTTGATCAGCGTCGACCGCTGGGGCGGCCGCAACGACCTGCCGGCCCGGCACCCGTCCGTCAACGCCGACGGCACCGTCGTCGCGTTCGAGTCGGCGTCACCCGATCTGGTGGAGCAGGACACCAACGGGGTGTCGGACGTCTTCCTGCGGACAGCGCAATGACAAGCAGCAACCACTACGGGGGAACAACCATGCACCGCAACAAGCGAGCCTTCGCGCTCGCCGTCGCCCTCGCCGCCGCCACGGCGACGCTGACCGGTCCCGCGGCGAGCGCCGCACCCAGGGCCCCGCACACCGAGCCGATCAGCGTCACGCCGGAGGGCAAGGCGGGCAACGGCGTCACGAGCACCGCCGTCATCAGCCGCAACGGCCGCCACATCGCCCTCACCTCGGACGCCGAGGACCTGGACCCCAATGTCCCGCACGGCGGCATGTACCTGCGCGACCCGCACACCGGGAAGCTCCGCTTCGCGGGCTTCGGCGGCCTGGTCGCGGTCCTGAACGACGGCCGCTACGTCTACGCCGAGTACGCCGCGACCACCGACGTGTGGATCCACGACATCGCCACGGGCAAGCGCGTCGGGTTCGGCATCCAGATTCCCGAGGGCTTCACCGGGCAGCCCGCCGAGGTCTCCGTGAGCCCCAACGGCCGTTATGCCGTCTACACGCTGCAGGATCCCGACGACGGCACCAGCGTGGTCTTCCTGCGCGACCGCGTCGCCGGCACCACCGAGCGGATCAGCCACCCGAAGCCCACCTGGGAGCCCCGCAACGCCTTCCGGCCCACCGTCAGCGACGACGGGCGCCGTGTCGTCTACCAGTACAACTACGCGAACGGCCCGCGCGGCGACGACTGGGGCGACGTCTGGATGTACGACCGCACCACGGGCGAGCACACCCAGATCGACCGCTCCCACGACGGCTCGAAGACCGAACGGGAGTCGCTGAACCCGTCCATCAGCGGCAACGGCCGTACGGTCGTCTTCGAGTCCCGGGACACCCGCCTGATCCCCGACGACAACGACGTCAGCTGGAACGTGTTCGTGCACGACATCGCCACGGGGAAGAACCAGCGCATCCACGGCACCCAGGGCGGACCCGGCGAGGTCTACACCCGCAACGCCGCGGTGAGCGCCGACGGCCGGTACGTCACGTTCATGTCGGAGGTGACGGAGCCCGGCAGCCGGTACGGCAAGGAGTACCCCGTCTACCTGCGGGACCTGAAGAAGGGCACCACCCGCCTGGTCACCCCGGACACCACCGGCGGCACGGCCACGGCCGACGTCCTGCCGGGCCGGATCTCCGACGGTGCCCGCAGCATCCTCTTCCAGTCCACCGACCCCACACTGATCCCGGCCGGCGACACCAACGACGGCACCGACGCCTTCGTCCGCCACCTGCGGTGATCAGCACAGTGCTCGCATCCTGAGACGGACGGTGAGCACGGGGACGGTCTGTGCCAGACTGCCTCCGTGCTCTCGTTCGCCATGATTATTGGCAGCAGGCGCGCCGGTCCGCAGTGACCGCTCCGTACGACCAGGTACGAGCGGACACCGTCGTCTTCGACCCGCGCGCAGACCTCTCGCACCCGCGAGAGGTTTTTCGCTTTTCTGGCCCACCCACAGCCGGAGGCGAGAGCGCGAGGGACCATGCGAGGACGGTGGAGCCGGTCATTCCGGTACAGACCGAGATCCGACACAGGAGCCTTGACACCATGACCGAACCCAGCGAACTCGACGATTCGTTCCACGTCTTCGACACCACCCTGCGCGACGGCGCCCAGCGGGAGGGCATCAACCTCACCGTGGCGGACAAGCTGGCCATCGCACGGCACCTGGACGACTTCGGCGTGGGCTTCATCGAGGGCGGCTGGCCCGGCGCCAACCCGCGTGACACCGAGTTCTTCGCCCGCGCCCGGCAGGAGATCGACTTCAAGCACGCCCAGCTGGTCGCCTTCGGCGCCACCCGCCGGGCCGGTGCCAAGGCCGCCGAGGACCCCCAGGTCAAGGCGCTCCTGGACTCGGGAGCCGAAGTGATCACCCTGGTGGCCAAGTCGCACGACCGGCACGTGGAGCTCGCCCTGCGCACGACGCTGGACGAGAACCTGGAGATGGTCCGCGACACGGTGTCGTACCTGAAGGGCCAGGGCCGCCGGGTCTTCGTCGACTGCGAGCACTTCTTCGACGGCTACCGCGGAAACCCGGAGTACGCGAAGGCGGTCGTACGGGCCGCCTCCGAGGCAGGCGCCGACGTGGTCATCCTCTGCGACACCAACGGCGGCATGCTCCCCGCGCAGATCCAGGCGGTCGTCTCGACGGTCCTCGCCGACACCGGCGCCCGCCTCGGCATCCACACCCAGGACGACACCGGCTGCGCGGTCGCCAACACCCTGGCCGCCGTGGACGCGGGCGCGACCCACGTCCAGTGCACGGCGAACGGCTACGGCGAGCGGGTCGGCAACGCCAACCTCTTCCCGGTCGTCGCGGCCCTGGAACTCAAGTACGGCAAGAAGGCCCTTCCCGACGGCAAGCTCCGCGAGATGACCCGCATCTCGCATGCGATCGCCGAGGTCGTGAACCTCACCCCCTCCACCCACCAGCCCTACGTCGGTGTCTCCGCCTTCGCCCACAAGGCCGGCCTGCACGCCTCCGCCATCAAGGTGGACCCGGACCTGTACCAGCACATCGACCCCGAGCAGGTCGGCAACACCATGCGGATGCTGGTCTCCGACATGGCGGGCCGTGCGTCGATCGAGCTCAAGGGCAAGGAACTCGGCATCGACCTCGGCGGCGACCGGGAGCTGGTCCAGCGGGTCGTCGACCGGGTCAAGGAGCGCGAGCTCAAGGGCTACACGTACGAGGCGGCCGACGCGTCCTTCGAACTCCTGCTGCGCGCCGAGGTCGAGGGCAGGCCCCTCAAGTACTTCGAGGTCGAGTCCTGGCGCGCGATCGTCGAGGACCGCCCCGACGGCACCCACGCCAACGAGGCCACGGTCAAGCTCTACGCCAAGGGCGAGCGCATCGTCGCCACGGCCGAGGGCAACGGCCCCGTCAACGCCCTCGACCGCACCCTCAGGGTCGCGCTGGAGAAGATCTACCCCCAGCTCGCCCAGCTCGACCTCGTCGACTACAAGGTCCGCATCCTCGAAGGCGTCCACGGCACCCAGTCCACCACCCGCGTCCTGATCTCCACGTCCGACGGGACGGGGGAGTGGTCCACGGTGGGCGTCGCCGAAAACGTCATCGCCGCGTCCTGGCAGGCCCTGGAGGACGCTTACACGTACGGGCTGCTGCGGGCGGGCGTGGAGCCGGCGGAGTAGGACATCGTTCGGCTGTCGCTCAAGGCCGGGGGTGCCACGCACACGTGGTGCCCCCGCGGCCTGTTGCTCGTCGCCGCGTTGGCGGACAAGTGGCGTGTGGGAGAGCGGGATCCGGGCAAAGTCGTGTGGTGTGAGTTCAGGGGTGCCGGGTGCCTTGACGGTTCTCTGGGCCACCAGTTCACTCACGGCGTGAGGTAAGCCATGAGTGGACTACGCGAGCCAAGGGGAAGCTCCATGCGAAGAACCGCCCTGTTAGCCTCCGCCGCCCTGCTGACCGGACTGCTCCCGATGGCGTCCGCGCAAGCCGCCGACGACCCGGCCCCCGTCCCCATCGACCGTTTCGAGGGCGAGGTCCCCTTCGCCGACCCGCCCGCCGAAGGCATCTTCACCTGGGGCAGCGACACCGACGACCCGCCCGCCCTCGAGCTCACCGCCCGCGACGACGCCCCCGAGGGCGACAAGGTCCTCACCGGCACCTACGACATCAGCGGATACGGCGGCTTCACCCACGACTTCGCCTTCGCCGAGCCCGCCCACGACTGGTCGGCCCACAAGGGCATCCGCCTCTGGTGGGAGGGCCGCGACAGCGGCAAGAAGGTCGCCTTCGAACTCAAGGACGGCGGCGCCAACGGCGAGGCCTCCGAGCTCTGGACGACCTCCTTCACGGACGACTTCAGCGGCTGGAAACAGATCGAGCTCCCCTTCACCGACTTCACGTATCGCACGGACTACCAGCCCGTAGGCGGCATCGACCAGGTTCTCGGCCTGACCGAGACCTGGGGATACGCCGTCACCCTCCCCGTAGGCGTCAAGGGCGAATTCGCCATGGACGCCGTCGAGTTGTACGGCAAGGCCGACCAGTCCCTGCGCGCGTCGGTGACCACCGACGCGGCCGTGTACCCGGTGGCGGAAGGCAGGACCGCCGCTGTCGGGGTCACCGTCGCCACCACCGGCGCCGCCCCGATCGACGAGCCCGTCACCGTCGCCTACGAGACGACCACGACCGGCACCGCCTCGGCCGACGACTACACGCCCCTCAAGGGCGAGTTCACCTTCCCCGCGGGCACCCCATCCGGCACGACCCGCACCCTCGAGGTCCCCACCCTCAAGGAAAGGCGGGCGGAGTCCGCCGAGACGATCCCGCTCAAGCTGACGGTCACCGGCGCCAAGCCCCCGACCGAGACCCCGCAGATCGTCGTGGACGCGCACGGACTGCCGTACCTGAACAGCAAGTTGCCGGTGAAGAAGCGCGTCGCCGACCTCCTCTCCCGCATGACCCTCGCGGAGAAGGCCGGCCAGATGACCCAGGCCGAACGCGGCGCGATCACAGCGCCCGGTGACATCGCCACGTACGACCTCGGCTCGCTGCTGTCCGGCGGCGGCTCGACACCGACGCCCAACACCGCCGAGGCGTGGGCGAAGATGATCGACGCGTTCCAGCTGCGCGCGCAGGCGACCCGTTTCCAGATCCCGCTGATCTACGGAGTCGACGCCGTGCACGGCCACAACAACCTGGTCGGCGCGACGATCATGCCGCACAACCTCGGCATCGGGGCGACCAGAGATCCCCAACTGGCCCAGCAGACAGGCTCCGTGACCGCAGCCGAGGTCCGCGCCACCGGCATCCCCTGGGACTTCGCCCCCTGCCTCTGCGTCACCCGCGACGAACGCTGGGGCCGCTCCTACGAGGCGTTCGGCGAGGACCCGGCGCTCGTCGAGCAGATGGAGACGGTCATCCAGGGCCTCCAGGGAGCCCCGGACGGCAGGGACCTCAAGGACGACGACAAGGTCCTCGCCACCGCCAAGCACTTCGTCGGCGACGGCGGCACCGAGTACGGCTCGTCCACGACCGGCACCTACACCATCGACCAGGGCATCACCAAGGTCACCCGGCAGCAGCTGGAGGCCGTCCACCTGGCACCGTACGAGAGCGCCGTCGACCGCGGTGTCGGCACGGTCATGCCGTCCTACTCCTCGCTCGACCTCGCCGGCGACGGCCGGGGCCCGGTGAAGATGCACGCCCGCGCCGACATGCTGAACGGCGTTCTGAAGGGCCGTATGGGCTTCGACGGCTTCGTCATCAGCGACTGGGCGGCCATCGACCAGCTCCCGGGCGACTACGCCTCCGACGTCCGTACGTCGGTCAACGCGGGCCTCGACATGATCATGGTCCCGTACGCGTACCAGGACTTCCACACCACGCTCCTGGACGAGGTCGAGGCGGGCCGCGTCAGCGAGCGGCGGATCGACGACGCCGTGTCGCGCATCCTCGCCCAGAAGTTCCGGCTGGGCCTCTTCGAGAAGCCGTACGCCGACACCAGCGGCGCCCCCGAGATCGGCTCCGCCGGGCACCGGGCCGTCGCGCGCGAGGCGGCCGCCGAGTCCCAGGTGCTGCTGAAGAACGCCGGAGGGCTGCTGCCGCTGAAGACCTCGCAGAAGGTGTACGTCGCCGGCTCCAACGCCGACGACATCGGCAACCAGACCGGCGGCTGGACCGTCACCTGGCAGGGCTCCTCCGGTGACATCACCCCCGGCACGACCATCCTGGAAGGGATGCGGAAGGCGGGCGGCGACGTCACGTACTCCAAGGACGCCTCGGCGCCTCTTGGCGGGCACGACATCGGAGTGGTCGTCGTCGGCGAGACCCCGTACGCCGAGGGCGTCGGCGACGTCGGCAACGGCCACGACCTGGAGCTGTCCGCCGCCGACCGGGCAGCCGTCGACAAGGTGTGCGCGGCGATGGAATGCGCGGTGCTGATCGTCTCCGGGCGCCCTCAGCTCGTCGGCGACCGGCTGGGCGACATCGACGCGCTGGTCGCCTCCTGGCTCCCCGGCACAGAGGGCGACGGCGTGGCCGACGTCCTGTACGGCAGGCGGCCCTTCACCGGACAGCTTCCGGTGACCTGGCCGAAGTCCCAGGCGCAGCTGCCGATCAACGTCGGCGATGCGGCGTACGACCCGCAGTACCCGTACGGCTGGGGTCTGACGACGCTCGGCAAGGCCCCGGAGGGCGGGGCGGCGACGCTGAAGGCGCTCGCCGTCGCGGCCGCCGTGGCCGAGAAGGCCGGCGCGGAGGAGGCGGGACGCGCGCTCGTGACCAAGGCGCGGCTGGTCGTCCAGCAGAAGGTGGGCCAGGACATCACGGCGGCGGTCGCGAAACCCTTCGCCGACGCGGACCATCTGCTGCTGACCGGGCGGTACGGAAAGGCGGTGGAGAAGCTGACGGCGGCGTACCGGGCGTCCTGAGAGCCGTCGCCGCACGTATGTCTGATTGTGAGCCTTTCGGGTAGTTTCGAGGTATGAAGGCCGCGCATCTCACCCGAGGCCCCATCGGACTGCTGACCGCACTGGCGCTCGCCGTCCTCACCGCTCTGGCGGTCCTGACGGCGGGCGCCCCGCGGGCCTCCGCGGCCACCGACGTCTCGACGATCGCCGAGGCCCTGCGCGAGGACCCGGTCTTCGTCGCCCCGGCCGCCGCCGACCAGCTGTCGTCCGCGGACGCGGACGCGCTGTCCGAGCAGATCAGGGCTGCGGACAAGGCCCTGTTCGTGGCGGTCCTGCCTGCCGACCAGCCCACGGAGAAGCTCTTCACCGACCTGCGCACCGCGACCGGCATCACGGGCCTGTACGCGATCCGCGTCGGCGACCGCTTCGACGCCCAGGCCGACTCGTCGGTCCTGCCGGCGGCTGCCGTGGACAACCTCGTCAGCAGCGTCGCGACCGAGAGGGACGCCGAGACCCAGCTGGACGACTTCGCCGACCGCGCCCTCACCAACATGGGCGGCGCGGCCCCCTCCGCCTGGGACTCCACCGACAACGACGGCGGCGCGTCCACCGCCGCCCTGGTCACCGCCGGTGCGGTCCTGGTGGCCGGCGGCGGTGGCGCGTACGCACTGGTCCGGCGCAGGCGGCGCCGGCACGAGGAGGAGCAGCGGGCCGCGCTGGAGAAGCTGCGGGTCGTGGTCGACGAGGACATCACCGCCTTCGGCGAGGAACTGGACCGTCTGGACTTCCACCCCGGGGAGCCGGGCGCGACCGACGCCATGCGCGAGGACTACGAGCGCGCGCTCGACTCGTACGAGAAGGCGAAGACGTTCATGGCCCAGGCCATGAGACCGGAGGACGTCCGGGCCGTCACCCAGTCCATCGAGGACGGCCGCTTCTCCCTCGCCAAACTCGCCGCCCGCCGCGAGGGCCGGCCACTGCCCGAACGCCGGGCGCCGTGCTTCTTCGACCCGCGCCACGGCCCTTCGGTCGCCGACGTGACCTGGACACCGGTGGACGGCGCCCCGCACGACGTCCCGGTCTGCGCGGCGGACCGCACCCGCCTGGCCGACGGCCGCGACCCGGTGATCCGCGAGGTCGACACCGACCGGGGCCGTCGCCCCTACTGGGACGCGGGCCCCGCCTACGGCCCCTGGGCCGGCGGCTACTTCGGCGGCGGCATCCTGCCCGGCCTCCTCATCGGCACCATGCTCGGCAGCATGATGGCCACCCCGGCCTACGCGGCCGACTACGGCTCCGGTTACGGCGACTTCGGCGCCGCCGGCTACGAGGGCGGCGACGCCTCCGGCGCGGATTTCAACACCGACGACTTCAGCGGCGGCTTCGGCGGCGGCGACTACGGAGGCGGCGACTTCGGAGGCGGCGGGGACTTCGGCGGAGGATTCTGACCCTCTGTTCCACCCACCACCTGTATCGGTGGGCCGACAGGTGCCCCCCGCCCTGGGGGCTCTGCCCTCAGACCCTCGGGCCTATGCCCACCCCCCCGGGCGGGGGTGCGCGTCCCTGGGGGCTTCGCCCCCAGACTCCCGGGCCTACGCCCACCCACCACCCGTCTCGGTCTCTTGATTGGTTCACCTCCCGACCCACCGAGTCGGGTGGTGGGTGGGCGAGGTCGGGGGTCCAGGGGGCGGAGCCCCTTGGTGCGGGGTCGAAGGGGCAGAGCCCCTGGGGATGGGACGGGTAGGGGCGGCGGGGGCGAAAACACCGAACACGGGCCCGGCACAAAGCGCACCGGACCCGCGAACATGCGTACGAGATACGAGACGAGACGAGACGAGACGGCCGCGCGTCAGAGCGACGACGCGGCCGAGGCGATCGCGGAGGCGAAGGTCGAGACCTCGGTGTAGACGCCGGGCGCGTTGGGCCGGGCGCAGCCTATGCCCCAGCTGACGATGCCGACCTGGATCCAGGCGTTGGCGCTGTCCCGTCGGAACATCGGCCCGCCCGAGTCGCCCTGGCAGGTGTCGACGCCCCCGGCCGCGTATCCGGCGCAGATCTCCTCGGAGGCGACGAGACCGCTGTACCCGCTGTAGGAACGACAGGTGGCGTCACTGACGAACGGCACGCTCGCCTTGAGCATGTACCGCTGCTGTGCCCCACCCTCGGAGGCCGACCCCCATCCGGCGACGGTGAAGGTGCCGGTGTTGTACTGGTTGGTCGTGGCGATCTTCAGCGTCGGCAGGTTGATGGGCGAGGCGAGCTTGATGAGTGCCCAGTCCTTGCCGGTGCCGTTGTAGCCGGGGGCCCGGTAGACGTACGTGGACCTGACCTGGACCCGGCCCGTGGTGGACTGGAGGTCCACGACACCCGCCGTGGCGGTGATGCTGGTGTTGGCGCCGGTCGAGCCCACGCAGTGCGCGGCGGTGAGCACGATCTGCTGGGTGTACAGCGCACCGCCACAGCCCATCGAGAGCCGGACCATGAACGGGAACTCGCCCTGCGCGGCGCGAGTTCCGCCGACGACGGGCGCGGGGGCGGCGTTGGCGGCCGAGACGGGCTGAAGGCTGACGATCGCGAGGGCGGCGGCGCCGACGGCCGCGCATCTCTTGAGGGCCGTGAGGAGTCTCTTCAACGTGATGCCTTCCGTGGGGGGTTGAGCTGGGGATGTGCGACACATGCGGCGAAACACGGAAGTGACGTGCTCATGTCATCACCGACACAAAGAGCTGCCTTCTTACTGGCATGACCAGGTCAAATCCGTTGCTGGATTATGCGAAGGCCGCGAGCACCGGCACAAGGGGTGCGATCCAGCCAGGCGCGTAGCGCTCGAAGGGCGGCGGTGATCAAGCCCTCATGCGCCTGCGTGCCTTGGCGACCATTGCGCCGGCCCCGGCTCGCTCGTAGGCCTCGGCGGCGGAGGCCCAGGCAGTCCTCGCTGCGGCAACCTCGCCACGGGCTTCATGGAGCAGGGCGATGTTCCAGCGGACCATCCCTACGTCGTACCACTCGCCCAGGTCCACATGGCTGGACTCGCTTCTGTGCAACGCTTCCGCGGCCGTATCGAATTCGTTCAGCGTCGTCAGCAGAGAACCGATGTGGTTCCACGCCGAGGCTTCGCCGTGGTGGTCACCCTGTTCCTCGAAGAGTCCAGCGGCGTTCATGTACGCGTTGACGGCGTCATCGAATTCGGACGCCTCCCGCGAAGCTGCACCCAGATTGAGCCATGCGGTGGCTTCGCGCTGCCGGTCTCCCAGCCGTGCGAAGATGCGCTGGGCGTTGCTGTGTGCCTGGACTGCTTCGCCGAAGCGGCGAAGATCCAGCAACGGCATGCCCAAGTTGTTCCATGCCATCGCTTCGCGGTGTTGGTCACCCAGCTGCGAGAACAATTCCCGCGCGCGCCAATGCATTTGAGCGGAGATCTCGCAGTGGCCCCAGGCATGCATACTCCGTCCCAGGTTGGTCCAGCTGGTTGCCTGGCCGTCGAGGTTGCGGAGTGAGTAGGCAACGCGCAGTGCGTTGGTGTGGGCGACGGCGGCTTCGCGATAGTGGCGTAGTTCGTGCTCGGAGTTTCCCAGCATGCTCAGTGCGGTCATCTCCAGAAACCGGTCTCCGGTCCGACGTGCGGCGGCAAGGACGGAGTTGGGCACCCGTGCCCCGTCAGTGAAGTGCCGCTGGAGATGCAGGTACCGATCGACACAGAGCCCCAGCGCTGTGGCGTACTCACTGTGCTCTGCCTGCTCGGCCCAGAGCGCGGCGCTCAGGAGGGCGGTGTGCTCGGAGTTCAGCCAGATCAGGGCGGCATCCCGACTCCCGAAGAGATCCGGAACGTCCTTGAGCAGTAGGCCTTGGAGGTGCTGGTCTGCGGAGATCGCATACAAGAAGAAGTCACGCAGCAGTCGGTTCCTCCCTTCCGTGACCTCGACAGACAGCACAGGTTCCGCAGCGCTCACGGTTGACGCGTATGCGCGCAGGAGATCATGCATCTCCCAGCGACTCCCGTCCGGTGACCGGTTGATCAGGAAGACCGCTGTCAAGTCGTCGAGCTTCTGTGGGAGGTCGTCCGAGGGCACACCGGAGAGAGCGAGGGCGGTTGAGAACCCGAAGTCTGGTGTGGGTGCCTGGGCCAGGAGTCGGAACAGTCTGGCTTGGTCTGCATCGAGCCGCCCATACGTCACATCCAACACCGGACGCAGAGCCAGCTCGTTGCCGTACTGGTCGATGCCCGGTGCCCGTAGCTCTCGTACGCGATCGGCCGCTGTCTGGAGGTCGCGGACGAGTGTGGAGACGGGCCGCGGCCGACGCCGGTGGAGCAGAGCCGCCGCGATCTGCAGCGCGAGCGGGAGGTGCCCGCACAGTTCGACGAGGTGTCGTACGGCATCGGGCTCGTCGGCGATACGGGAGTCGGCCGGATCCCTGGCCTTCAAGGAACGTTTGAGCAAGTTGATCGACTCGTGCTGCGACAGTGCGCCCAGGTTGATCAAACGCGCGGTCAATGAGTCCAGGGAGTCTCTTGAGGTAACCAGTACGCGATGCCCTTGGCTGCCGGGGAGTAGGGGGACGACTTGCGCGGCGTCCGAGACGTTGTCCAACACGATCAGCACGGATCCGCGGTCCTCCAGGACCGAGCGGTACAGGGCGTACCGCTCCTCCGGTACGGAGGGAAGGTTCTCGCTCCTCATCCCGAAAGCACGGAGCAGCGACAGCACGGCCTCGTCAGGTGGTACCGGAGCGTCGTCGTAGCCGCGCATATTGACGAAGAGGGTTCCGCCCGGAAAGCGAGCGCGTAGTGCGTGCGCCGCGTGTACAGCGAGTGCGGTCTTGCCGACACCACCGAGCCCGCCGATCGCGGAGATGACCACGGCGTCGAGGCCGTTGTTCCCACAGGGATCGAGTGCCGCCGACAGTTCCTCGACGTGCCTGTCGCGTCCGGTGAAGACCGCGGGTGGTGGCGGGAGGGCTGAGGTGGCTGCGGGAGCGGGAGCAGCGTGATGGTGGTGTTCGGTTTTCCCGATCACCGGTCCGTGGAATGTGCTGTCCCGAAAATCCAAGTGATCGTTGCGGCCCACCGGTTCCCTCCCGTTGGTGATGCCTCTCGTCCTGGGGCACGGCGGGCAACCCGTGACCCATCTGTCTTTGGGGCGTTAAGGGAAACGCACTTCCGGGAAACGTACTTCCCTAAGTTCAAGGAGCCCCATGGTCCGCTCGCGCCCGCACCTGCCCAAGCCCCCCGACATGTTCGCCCGCGACTGGGAATGGAGCGAGCTGACCGCCTTCGCGGCTGACGAAGGTCCGGAGGCGACCATGGCCGTGGTCTCGGGCCGGCGGCGCCAAGGTAAGTCCTTTCTCCTAGACTCGCTTGCACGAGCCGCCGGAGGTTTCTACTTCTGCGCCTACGAGGCGACGGAGGCCGAGTCGCTGCGCCGCTTCGGCGAGGAACTGGGCCAGTACACCGGCAGCCTCGCCCCCATGCGATTCGACCGGTGGGAGCAGGCTGTGGACGCGCTGCTCGCCCTCGGCAAGGAGCGGCCCCTCCCGGTCGTGATCGACGAATTCCCATATTTGGCCAGAGCCACGCCGTCCCTCCCGTCCATCGTCCAGGTCGCGTACGGCCCCCGGCGCCCGGAGCGCCTCAAGTCCCGTACCCGCCTTCTGTTGTGCGGCAGTTCGCTGTCCTTCATGGGGAAGCTGCTCAGCGGCACCTCACCGCTCCGAGGCCGCGCCGGCCTCGAACTGATCGTCCACCCGCTGGACTTCCGTCAGGCGGCCGCGTTCTGGGGCATCGACGACCCGCGTCTCGCGCTCCTCGTGCACAGTGTGGTCGGTGGAACTCCCGCCTACCGCAGGGAGTTCGTACGCGACGACGTCCCCGAAGACCTCAACGACTTCGACGCCTGGGTCTGCCGTACAGCGCTGTCCCCCCGCTCCCCCCTCTACCGCGAGGCGCGCTACCTCCTCGCGGACGAATCCGACCTGCGGGACCGGGCCCTGTACCACTCCGTACTCGCCGCACTCGCGTCCGGAAATGCCACGGCCGGCCGCCTCGCCGGTTGTCTGGAGCGACCCATCAGCGACATCACCCACCCCCTCACCGTCCTCCAGGACTGCGGTCTCGTGCGCCGGGAGGCGGACGCCTTCCGCAAGAACCGGAGCGTGTATCGCGTGGGTGAGCCCCTCATCGCCTTCGACCACGCCATCTCCCGGCCGAAGCTCGCCCTACTCGACCGAGGAATGGCGGCACAGGTCTGGGAGAGTTCCCAGGCACGCTTCCTGTCCGCCGTCGTGGGGCCACACTTCGAGCAGCTGTGCCGCGAATGGGTCGCTCACTTCGCGGCGCCGGAGACCTTCGGGGGCATGCCGATCGACGTGTCATACGGCACTGTTCCCGATCAGACAGAACGCACCAGTCACGAGATCGACGTGGTCGTACGAGGTGCGGTGGGCCAGGACAACGGGGTCCTGCTGTCCCTGGGGGAGGCCAAGTGGGACCAGGTCATGGGCATGGGGCACCTGGACCGGCTGCGTCGCGCCGCAGCACTCCTCACGGGGCGCGGTATCGACACGTCGGCCGTACGCCTCGCCTGCTACAGCGGAGCGGGATTCAGCGACGAGCTGCGGACCGCGGGCGACCGCGGAGAAGTGGTGCTGGTCGACTTGCGGCACCTGTACGAGGGTGAGTGAACCCGAGGCCGAACGAGGACCGTTCCTGACCTACTCCCCGCCTACGGTGTCCCCATGACCGCCCCCGAAGACCCGCAGCCCCGAGCCTTCGACACCGCGACCGACCTCGACACCTGGCTCACCGCCCATCCCGCGCCCCACCCCGGCCTCTGGGTGAAGGTCGCCAAGAAGTCCTCGGGCCTGCCCTCCGTCACCGCCGCCGAGGTCAACGACGTGAGCCTCTGTCACGGCTGGATCACCGGTCAGCGCAAGAGCCTCGACGCGACGCACTACCTGCAACGGATCACCCCGCGCCGCCCCGGCAGCCTCTGGTCGATGGTCAACGTCCGGCGGGTCGCGGAACTGACGGCGGCCGGCCGCATGCGCCCCGCCGGACTCGCCGAGGTGGCGGCCGCCAAGGCCGACGGCAGATGGGACGCGGCGTACGAGTCCCAACGCGAGGCCACGGTCCCCGACGACCTCGCCGCGGCCCTGGAGCGGGACCCGCGAGCCAAGGCTGCGTTCGAACGCCTCGGCAAGACCGACCAGTACCTCACCATGCTCCCCGTGCTGCGCGCCCGTACCCCGGAGAGCCGCGAGGTCCAACTCACGGCCGCCGTCAAGAAATTGGCTCAGGGATGACATGCCGAGCGCCCGCCCTCCCGGTGCGCCGGAGTGGAGGGCGGGTGCGCTCGAAGGCCGAAGGCCGCGTGGCTCGAAGGGGTCACCGGCGTTGCCGCCGGCAGGCTCACGCGTTCTTGATCGCCGAGATGTCGAAGTTCAGCTTGATCTTGTCGGAGACCAGGACGCCGCCCGTCTCCAGCGCCGCGTTCCAGGTCAGGCCCCACTCGGAGCGGATGATCTCCGCCTTGCCCTCGAAGCCGACGCGCTCGTTGCCGAAGGGGTCCTTCGCGGCGCCGTTGAACTCGAGGTCGATGGTGATCGGCTTGGTGACGCCGAGGACGCTGAGGTCGCCGGTGATGCGGTAGTCGTCGCCGCCCAGGGCCTCCGCCGACGTCGAGCGGAAGGTCATCGTCGGGAACTCGTCCGTCTTGAAGAAGTCCGAGCTCTTGAGGTGACCGTCGCGGTCCGCGGAACCCGTGTCGATGCTGTCCATCTTGACGTCGATGGACGCCGTGGACGCGGACGGGTCGCTGCCGTCGAGGTACAGCGAGCCGCTGAAGTCGAGGAACTTGCCCTTGACGTTGGTGACCATGGCGTGCCGGGCGACGAAGCCGAGCGCGGAGTGGGACGCGTCGATGGTGTAGTCACCGGTCAGCGCGGCGAGGTCGGGGTTCACGGCGGCGGGCGCCGCAGCGGTCGTGTCGGTGCTGTCCTTGCGGCCGAAGATGCTCATCACATGCTCCTTGCGGGTTGATGTTGAATGTTCAACGATGTCAACGGGAACGACCGTAGACCTATTCCGGGCGCGCATCAACGTCATCCGCGGAGCGTTTGCGTAATGACTCCGTGGTGGTAGACGAGACGGTCATGAACCCCCAGCGCCGACCCTTCCGTCGACCCTTCGCCTTGCCCGGACGTGGACGCGGGCCCGCACCCGCACCCGGCCCCACCCGCCGAGCGCTCCTGCTCACGGCCGCCTTGATGACCACGACCGCCGCGCGAACCCCCGGACCGCCGGCCGACGACGACCCCTACGACGCCCTCCGCCGCCGCTGGCTCGACCTCGCCCTCGGCACCGGCTACGACCCCGCCACCGAGCCGTACGCCTCCCGCCTCGCCGAAACCGGCGACCTCGCCCGCGGCTTCCGCGCCACCATGGCCCCGACCCCCGCCTCCCTCTGGCCCGACCGCCCCTACGACCCGCCCTCCGGCATCACCCAGAGCTACGGCCGCCTGTGGACCATGACCCAGGCCTACGTCCAGCCGGGCACCGGCTGCACCGCCGACCCCGCCCTCCTCACGGACGTGATCCGCGGCCTCGACCACCTCTCCGCCACCGTCTACAACCCCTCCACCACCCGCTACGGCAACTGGTGGGAATGGCAGATCGGCAGCCCCCGCCTCCTCATGGACCTCACGGCCGCCCTGTACGACCACCTCACCGCCGCCCAACGGGAAGCCGCCTGCGCGGCCGTCGACCACTTCATCCCCGACGCGATGCTCACCGACTACTCCGGCACCTCCACCGGCGCCAACCGCGTCGACCTGTGCCGCTCCGTCGCCCTGCGCGGCATCCTGGGCCAGGCCCCCGACCGGATCGCACTCGCCCGGGACGCCCTCTCGCCGGTCTTCCCGTACGTCACGCGGGGCGACGGGCTCTACGCCGACGGCTCGTTCGTGCAGCACACCTGGGTCGCCTACTCGGGGACGTACGGCCAGGTCCTGCTCGACGGCCTCGGCCGCCTCTTCGCGCTCCTCGCCGGGTCGCAGTGGGAGGTCACCGACCCGAACCGGCAGATCGTCCTGGACAGCGTGGAGCGCGCCTATGCGCCCCTGATCCACGACGGGTTGGTGATGGACTGCGTCAACGGCCGTGCCATCAGCCGGGGTTACCTCAAGAGCGACGACCGCCACGTCCTGCGCAGCGACCACTTCCACGGACAGGGCGTCATCGCCGCCATCGCGCTGCTCGCCGAAGCGGCGAGCGCGGTGGAACGCGAGCGCTGGTACGGCCGTATCAAGGGATGGATCGAACGGGACACGGTGGCCCCGATCCTGACGGCCCGCCAGTTCGACGTCGCCGACCTCGCCCGTCTGCACGCCGTCGCCGGCTCCCCGGTCACCGCCACCCCCGAACCCGTCGGCCACCACCTCTTCGCCGCCATGGACCGTGCCGTCCACCGCCGCCCCGCCTTCACCGCGAGCCTCGCCATGGCCGGCGACCGCATCGCGCACTACGAGTGCGGCAACGGCGAGAACCCGCGCGGCTGGCACACCGGCGCCGGGATGCTCTCCTGGTGGCCGAGTGGGCGCAGCGATCAGTACACCAACTGGTACTGGCCCACCGTCGACTGGTACCGCCTCCCCGGTACCACGGTCTCCACCAAACGTCTCCCCGACCGCGCGGGCGGCGAATGGGGCGAGCCCAAGCCCGACGTGCGGTGGGTCGGCGGCACGACGGACGGCGAGTACGCGGCGATCGGTCAGCACCTCAAAGGGCTGGACTCGACCCTCCAGGCCCGCAAGTCGTGGTTCTGCCTCGCCGACGCGGTCGTCTGCCTGGGTGCCGGGATCACCTGCACCGACGGCGTCCCGGTCGAGACGGTCGTCGACAACCGCAACCTGGGCGCGGGCGGCACCCAGGACTTCGTACGGGGCCCGGGCTGGGCCCATCTGGAGGACCACGGCGGCTGGGTGATCGTGGAAGGGCACCTGCGGACCCTCCGCGAGGACCGCACCGGCGCCTGGTCCGACATCAACACCGGCGGTACGGCCGAGCGCCGCACCCGCCGCTGGCAGACCCTCTGGCTGGACCACGGCACCGACCCGGCGAACGCCTCGTACGTCTACGTCCTCCTGCCCGGAGCCACCCGCCGTACGGTCGCCGCCCGCGCCGCCGACCGTCACTGGCTGTCGGTCCTCGCCAACGACGACACGTGCCAGGCCGTCCGCGTCCCCTCTCTCGGCCTCACGGCCGCCACCTTCTGGCAGGCCGGGACCGCGGGCGGACTGACCGCGTCCGCCGGCGCGAGCGTGCTGGTCCGGCGCCGCGGCCGCACCGCTACCCTCTGCGTGAGCGAACCGCCCCGCACCGGCGAGCCGCTGGAGATCACCTGGGACCACCCGGTCGGCGCAGTGATCCGCGCGGACGACGCGGTCGAGGTGATCTCCGCAGACCGCCGACTGCGCCTTCGGGTCACCCCTGGGAGGGCATGTGCCACCCATCGATGTGAGGTGACTCTCACCGGATGAGTTTGTACGACCCCTACAAGCGCGAGGCCCTCTGAGCAGTCGGAAGGGCTGCATGGCGGCGAGGTTCTGTTCAGGGGTACCAGGAAAACGGTCCGGAGACTGTACGGAGTCGACGGCGAGCTTTTCTTGGTGGGCTTCGTAAGGTCGCTACATGACCGTTTTGGATGAGGCGCCGGGTGAGTCGACGAGTGAACCGACGGGTGAGCCGACGGGCGAGCCGACGGACGCGCGCGGGCGGGTCGCCGAGCTGCACGAGATTCGTGCGCAGGCGCTGGCCGGCCCCAGCGAGAAGGCGACCGCGGCGCAGCACGCCAAGGGCAAGCTGACCGCGCGGGAGCGCATCGAGCTGCTCCTGGACCCCGGTACCTTCCGGGAGGTCGAGCAGCTGCGGCGGCACCGGGCGACCGGCTTCGGCCTGGAGGCCAAGAAGCCGTACACGGACGGCGTGATCACGGGCTGGGGCACGGTGGAGGGCCGTACGGTCTTCGTCTACGCCCACGACTTCCGCATCTTCGGCGGCGCGCTGGGCGAGGCCCACGCCACGAAGATCCACAAGATCATGGACATGGCCATCGCGGCCGGCGCCCCGCTGGTGTCCCTGAACGACGGCGCCGGCGCCCGTATCCAGGAAGGCGTCTCGGCCCTCGCGGGCTACGGCGGCATCTTCCAGCGCAACACCAAGGCCTCCGGGGTCATCCCGCAGATCTCCGTGATGCTCGGCCCGTGCGCGGGCGGCGCGGCCTACAGCCCCGCCCTCACCGACTTCGTGTTCATGGTCCGCGAGACCTCGCAGATGTTCATCACCGGCCCGGACGTCGTCAAGGCGGTCACCGGCGAGGAGATCACCCAGAACGGCCTCGGCGGCGCGGACGTGCACGCCGAGACGTCCGGGGTGGCGCACTTCGCCTACGACGACGAGGAGACGTGCCTCGCCGAGGTGCGCTACCTGCTGTCGATGCTCCCGCAGAACAACCGCGAGAACCCGCCCCGGGTGGAGCCGAGCGACCAGGCGGACCGCCGCGGCGAGGTCCTGCTCGACCTGGTCCCGGCCGACGGCAACCGGCCGTACGACATGACCAAGGTCATCGAGGAGATCGTCGACGACGGCGACTACCTGGAGGTCCACGAGCGCTGGGCCCGCAACATCATCTGCGCGCTGGCCCGTCTCGACGGCCAGGTGGTGGGCATCGTCGCCAACCAACCGCAGTCCCTGGCCGGGGTCCTGGACATCGAGGCGTCGGAAAAAGCTGCACGCTTTGTCCAGATGTGCGACGCTTTTAACATCCCGATCATCACTTTCCTGGACGTCCCCGGGTTCCTCCCGGGTGTCGACCAGGAGCACGGCGGGATCATCCGGCACGGAGCGAAGCTGCTCTACGCCTACTGCAACGCGACCGTGCCGAGGATCTCCCTGATCCTGCGCAAGGCCTACGGAGGTGCGTACATCGTCATGGACAGCCAGTCCATCGGTGCGGACCTCACGTACGCCTGGCCGACGAACGAGATCGCCGTGATGGGTGCGGAGGGTGCGGCCAACGTCATCTTCCGCCGCCAGATCGCCGAGGCCGAGGACCCCGAGGCCATGCGGGCCCGCATGGTCAAGGAGTACAAGTCCGAGCTGATGCACCCCTACTACGCGGCCGAGCGCGGCCTGGTCGACGACGTCATCGACCCGGCCGAGACCCGCGAGATCCTCATCAGGTCCCTGGCGATGCTGCACACCAAGCACGCCGACCTGCCGTCCCGCAAGCACGGCAACCCCCCGCAGTAACCCCGCGGAACCTCTGCGGTACCCCCGCGGAAACCTCTCTCACGGAGACTGACGCCCATGAGCACCCCTGACATTCGTGTCGAGAAGGGCCACGCCGAGCCCGAGGAAGTCGCCGCCATCACGGCGATCCTCCTGGCCCGCGCGGCGGCCCAGCCCTCCACGCCCCCCACCCACCGCGGCCGCCGGAAGGCAGGCTGGCGCCGCCTGGAGCGCGAGCCCGGCTTCCGCGCCCCGCACAGCTGGCACTGAGCCCCGCGCACAACCCACGAAGGCCCCGACCGCCCCCTTGGGCGGCCGGGGCCTTCGCGCATAGGTTGGGACCCGCGCGCCGGAAGAGGGGGAAGCGGTGGGCGTACTACGCGAGTTGGCGGACGAGGTCGAACTGATCGCCGCGACGAGGCGAACGTCCGCGAGGAGGCGGAGGCGGCCCTGAGCCAACTGCTCGCCCGCTACGAAGGCGGCGACGAGCCGACCCGCATCGCCGTGCGCGCCCTGTTCGAGCGCCGGGACGAGATGGTCACGCGGAACCGGCTGTGCGAGGAGGCCCGTCCTGCCCAGGGCGGCCGGCCGCGACCCCGTCGGGCTCTGGTGACCCGGAGGGACACACAAACGGCCCCCGCGCCTCCGAGGGAGGTGCAGGGGCCGTCCGGAATGTCTCGCTACCGCAGGCGGGCCATCAGCGCGTGCTCCACGAGCGTGATCAGTGCCGACTTCGCGTCCGCGCGGTGGCGGGCGTCCGTCGTGATGATCGGGGTGTCGGGGCCGATCTGGAGGGCCTCGCGGACCTCGTCCGGGTTGTACGGCTGGTTGCCGTCGAAGCCGTTGAGGGCGATCACGAAGGGCAGGCCCGAGTTCTCGAAGTAGTCGACCGCGGGGAAGCAGTCGGCGAGGCGGCGGGTGTCCACCAGCACGATCGCGCCGATGGCGCCGCGTACCAGGTCGTCCCACATGAACCAGAAGCGGTCCTGGCCGGGCGTACCGAAGAGGTACAGGATCAGGTCCTGGTCCAGCGTGATGCGGCCGAAGTCCATGGCGACCGTGGTGGTGGTCTTGTCTCCGGTGTGGGTGAGGTCGTCGATGCCCGCCGAAGCAGACGTCATCACGGCCTCGGTGCGCAGCGGGTTGATCTCCGAGACGGCGCCGACGAACGTGGTCTTGCCCACGCCGAAGCCGCCAGCCACCACGATCTTCGCGGACGTGGTGGAGCGGGAAGGCCCTCCGCTAGAGCTTGCGAAGTCCACTGAGCACCCTTTCGAGCAGTGTCACGTCTGGCTGGCCGCCGGCGTTCTCGTCGCCGCCGGGCTGATGGATGGCGACCAGGCCCGCCTCCGCCAAGTCGGCGACGAGGATCCTGGCCACGCCGAGAGGGATCGTCAGGAGGGCCGAGATCTCGGCCACCGACTTGATCTCACGGCAGAGGTTGCAGATCCGCTGATGCTCGGGCAGCTGGCCCTGCATCTGGTGCGGCTGCGCGGTGGTGTGCACCAGTGCCTCGATGGCGAGCTGGTAGCGCGGGCGGGTCCGGCCGCCGGTCATGGCGTACGGACGCACCAACGGGTTGTTCGCCGCCCCGGCGGGCGCCGGCTCAGGGGCGCGTCGCTGCGGCTGCACGGGCTGGATGCGCGGCGCCTGCGGCTGGTCGTACGGCGACGGCCCGGGGCCCTGGGGGCCCTGGGGGCCCTGGGGCGCGTACGGCTGCTGGCGCCGCTGGCTCGGGGCGGAGGGGAAGTTGTAACGGTTGGGGTTCTGGGAACCGTCGCCCGGGCCCTGGGCAGGGCCGTACGACCAGTTGCCCGAAGGTGAACCGCCTGGGGGTGTTGCCACTTTCTCTCCTCCTCCGACTGTGCCGGGCACCCATCACTGTGGAGCCGCGTCCCGAAACCTTATGGCCTCGGGACGTCAAAACGCACCGTGTGTCTGTTAGTTGAGAAGGCTCCCTTGGAGCTCCGCACGCAGATCGGGTGTCAGGACCGTACCGGCACGGTCCACCAGAAGCGCCATCTCGTACCCAATGAGGCCGATGTCCGCCTCCGGATGCGCGAGCACCGCGAGCGACGAACCGTCGGAAACGGACATGATGAAGAGGAATCCCCGCTCCATCTCCACAACCGTCTGGTTCACGCTGCCGCCCTCGAAGATACGGGAGGCGCCTGCCGTCAGAGACGTCAGACCGGAGGCGACGGCCGCGAGCTGGTCGGCACGGTCGCGCGGAAAGCCTTCGGACATCGCCAGAAGGAGTCCGTCGGCGGAGACCACCACCGTGTGGGACACCCCCGGGGTGTTGTCCACGAAGTTGGTGATCAACCAGTTCAGGTTCTGCGCCGCCTGGCTCATCGGGCTCACACTAACGCTCCTGGTTGTAGGTGCTGTCAGAACCGAAGCCCTGACCGTTCGTTTCGCTTCCTGCGCTGCGGCCCCGCTCGACACCGCGGCGCAGGTTGCTCAACCTGCCCCGGACGTCCTCGGGCGCGCGGGAGACCTGTGGGCCCCCCTGGTGGGTGGATTCGGCGGCTCCCTCGACCAGGTTGGCCTTGGGCACCCGCCGCGGCAGACCGGAGGAGGTGACCCCGCCCGCCTTGGGCTTGCGGAGCGCTGAGGCCTGCTGCCAGCGATCGTCGTTCGCCGAACGCCAGTCGCCCTTGCTCTCCGCGGGGGCCGACGGCTCCGGGCTCACATGCCGCGCGGCGCCCGAGCCGTTCGCACCGCTCGGGGTGGTGGATCCGCGGCGCGGGAGGCCGGCGTCGGTCAGGTCGTGGCTGGCGGAGGAGGTCGGTCCCGGTCGGTCGAAGCCTACGCGGTCCCGCTCACTCACGTCAGCGGCCTGCACGGATTCCGCTTGCGGAGCGTACTGGTCCGGGTAGCCGTTGCGGTAGGTGTCCTGCTGCGGCCAGTCGTCCTGGTAGGACTGCTCCCCGAAGCCCGAGAAGGTCTCGGGAGCGGCGGCACTGGGCTGCGCCTGCTCCTCACGGACCGGCTCCGGATACGTCGGCTCGGGGTAGCCGCCGTTGGACGAGAAGGCGTCGTTCTGCGGCAGGCCGCCGTTCGGCGCGTAGTACCCCTCGTCGTACGTCGGCCGCTGCGGGTCCTCGTAGGCCGTCTGCCGCTGCTCTTCGTACGTCGGCTGCTGCGGGTCCTCGTACGCCGTCTGGTGGTCGTACGAGGACTGCTGCTGCTCCTGGTAGCCGCCCTGGCCGTCGAAGCCCTCGGCGTAGCCGGGGGAGTCGGGGGACTGCTGGTCGGGGCTCGTGCCCTCCAGGGCCGCGCGGCGCTCCTCCCGCATCAGCGAGCGGCCCACCGGGTCCAGCTCGCGGATGTCGTCCGGGACCTGGGTGTAGCGGCTGTCGTCGAAGCCGAGCTCCGCGGCCGTGCGCATCGGCAGGCCGTTGTTGAAGTTCTCGCCCTGGAAGTTCGGCTGCTCCGGGATGATCTGCGAGACGGTGAACTCGTCGCGCTGGTGCTCGCCGCCGCCACCGCCGTGCGTGATCGCGTCGGGCAGCATGACCAGCGAGGTGGTGCCGGCCTGCTCGCCGGAGGGGCGCAGCTGGACGCGGATGCCGTGCCGGTCGGACAGCCGGCCGACCACGAACAGGCCCATGCGCTGGGAGATCGCGGCGTCCACGGTCGGCGGGTTGGCCAGCTTGTGGTTGATGTCCGCGAAGTCCTCGGCGGTGAGGCCGATGCCCTTGTCGTGGATCTCGATCATGATGCGGCCGTCGGGGAGACGGGTCGCGGTGACGCGGACCTTGGTCTGCGGCGAGGAGAACGTGGTGGCGTTCTCCAGGAGCTCGGCGAGCAGGTGCACGAGGTCGGTGACCGCGCGGCCGTGGATCTCGGCCTCCGGGACGCCCGACAGCTCGACGCGCTCGTACTGCTCCACCTCGGAGGAGGCGGCGCGCAGCACGTCGACCAGCGGAACCGGCTGGTCCCAGCGGCGGCCCGGCTCCTCGCCGGCGAGGACCAGGAGGTTCTCGCCGTTGCGGCGCATACGGGTGGCCAGGTGGTCCAGCTTGAAGAGGTTCTCCAGCTGGTCCGGGTCGGCCTCGTTGTTCTCCAGGTCCGTGATCAGGGTCAGCTGGCCCTCGATCAGCGACTGGTTGCGGCGCGACAGGTTGGTGAAGATCGCGTTGATGTTGCCCCGCAGCAGGGCCTGCTCGGCGGCGAGCCGGACGGCCTCGCGGTGGACCTGGTCGAAGGCCCGCGCGACCTCGCCGATCTCGTCCCGGGTGTTGATGGGGATGGGCTGCACGCGCGTGTCCACGCGGCCCGGGTCGGTGCGCGAGAGCTGGTCGACCAGCATCGGAAGGCGCTGCTCGGCGATACCGAAGGCGGCGTTGCGCAGCTGGCGCATCGCGCGGCTCATCTGGCGGGCCATCGCGGCGGCCAGGATGAAGGCGAGGAGCAGGGCGATCACGACGGCGCCACCGGTGATGAAGGCGTTGCGCCGGGAGTCGTCGGCGATGGTGGCGGCCTCGCTCACCGCCTTGTCGGCCAGGTCCGACTCGATCTGCTGGTATGCGTTGTACTTGAGGGTGTTGACCGCCCACCAGTTGTCGGCGGTGATGCCCTTCTCGGCGAGCGCCTGGCGTTCGCTGGTGTCCGTGGACGTGAGAGTCCCGATGCCCCTGACCATGTCGACCGGGTTGGACGGCGGGGGCACGTAGTCCGGGTTCTTGGCCGCGGCCTCCTTGGCCATCGCCGCGCCCTCCGCCCTGATCTGCTTCTCGGCGTCGGCGAGCTTCTGCGCGTCCGCCTCGGTTCCGCCGCCGGTGTACTCCTCGATGGCGATGCCCTCCAGGTACGCGTACGAGGAGAGGGCGACGCGCTGGGTGGCGAGGTCGCTGGCCTTGGGGCCCGGGCTGACCAGCAGATGCATGCCGATGGAGCGCTGCAGCGACAGGGCCGCCTTGGTGAGCTCGATGGCGTAGACGGTCCGGCCGTAGCTCGTGATGTTGCCGGTGCCCAGACCGAGCTCGTTGGCGAACTCCGTCAGAGGGTGCGCGACCTCGACGTAGCCCTCTTCGGTCTCCACGCCGCTGCGCTTGGTGGTGTACGCGGTCGTGCGCAGCGCATCGAGCTTGGGCTCCGCCTTGCGGAACAGCTCCAGGCGGCGCAGCAGGCCGGCCTTCTGGGGCATGTTCTGGGCCGCCTCGTCGAAGGCGTCGGCGGCCTGGTCCGTCTTCTTGCGGGCGGCGGTGACGACGGCCTGGTCCTTGCCCAGCAGAATCGGGGCGGCCGTGCTGTCCCGCTCGATGTAGAGGGCGTCGGCGTAGTTGAGGGACGCCCGCACCAGACGCGCGGTGTTCTCCGCGTCCTCGGCCTCCTGCCAGGTGTCGATCGAGCTCTTCACCTGGATCCCGCCCATGACGAGGCCGACGACCACGGGTATGAGCAGGATCGCGTTCAGCCTGGTCGGCACCCGCCAGTTGCGCGGAGAGAAACGGCCGCCGCTCGCCGGTGGCGCGGCCGCTTGCTCCGAACCGGGCACAGGGGCGGGCGCCGCTCCGCGCGGCGGCGGGGTGAAGTTGCCCCGGGCCGACGGCTCGGGACCGTTCTTGCTTCGCCTCACTCGACCAACAACCTTCCGGCGGTCGGCACCTTACGTTGTGCCGCAGTGTCTCAGAGCCCGGTGCGCCATCGACTGGGGACTACGTCTTTGACTATTGGGCAGTTCAGGCATTCCAGCACGTCGGCCTACGCAGTTCCAAACAGTGCAGGCTAGGGATTCGAAGTGATGTAAGCCCCAGATAAAACGGTCATAAAGAGCGAGCCCCGTCAAAAGACGGGGCCTTTGTGCGCGCAGCGGCACCGCTTGACCGCGACGAGTGGCCGTACCACCCGATTCCTCTGCCGAAACGTTATGAACACCGGGGCCGACCGTGTCAAAAGACACAGCCGGCTCCGGAGCGTCTACGACAACTTCCGTACGGGATCGCAGATTTGAGTGCTACCTCAGCCGTGCCATCAGAGCGTGCTCCACCAGCGTGATCAGCGCACTCTTCGCATCGGAGCGGTGGCGGGCATCCGTCGTGATGATCGGGGTGTCCGGACCGATCTGCAGCGCCTCGCGGACCTCCTCCGGAGCGTACGGCTGGTGCCCCTCGAAGCCGTTGAGCGCGACGACGAACGGCAGGCCGCTGTTCTCGAAGTAGTCGACCGCGGGGAAGCAGTCGGCGAGGCGTCTGGTGTCCACCAGGACGATCGCGCCGATGGCACCGCGTACCAGGTCGTCCCACATGAACCAGAAGCGGTCCTGGCCCGGTGTGCCGAAGAGGTACAGGATCAGGTCCTGGTCCAGCGTGATGCGGCCGAAGTCCATGGCGACCGTGGTGGTCGTCTTGCCTCCGGTGTGGGTGAGGTCGTCGATGCCCGCGCTCGCGGACGTCATCACGGCCTCGGTGCGCAGCGGGTTGATCTCCGAGACGGCGCCGACGAACGTGGTCTTGCCCACGCCGAAGCCGCCGGCCACCACGATCTTCGCGGAGGTGGTCGCCCGGCCTCCGTCAGAGCTTGCGAAGTCCACTGAGCACCCTTTCGAGCAGTGTCACGTCCGGAGCGCCGGTGCTCTCGTCGCCGCCGGGCTGGTGAATGGCGACGAGTCCGGCCTCCGCGAGGTCCGCGACGAGGATGCGGGCCACGCCCAGGGGCATGGCAAGCAGCGCCGAGACCTCGGCGACCGACTTCACCTCACGGCACAGGTGGCAGATCCGCTGGTGCTCCGGGAGCAGTCCCATGAGCGCCGCCGGGTCGGCCGTGGTGCTGATCAGGGCCTCGATGGCGAGCTGGTAGCGCGGCCGGGTCCGGCCGCCGGTCATCGCGTACGGACGTACCAGCGGCTGGTCGCCCTCATCCTCGTACGGCTCCGCGTACGGATCATGAGAGGCGGTGGGCGGGGTCATGAATCCTCCGGGCGGGGACAGCAAGTCGGTCAGCTAGCCGTCGGACAGGGGCCGGTGGGGGGATTGTGTCGGCCGGACGGTGTTTTGGTGAGGCGGGTGGATCCTGCGCAGTCAGTGGAGCAGACTGCCCTGGAGTTCGGCGCGCAGGTCGGGCGTGAGCACCGCGCCCGCGCGGTCGACCAGGAGCGCCATCTCGTAGCCGACAAGGCCGATGTCGCAGTCGGGGTGGGCGAGTACGGCCAGGGACGAGCCGTCCGAGACGGACATGAGGAAGAGGAATCCCCGTTCCATCTCGACGACCGTCTGTGCCACGCTGCCGCCCTCGAAGATCCGGGAGGCCCCGGCCGTCAAGGACGTCAGACCGGAGGCGACCGCGGCCAACTGATCGGCGCGGTCGCGCGGGAAGCCTTCGGACATTGCCAGAAGGAGTCCGTCGGCGGACACGACGACGGTGTGGGACACCCCGGGGGTGTTGTCCACGAAGTTGGTGATCAACCAGTTCAGGTTCTGTGCCGCCTGGCTCATCGGACTCAACTAGTGCTCCTGCTGGTGAGTGGGGCTCGGGAAGCTGCCGGTCTGGCCGGTGGTACCGGCCTGTCGACCTTGAGCGATGCCCCGACGGAGATTGGTCAGCCGGCCGCGTACGTCGTCAGGCGCACGCGAGACCTGCGGACCGGCTTGGTGCTGTTGCTGCTGAGCCGTACCCGGGACGAGGTTCGCCCTGGGCACCCGGCGCGGCAGGCCGGAAGTGGTGACGCCGCCCGCGGCCGGCTGCCGGACGCGCTCTGCCTGCCGGACGAGATCGTCGTTCGGAGAGCTGCGCCAGGAGCTGGCTACGGGACGCTGAGGAGCGGCAGGAGCCTGCGGCTGCTGCTGCGGGGCCACCGGAGCGGGAGCGGAGCCGTCGCCCTGCTGCCCGTTCTGCTGACCGTGGAACCAGTTGGTCTCGAGCGTGTCGTACAGCGGCGTACGGCCGTCACCGGGACCCGCGGGCGGCAGCGCCTCGGGCTCCTGACGGGCGGGCCGCTGCTGCGGACGCGGCGGGACCGGCGGACGCGGGGCACCGAAGTCGGGGCCGCCGTTCGTGGAGCCGTTGCCGTAGGCCGGCGCGGGGAACTGGCCGGTGGAGCCGCTGTCGTACGACGGCGGCATCGCGAACTGACCGGTGGCCGACGGACTGGACGGCGCCGCGGCGTTGTTCTGGCCGACCGGGGAGCCGAAGACGTCCGGGCGGACGAAGTGGCCCGAGTCCTGGACGCCGTTGCTGCCGGGACGGGGGAACTGACCCGTGCTCTGGGAGTCGTTGTTCCGGCCGGAGGCCGGTCCACCGGGGCCCTGGCGGCTGTCGCCGCGCGGGATCGCCGGCATCTCCGTGGTCGCGCCCGGGCCCTGCCGGTCGTCGATCCGCGGCATCCGGGAGGTCTGCGCCGAGTCCTGCTCGTCATGGCCGCGCGGGGTGTCGAGCGAGGCCCGCGGCACCGGCGGCTGCGCGTTCTCGTCGCTCCAGCTCGGCACGCGGGGCTGCGGGTTGTTGCCGCCGGGCAGCTCGGCCCGCGGACCGCCGCGGCCCGGCAGCTGCGGCCGACGACGCCGGCCCTGCGGCTCGTTGCCCGGGTTCGACGGCTGCGCCGACTGCGGCGGCTGCGGCGGTACGGGGGGCCGTCCGCCACCGAAGGCGTCCTGGCCCGGCGCGTTCGTGCCCGTGGCCTGCAGGCCCTGCGGGCCACCCGGAGCCTGACCGCCGAAACCGGCACCGGCCGGAGCGGGGCGGCCCTGCGGAGGCATACCCGGACCCTGCGGCCCGCGCGGTCCGCCCGGCGCTCCGCCGGGACGACCGCCACCGTCACGCCCGGGCAGCGCTGCGCGCGGCCCCTGACCGGCGGTGAGCCGGCCACCCGTGGGCGCACCGGCACCGAGCGCACCGGCGCCCGCACCGGCGGGGGCCGGTGCGGGCGCCGGACGGGCGCCCGCACCGGCGGGGGCGCCGCCGAGGGCACCGCCACCCTGCTGACCACCGCGGCGAGCGGCCGCCACACCGGCGGCCGCGGCGGCGGCGCCGACACCCGCGCCCTGGCCCTGGCCGGGCTTGGGCTGAGGCTTCTTGCCGCCCTGGGCGACGTCCACGGGCAGCATGACCAGCGCGGTCGTACCACCGGAGTCGGACGGGCGGAGCTGGATGCGGATGCCGTGACGCTGCGACAGCCGGCCGACCACGAACAGACCCATGCGGCGGGACACCGACACGTCCACGGTGGGCGGCGAGGCGAGCCGCTCGTTGATCGCGGCGAGGTCCTCGGGGGAGAGGCCGATGCCGGTGTCGTGGATCTCGATCAGCACCCGGCCGTCGGGCAGCGCGTGACCGGTGACCTTGACCTTGGTCTGCGGGGAGGAGAACGAGGTCGCGTTCTCCAGCAGCTCGGCGAGCAGGTGCACGAGGTCGTTGACCACGCGGCCGGCCACTTCGGTGGTCGGTACGGAGGACAGCTCGATGCGCTCGTACTGCTCCACCTCGGACGCGGCGGCGCGCAGCACGTCGACCAGCGGGACCGGACGGGTCCAGCGGCGGCCGGGCTCCTCACCGGCGAGAACGAGCAGGTTCTCACCGTTACGGCGCATGCGGGTCGCGAGGTGGTCGAGCTTGAACAGCGAAGACAGCTGGTCCGGGTCGGCCTCGCGGGACTCCAGTTCGGAGATGAGCGACAGCTGGCGCTGGATCAGACCCTGGGAGCGGCGCGAGAGGTTGGTGAACATCGCGTTGACGTTGCCCCGCAGCAGGGCCTGCTCGGCGGCGAGGCGGACCGCCTCGCGGTGCACGTCGTCGAAGGCCGCGGCCACCTGGCCGATCTCGTCCCGGGAGTGCACACCGACGGACTCGACGGAGGTGTCCACGTCCTGCGGGTCGGACTCGGACAGCTGCTTGACCAGCTCGGGCAGCCGGTCCTGGGCGACCTTGGTGGCGGTCTCCTGGAGGCGGCGCAGCGAGCGGATCATGGACCGGGCGACGACGAAGGCGCCGACCAGCGAGACGCCGAGCACGAGCAGGATCAGCGCGCCGGAGATGATCGCCTCGCGCTCCGACTCGTTGCGCAGCTCGCGGGCCTTCTGCTCCATGTCCTCGAGCAGCGTGTGCTCGATGTTGCCCATCTGCTCGATCTTGGTCGAGCTGTCGTCCACCCAGTCCTTGTACGACCGCTTGTCCAGGTCGGCGAGACCACCCGACGTCCGCAGGGCGCGGCTGGCGTAGGTGTCGGTGGACTGGATGGTCGGGTTGCCCTCTTCGATGGGCTTGAGGAGCTCGGGGGCGTTCTCGGTGCCGTAGATGCTACGGAAACTGGAGAGGTCGGAGTCCTCGCTCTCCAGGGCGCCCTCGGCGTACAGCCGGTCGCTCTCGGAGAGCCTGCCGAAGGTGGTGTTGCCGACGGGCAGGGCCGCCGCGAGGATCGCGCGCTGGATGGACGCGTACTCCTTGGCGGACGAGAAGGCCGCCAGGGCGCGCGTGCGCTGGATCATCTCGGGGTTGCTGGTGGCCTCCGCCATGTCCTGCGAGAGGTCGAGCAGGTGGGTGACGAGGCGGTGGTAGCCCTCGACCGTCTGGGAGGCGTTGTTCTTGGTCTCGTAGGCGGCGCTGCGGATCTCCTCGAGACCGTTCAGGTCGCGGATGAGGCCGACGAGGCTCTCGCGGACGCCCTGGAGGTTGCCGTCCTTGCTGGAGGTGTCGATCTCCTCGGCGGCGTCCTGGAAGGCGGTCCTGGCCCGGTCGGTCTTGTCCCGGACGCCCTTGACCGTGAAGTCGGTGGCGGTCGAGCCGTGCGCCAGCGGACCGGCCGACTTGTCGCGCTCCTCCTGGAGCGCGGCGGCCAGCTCGGTGGCCTGCTTGGTCATCTCCGTCAGCAGCTTCATGTTGTCGAGCTGCTGGATGTCGTCCATGGAGTCGTTGATACGCAGCGCACCCAGTGAGGTGGCGGCGACCACCGGGAGCGCGAGCAGCGACACCAGACGCGTGGAGATACGCCAGTTGCGCAGGGCTATTCGTGGGCCGGGGCCGCTGGGGCCCTTCGGCGGCTTCACGGCCGGCGTGGTCGGAGTGGCGGAGCCGGTCGACGCGGACGCGCCGGGGCGCCCGGAGCGCTCACCGCCGTCGCCGGACGGGGCCGGGCCCGGGTTCTGGGCGTGCTGGGGCGAGGAGCTGCCGGCCGTCGGGCCAGTCCCGCCGTGCGGCTCCGGCTCCGCCGAAGCACTGCCATCCCTCTTGAAACGTCCCTGCACTAGCGTCGCAACCTCTGGACCAGGCGCCCCTCCGCGCGAACGGAAGGACGGTGTCGGCGTCGTAGGGGGCGCCCTGAAAAACGCCCCCCGTGGTGGTCGTGAGTGACCGGCGCGCTGGTTCCCCCTATCTCGCCGCCGCTCGGCGCTTCTCTGCGCCCCCTGTGCGCCGGCTCGATCCTGCGGCGGTCCGTGGAATTCCAGCACAGTGCAGGATCTCCAACAAGGGCCATGGGTCAGGCCGTGACCTACGTGACACCGCGTGAGTGCCGAGTCACCGGACGTAGAAGCTTATCTCCCCTATACCGGACGTATGCCCGCGAGTCCCCCGGATGCAAGCGGTGTCCCAGTCGCCATGATCAGGAGCGGAATGAGGGCTTCAGGGGGTCAATGTCCGTTTCGTTGGGGTGAGTTGCTGGTCTGCTTTGACCGTTTTGCCCCTAGGTAAGTGAGGAAACTCACATGCCCCTCCTGGGGTCTGTGCGTCCCAGGAGGGGAATTGCATGTTTAGCCTGACGCTTTACAGAGATGGCAAAACCGACAACCCGCGCCGGTCCAGGGGCTCTTCAACACCCCGCTCGCCCGGCGCCTCGTACAGAACAGGTCTCGTACAACCGTGAAGACGACGATGATGTTCCGCAACACCGCCAACCCGCGGCGCACGACGCTGGCCCACCTCGAGGACGCCGACGAACTGCAGACCCCGGAGCAGCCGGACCACGCCGTCGCCCTCCCGACCCAGACCGCCAACCCCCGCCGCACGATCCTGATGGAAGTACCGGTCCAGGCCGGCTCCGCCCAGGAGTAGATCACCAAGCCCGACATGGATCAAGGGCGCCCGCCACAAAGCACGAGCCCAAATGCGCGAGGCGCCCGCCTCTTACCGCGTTAGCCTGGAGCGTCAGACTCCAGTCAGCTCAGTGAGGGGCGCAAGGATCCCGTGCGCATCGCCAGATTCTCCATCGACGGGAACGTCGCCTTCGGTGCGGTCGAGGGTGACAGGCCGGACGAACTCGTCCTCGACATCATCAAGGGCATCCCGTTCGCGGACTTCGAGCTCTCCGGTACGAAGGTCCCGCTGAGCAAGGTGCGGCTGCTGCCCCCGGTGCTCCCCAACAAGGTCGTGGCCTACGGCCGCAACTACGCGGAGCACGCGAAGGAACTCGGCAACGAGGTGCCCGACGCCCCGTTCGCCTTCTTCAAGCCCTCCACCTCGGTGATCGGCCACGGCGACGAGATCCAGTACCCCTCCTTCTCCGAGGACCTCCACCACGAGGCTGAACTGGCCGTCGTCATCGGCCGGATGTGCCGCGAGGTCCCCCGCGAGCGCGTCAAGGACGTCATCCTCGGCTACACCTGCGCCAACGACATCACCGCCCGCGACGTCCAGAAGCGCGAGAAGCAGTGGGCCAGGGCCAAGGGCTTCGACACGTCCTGCCCGCTCGGCCCCTGGGTGGAGACGGACCTCGACCCGTCCGACCTGACCATCCAGCTCACCGTCAACGGCTCGCAGCGCCAGCTCGGCCGCACCAGCGAGATGATCCACTCCATCGAGGACCTGATCGTCAACATCACCGAGGCCATGACGCTGCTCCCCGGCGACGTGATCCTCACGGGCACCCCGGCAGGCGTCGGACCGCTCACCGTCGGCGACGAGGTCGCCGTCACCATCGAAGGCATCGGCACTCTCACCAACAAGGTTGTCAAGCGTGGCTAGCGCACCCGTCCCCGCCGTCCGAGTACGGTTCTGCCCGTCGCCCACCGGTAACCCCCATGTGGGCCTGGTCCGCACCGCCCTGTTCAACTGGGCGTTCGCCCGGCACCACGAGGGCACACTGGTCTTCCGCATCGAGGACACCGACGCGGCCCGCGACTCCGAGGAGTCCTACGACCAGCTGCTCGACTCGATGCGCTGGCTGGGCTTCGACTGGGACGAGGGCCCCGAGGTCGGCGGCCCGCACGCGCCGTACCGCCAGTCGCAGCGCATGGACCTCTACAAGGAGGTCGCGGACAAGCTCCTGGACGCCGGCCACGCCTACCACTGCTACTGCTCCCAGGAGGAGCTGGACACCCGCCGCGAGGCCGCCCGCGCCGCCGGCAAGCCGTCCGGCTACGACGGCCACTGCCGCGACCTGAGCGCGGAGCAGGTCGAGGAGTTCAAGGCCCAGGGCCGTACGCCCATCGTCCGCTTCCGCATGCCCGACGAGGCGATCACCTTCACGGACCTGGTCCGCGGCGAGATCACGTACCTGCCGGAGAACGTGCCGGACTACGGGATCGTACGAGCCAACGGAGCCCCGCTCTACACGCTCGTGAACCCGGTCGACGACGCGCTGATGGAGATCACGCACGTCCTGCGCGGCGAGGACCTGCTGTCGTCGACCCCGCGGCAGATCGCCCTGTACAAGGCGCTGATCGAGCTGGGCGTCGCCCGGCAGATCCCGGCCTTCGGCCATCTGCCGTACGTGATGGGCGAGGGCAACAAGAAGCTCTCCAAGCGTGACCCGCAGGCCTCGCTCAACCTCTACCGCGAGCGCGGTTTCCTCCCGGAGGGCCTGCTCAACTACCTCTCCCTCCTCGGCTGGTCGCTCTCCGCCGACCAGGACATCTTCACGATCGACGAGATGGTCGCGGCCTTCGACATCGCGGACGTGAACCCCAACCCGGCGCGCTTCGACCTGAAGAAGTGCGAGGCGATCAACGCCGACCACATCCGTTTGCTCGACGTGAAGGACTTCACCGAGCGCTGCCGCCCGTGGCTCCAGCCCCCCTTCGCCCCCTGGGCGCCGGAGGCCTTCGACGAGACGAAGTGGCAGGCGATCGCCCCGCACGCCCAGACCCGCCTCAAGGTCCTCTCCGAGATCACTGACAACGTCGACTTCCTGTTCCTCTCCGAGCCGGTCTTCGACGAGCCGAGCTGGACGAAGGCGATGAAGGAGGGCTCGGACGCCCTGCTCCGCACGGCCCGCGAGAAGCTGGAGTCGGCGGACTGGACGTCCCCGGAGTCCCTGAAGGAGGCCGTCCTGGCCGCCGGCGAGGCCCACGGCCTCAAGCTCGGCAAGGCCCAGGCCCCGGTCCGCGTGGCCGTCACCGGCCGCACCGTCGGCCTGCCCCTCTTCGAGTCCCTGGAGATCCTGGGCAAGGAGAAGACGCTGGCCCGGATCGACGCGGCGCTGGCGAGGCTGGCGGCGTAACCCGTACGTCCGTGAGGTGCGGCACCCCGTGCGGGGTGCCGCACCTTCGTCGTTCCGCCGGACGGGCCACCCGGCCTCGGGTTACCGTCGGACCATGAGCATTCGGGCCGTGGTCTGGGACGTCGACGACACCCTCTTCGACTACACCGCGGCCGACCGCGTCGGCATGCGCGTCCACCTCGCGGCCGAGGGCCTGCTCGACTCGTACGACAGTGTCGAGCAGGCCATCGTGCGGTGGCGGGAGATCACGGACCGGCAGTGGGCGCGGTTCGCGGCGGGGGAGCTGACCTTCCAGGGGCAGCGCCGGGACCGCGTACGGGTGTTCCTGGGCGAGGAGCTGAGCGACGCCGACGCGGACGCGTGGTTCGGTCGGTACGTCGCGCACTACGAGACCGCCTGGGCCCTCTTCCCGGACGTCCTGCCCGTCCTGGACGCCCTTGCCGCCAGCCACCGCCACGGCGTGCTGTCCAACTCCAGCATCCGCGTCCAGGACCGCAAGCTGCGCGTCCTAGGCGTGCACGACCGCTTCGAGGTCATCCTGTGCGCGGCGGAGCTCGGCGTCTCCAAGCCCGAGGCCGGTGCCTTCCTGGCCGCCTGCGACGCGCTGGAGCTGGCCCCGCACCAAGTGGCGTACGTCGGTGACCACCCGGAGATCGACGGGCGGGGTGCCGCCGACGCCGGACTGCTGTCGGTCTGGATCGATCGCGAGGGTGTGCACACCGTCGGTGACGCTCCCGGCGGGCCGCACCGGATCGCCTCGCTCGCCGAACTCCCCGCCGTCCTCGGCGCGGATACCCGTTTTGGAGCCCCGTCCACCTTCGGGTAATGTTCTTCCTGCGCCGCCGGGGAGCGGGCCGAAAGGCCGGAACCCGGGGGAGCACACTAGAACAAATCCCCTCAGGGGCTTGAGTTCCAGTGGCCTATGGTGTAATTGGCAGCACGACGGTTTCTGGTTCCGTTAGTCTTGGTTCGAGTCCAGGTAGGCCAGCTCGCAGAGCTCATCTGCAACAGCGGGGATCATCTCCGCGAAGCCCCCGTTGTGTAGCGGCCTAGCACGCTGCCCTCTCAAGGCAGTAGCGCCGGTTCGAATCCGGTCGGGGGTACGGATCCTGGTTCTCCGGGATCACTAGGGCCCCCGTTGTGTAGCGGCCTAGCACGCCGCCCTCTCAAGGCGGTAGCGCCGGTTCGAATCCGGTCGGGGGTACTGCCTGGTCTAAACCACACTGGTTTAAACCACATTGGTCTATGGTGTAATTGGCAACACTACGGTTTCTGGTACCGTCATTCTTGGTTCGAGTCCAGGTAGACCAGCTCCGACCTGCGGAAACGCAGAGTCCAGGCCCCCGTTGTGTAGCGGCCTAGCACGCCGCCCTCTCAAGGCGGTAGCGCCGGTTCGAATCCGGTCGGGGGTACAGGTTCCAAGGGCCTTCACTTCGGTGAGGGCCCTTGGGCGTTCCCGGGCCTACTCGAAGCCGTATCTCCGCGCCGACTCCTCCTCCTGTGCCAGCCGGTGCAGCGCCTGGAGCATCGGCTCGACGAAGATCGCGCCCGCGACCGCCGTCTCCACCTTCTCCGCCTCCGACGGGTGCGTCTCCACGAAGTCCAGGTCGAGGACGGCCGCCTGATGCATCAACCGGGCGTAGGCCAGGTTCAGTTCGGGATCCCAGTCGTAGCCGAGCCGGCGGAACGTGGCGATCGCCACCACCAGTGAGCGGTAGGCGGGGGAGATGGTGACCAGGGCCCGGGCGTTCGACCAGCCCAGCGTCTCCAGGAGTTGATCCACCTCGCGGTGTGCGGCCCGGATGTGCTCGTCCTCCTCGTCCGGCTCGGGGACCTGCGGCAGCGCCCACAGGGCCGCGCCCAGCCGGATCGTGCGGCCCAGGGAGTCGTCGTCGACATGCCGGAGCACCTCCCGGACCGTCGCCACCGGCACCCGCCCGACCTGGATCATCGCGCGCACCAGCCGCAGTCGGCGCAGCTGCTCCTCGTCGTACTCGGCCGTGGTCGCGTTGATCTGGCGGCTCGGCGTCAACAGCCCTTCGCGCAGGTAGTACTTGATCGTCGCGGTGGACACCCCGCTGCGCTCGCTCAACTCCGCCAACCGCATCGCTCGCGCCTCTCTCCGGCGGCGCCGCTCTCTTGCGCCGCACCCTTGGGAAGTGCCACTATCCAAGCATCGCTCAGAAGGATAGTGCCGCTGTCCGACCGGGTAACCAGGGGGTCGCCGTGTTCGCGAAACCGACAGTCGGCCGTACGACCGCGGCTGCCCGAGGCGATGTGGTGGTCCTGCTGATCGGGATGCGTGTCAACCACTTCTGGGCGGTGCACCAGTGGCTGCCGGTCATGCTGTCGATGTTCCGCATGCTGGGGGAGCTCGCGCGGGACGGCGACCGGGGGCTGCTGGGGCGCGTGCTGCTGACGGCTTCGCCGCGGACGTACTACGTCGTCCAGTACTGGGAGTCCAAGGAGAAGCTCTACGCGTACGCGAGCTCGCCCGACATGTTCCACCACCGGGCGTGGGGGATCGTCAACCGCAAGGAGCGGGCGGGGAAGGTGCGCGGGCATGTCGGGCTGTGGCACGAGGCCTATGTCGTGCCCGAGGGGTCGTACGAGTCGATCTACTTCGACATGCCGCCCTTCGGCCTCGCGGCGGCCACGGGGGTGCTGCCGGTCGAGAGCCGGGGGCGGCGGGCGGCGGAGCGGTTCGCGCACCGCTCGGCCGGTGCGGGCGGGAAAACCGCCTGAGGGGGATCGGGGGAGCGAGAAGGGCCTGCCGCGGCGTTGAGGCAGGCCCTTCTCGCTTGATGTCCCCCAGGGGGTCAGCCCGTGCGGCGCAGGGCCTCGGAGAGGCGGCCGGCGGCGTCGATGACCGCCTGGGCGTGCATACGGCCCGGGTGGCGGGTCAGCCGCTCGATGGGGCCGGAGACGGACACGGCGGCCACCACGCGGTTGGAGGGACCGCGCACGGGCGCGGAGACGGACGCGACACCCGGCTCGCGCTCGCCGATGGACTGGGCCCAGCCCCGGCGTCGTACGCCCGAGAGCGCGGTGGCCGTGAAACGGGCGCCCTGGAGGCCGCGGTGCAGGCGCTCCGGCTCCTCCCAGGCCATCAGGATCTGCGCGGAGGAGCCCGCCTTCATCGTGAGCGTCGAGCCGACTGGGACGGTGTCGCGCAGGCCGGACAGGCGCTCCGCCGCGGCGACGCAGATGCGCATGTCGCCCTGGCGGCGGTAGAGCTGCGCGCTCTCGCCCGTGATGTCACGGAGGTGGGTGAGCACCGGGCCCGCCGTCGCGAGGAGGCGGTCCTCGCCGGCGGCCGCGGCCAGCTCGGCGAGGCGAGGGCCGAGAATGAAACGGCCCTGCATGTCACGCGCCACCATCCGGTGGTGTTCCAGAGCCACGGCCAGTCGGTGAGCCGTGGGCCTTGCCAGTCCGGTCGCCGCGACCAGACCCGCGAGGGTGGCCGGACCGGACTCCAGAGCGCTCAGAACAAGGGCCGCCTTGTCCAGAACGCCGACGCCGCTACTGTTGTCCATGAAACGATACTCGCGTCTCACTCTGTGAAACGCAAGTTCAATTTTCGGTGGAACACGCCACTCTGGAAGACACAGCGGCCCGCGGAACAAGGGGCCGGCGGCGGATGCCCGGACACAGGGGCGCGGGCGCCGCCTCCTCAAGATCTCTAGTTGGGCCGGCGCACCTTGCCGGCCGGAGGGAAAGCGATGGGTAGGACACTCGCGGAGAAGGTCTGGGACGACCACGTCGTCCGGCGCGCCGAGGGCGAGCCCGACCTCCTCTTCATCGATCTGCACCTGCTGCACGAGGTGACCAGCCCGCAGGCCTTCGACGGCCTCCGCAAGGGCGGTCGCCGGGTGCGCCGGCTCGACCTGACCATCGCCACCGAGGACCACAACACCCCGACCCTCGACATCGACAAGCCCATCGCCGACCCGGTCTCCCGGATCCAGCTGGAGACGCTGCGCAAGAACTGCGCCGACTTCGGCGTCCGGCTGCACCCGCTGGGCGACGTCGAGCAGGGCGTCGTCCACGTCGTGGGCCCGCAGCTGGGTCTGACCCAGCCGGGCATGACGGTCGTCTGCGGCGACTCCCACACCTCCACGCACGGTGCCTTCGGCGGTCTGGCGTTCGGCATCGGCACCTCCCAGGTCGAGCACGTGCTGGCCACCCAGACGCTGCCCATGGCCCGCCCGAAGACCATGGCCATCACCGTCAACGGCGATCTGCCCGACGGGGTCACCGCCAAGGACCTGATCCTGACGATCATCGCCAAGATCGGTACCGGCGGCGGCCAGGGCTACGTCCTGGAGTACCGCGGCTCCGCCATCGAGCAGCTCTCGATGGAGGCCCGGATGACCATCTGCAACATGTCGATCGAGGCCGGCGCCCGCGCGGGCATGATCGCCCCCGACGAGACCACCTTCGAGTACCTCAAGGGCCGCCCGCACGCCCCCAAGGGCGAGGACTGGGACGCGGCCGTCGCGTACTGGAAGACCCTGAGGACGGACGCGGACGCCGAGTTCGACGCCGAGGTCGTCATCGAGGCCGCCGAGCTGGCGCCGTTCGTCACCTGGGGCACCAACCCCGGCCAGGGCGCCCCGCTTTCGGCGCACGTCCCCGATCCTGCTTCGTACGAAGACGCATCGGAGCGCCACGCCGCCGAAAAGGCCCTGGAATACATGGGGTTGGAGGCCGGGCAGCCGCTGCGCTCCATCAAGGTGGACACCGTCTTCGTAGGCTCCTGCACCAACGGCCGCATCGAGGACCTGCGCGCCGCCGCCGAGCTCGTGAAGGGCCGCAAAGTCGCCGACGGCGTACGGATGCTGGTCGTCCCGGGCTCCGCGCGGGTCGGTCTGCAGGCCGTCTCCGAGGGCCTGGACGTCGTCTTCAAGGAGGCCGGCGCCGAGTGGCGGCACGCGGGCTGCTCGATGTGTCTGGGCATGAACCCCGACCAGCTGGCCCCCGGTGAGCGCTCCGCGTCCACCTCCAACCGCAACTTCGAGGGCCGGCAGGGCAAGGGCGGTCGTACGCACCTGGTGTCGCCGCAGGTCGCGGCCGCAACGGCGGTCCTGGGCCACCTGGCCTCCCCGGCCGACCTGTCCGACGCCGAGACCCGTACGCCCGCTGGAGTCTGAGAGTCATGGAAGCATTCACCACGCACACCGGCCGGGCCGTCCCGCTGCGCCGCTCCAACGTCGACACCGACCAGATCATCCCTGCTCACTGGCTCAAGAAGGTGACCCGGGACGGATTCGAGGACGGGCTGTTCGAGGCCTGGCGCAAGGACCCGTCCTTCATCCTCAACCAGCCCGAGCGCAAGGGCGCGACCGTCCTGATCGCCGGCCCCGACTTCGGCACCGGCTCCTCCCGTGAGCACGCCGTCTGGGCGCTGCAGAACTACGGCTTCAAGGCCGTCATCTCCTCCCGCTTCGCGGACATCTTCCGCGGCAACTCGCTCAAGAACGGCCTGCTCACGGTGATCGTGGAGCAGAAGATCGTGGACGCGCTGCAGGAGCTCACGGAGAAGGACGCGACTGCTGAGGTCACAGTGGACCTTGAGGCTCGTGAGGTTCGCGCCGAGGGCATCACCGCGGCCTTCGAGCTCGACGAGAACGCCCGTTGGCGGCTGCTGAACGGGCTGGACGACATCTCCATCACGCTGCAGAACGAGGCCGACATCGCCGCGTACGAGGCCAAGCGCCCCTCGTACAAGCCGAGGACGATCCAGGTCTGACCGGAGCGATCGCCCCAAGCAACTGAACAGGTCGAGTTTCGGCCACCGTGACACCCCCGCCGTACCCCCGATCAGCCCGATCGGGGGTACAGCTGTGTCTGCACCCGAACGGCCCTGCACGCCCCGACCCGCCATCTCAACTTCCCGCGTTACGACGGTTGTTGTCGGGGTACGCGACCGTTGTGACCGTGGCTCCCACGGGCGCCCGGGAGGCCGTTCGAGGCGGCAGTTGCACCCTGAGCAGGCGACAACTCGCCCCAGATGGCACAATCTGTGCATGGAACACGACGGCCAACTCGAGCTCTATGCGGCAGTCGCGGACCAACTCAAGGAAGCGCACACAAGAGTGCGCGCACTGCAAGTCCCGGAGGGCGTACGGATGGCGCTGACCCGGAAGCTGCTGGTCATTACGGCCGCGGCCAAGCACGATCTCGCCGATGCGACAAGGCGTCTGGAGCGGTTCGTGGCGGACCTCGACGCGGGTCGATTCCCCGAAGAGGAACGCTGAACGAGTCCGAGACAGTCGAGTTCGTTGCGGCGCACGGGTGATAAGCCTGTTTCGTGTTTGATTTGCGGTATATATCTGCCTAACGTGCGAAAAAGCTTGAACACTTTCGTTCTGGCAATGTCTCCGAAGGGGAAGACGTGAACAAGGCGCAGCTCGTAGAAACCATTGCCGACAAGATGGGCGGCCGTCAGCAGGCCGCCGAGGCTGTCGACGCCGTCCTGGACGCCGTCGTCCGCGCGGTCGTCGCAGGTGACCGGGTCTCGGTCACCGGCTTCGGTTCGTTCGAGAAGGTCGACCGTCCGGCCCGTTACGCCCGCAACCCCCAGACGGGAGAGCGGGTCCGGGTCAAGAAGACCTCCGTGCCGCGCTTCCGCGCGGGCCAGGGTTTCAAGGACCTGGTGAGCGGCTCGAAGAAGCTCCCGAAGGGCGACATCGCCGTCAAGAAGGCGCCCAAGGGCAGCCTGACCGGCGGTGCCTCCGCGACGGTCAAGAAGGCCGCCGCGAAGAAGGCCGCCCCGGCGAAGAGGGGGACGGCCGCCGCGAAGAAGACCACGGCGCGCAAGACGACGGCCAAGAAGACCACGGCCACCGCGAAGAAGGCCCCGGCGAAGAAGGCGCCCGCCAAGACCACGGCGACCGCCAAGTCCACCGCCGCGAAGCAGACCACCGCCAAGAAGACGACGGCCAAGAAGGCCCCGGCGAAGAAGGCGACGGCCAAGAAGGCCCCCGCCAAGAAGTCGACGTCTCGCACCACCACCGCCAAGAAGGCCACCGCCCGCAAGAGGTAAGGGCACAGGGGCACTCACGCGCCGGGCCGGACTCCCCACGGAGTCCGGCCCGCGGCGTGTCCACAGGGTCCTCAGAAGGTGTGGAGCGTGACCAGGGTGGCCCGGCGGGCCTCGCCCTCGCCCTCCGTCTCGATGCGCACCCGCTGCCCGGGCCGCAGCAGTCTGAGCCCGCCCGCGTCGAACGCCGGCGCGTCGAAGGGCACCGGGGTGCCGTCGTCCAGGAGTACCTGGCCGCTGCGGCTGTCGGGGTCGTACGTGTATGCGGTCGCCTGCATGGCGGCAGCCTACTGCCCGGGAATCAGCAGCCGCGCGGCCGCCGCGGCCGTCCGTGGACCCACCCCGAGGGCGAGCGCGGCGCGCAGGTCGGCGCCGGTGTCCACGTCCTGGCGTACGGAATCCACCGTGTCGAGGACGAGTTCCGCGGCGCCGGACGCGCGATGGCGGGCCCGGGAATCCGTACCGAAGGCGGGCCGCAATTCCTCGCCTTCCCGGGCGGCCAGCAGAGTGGTGCCGATTTCGGCGGCGTCCGGGAGAAATGCGCGGGGGAATTCCGCGGCCGCGTCCAGTACCCGGGCCAATTCCAGCGGGCGCAGTGCCGGAAGATCGGCGTTCAGAGCCGCCACGGCGCTTTCCGGGCGTTGCGCGCGTACGACTGCCGACGCGTGCGCCAAAGCGGCGTTCAGGCCGCCGGAGGGCTCGTCGGTGACGATGTGGGCGCCCAGTGCGCCCAGCTCCCGGCCGGCCAGGACGTCGTCCGTGACGACCGCCACATCCTTCACCGCGGGGCAGGCCAGCGCGGCCGCCACGGTGTCCTGGGCGAAGGCCAGGGCAAGGCCCGGGCGCAGCCCGTCGGAGGCGGTGTCCGAGAGCCTGCTCTTGGCCCGCGCCAGAGGTTTCAGGGGTATGACCAAGGTCCACTGCACGAGCGTTTCGTCCCTCTCTTGTCGCGGCCATTGTCACTCAGCCGTCACCAGGACCATCTGGCGGTCGCGGAACCGGGGCGTACGGTGTTCTCGACAGACCGGCGGCCTGGGGCGACACTTGTGCGGCCCCAGGCCCTAGAGGAAGGTGTCCGCGTGCCCCGCCGCAGAATCGGGTTCTGGTACCGCTTCGCAGCGGTCCTGTGCAAACCGCCGTTGGTGGTTCTGATCAAGCGGGACTGGCGCGGAATGGAGAACATTCCGGTCGAGGGCGGATTTATCACCGCGGTGAACCACAATTCGCACATCGATCCCCTCGCGTACGGGCACTTCCAGTACAACACCGGCCGCGTTCCAAGATTCCTGGCGAAGAGCGGTCTTTTCCGGAAGGGATTCGTCGGCGCGGCGATGCGCGGCACCGGACAGATCCCCGTCTATCGCGAGAGCACGGACGCGCTCAGCGCCTTCCGGGCCGCGATCGACGCGGTGGAGCGCGGCGAATGCGTCGCCTTCTACCCCGAGGGCACCCTCACCCGCGACCCGAACGGCTGGCCCATGACCGGCAAGACCGGTGCCGCCCGGGTCGCCCTGCAGACCAAGTGCCCGGTGATTCCGGTGGCCCAGTGGGGCGCCAACGAGGTCCTGCCGCCGTACGCCAGGAGGCTCAACCTCCTTCCGCGCAAGACGCACCGGGTGCTCGCGGGCCCGCCCGTGGACCTGGCGCCCTTCTACGACAAGGAGATGACCCCGGACCTCCTGAAGGAGGCGACCGAGGTGATCATGGCCGCCATCACCCGCCTGCTGGAGGACATCCGCGGCGAGAAGGCGCCCGTCACGCCCTACGACCCGCGCCGCGAGCGGATCGAGCAACGGCGCCGCACCCGGGCGCAGACGCAGCGGAAGGTCGAACAGGAAGAGGGGCAGGGCACGTGAGCAAGCCGGTCAAGGCAGCGGTCTTCAGCGCCGGTTCGTGGGGCACCGCCTTCGGCATGGTGCTCGCCGACGCGGGGTGCGAGGTCACTCTGTGGGCGCGCCGGGCGGAGGTCGCACAAGCGATCAACTCCACCCGGACGAACCCCGACTACCTGCCCGGCGTCGAGCTGCCGGAGAACATGAGAGCCACCACGGACGCGGCCGAGGCCGCCGCCGGCGCCGACTTCACGATCCTCTCCGTGCCCTCCCAGACGCTGCGCGCCAACCTCGCCGAGTGGACGCCGCTGCTCGCGCCGGACACGGTCCTCGTGTCGCTGATGAAGGGCGTCGAACTCGGCTCCGCCATGCGGATGAGCGAGGTGATCGAGGACGTCGCCAAGGTGGGGCAGAACCGCATCGCCGTGGTCACCGGGCCCAACCTCGCACGGGAGATCGCCGCCCGGATGCCGGCCGCGGCCGTGGTCGCGTGCACCGACGAGGCGGTCGCCCAGCGACTCCAGGCCGCCTGCCACACGCCGTACTTCCGCCCGTACACCAACACCGACGTCCTCGGCTGCGAACTCGGCGGCGCGGTGAAGAACGTGATCGGTCTCGCCGTCGGCATCGTGGACGGCATGGGCCTGGGCGACAACGCCAAGGGCTCCCTGATCACGCGCGGGCTCGCCGAGACCACCCGCCTCGGCCTCGCGATGGGCGCCGACCCGCTGACGTTCTCGGGACTCGCCGGGCTCGGCGACCTGGTGGCGACCTGTTCCTCGCCGCTGTCCCGCAACCACACCTTCGGCACCAACCTCGGCAAGGGCATGACGCTTCAGGAGACCATCGCGGTCACCAAGCAGACCGCCGAGGGCGTCAAGTCCTGTGAGTCCGTGCTGGATCTGGCCCGCAGGCACGGTGTCGACATGCCCATCACCGAGACGGTCGTGGGAATCGTCCACGAGGGCAAGCCTCCCGTGGTCGCCCTCAAGGAGCTCATGTCGCGCAGCGCGAAGCCGGAACGACGCTGAGCTACGGCGGCCAAGTGGTCGCTGATCAATCGGATACCAGCGGGTACTCTCAACGCGATATGAGCACCCAGAACCTCCCCCAGAACCCAGAGCAGCCGCCTCGCAAGCCGCGCGTGGCCGTCGTGTTCGGCGGACGCAGCTCCGAACACGGGATCTCCACGGTCACCGCCGGCGCCGTACTGCGGGCCATCGACCGGACGAAGTACGACGTCCTGCCGATCGGCATCACCCGTGAGGGCCGGTGGGTGCTCACCGCCGACGAACCCGAACGCATGGCGATCACCGAGCGCCGTACTCCCGATGTCGAGGAACTCGCCGACTCGAGCGAGGGCGGCGTGGTGCTGCCGGTCGACCCCGCGAACCGCGAAGTCGTCTACAGCGAGCCCGGATCGGTGCCCAAGGCGCTCGGCGAGGTCGACGTCGTGTTCCCGGTGCTGCACGGCCCCTACGGCGAGGACGGCACCCTCCAGGGCCTGCTGGAGCTCTCCGGTGTGCCGTACGTGGGTTCGGGAGTGCTCGCCTCGGCCGTCGGCCAGGACAAGGAGTACATGAAGCGGGTGTTCACCTCCTTCGGGCTCAAGGTCGGCCCGTACGTGGTGATCCGGCCGCGCGAGTGGGAGCGGGACGAGTCCGCGGCCCGCAAGAAGATCGTCGACCTGGCGGGCGAGCACGGCTGGCCGCTGTTCGTGAAGCCCGCGCGCGCGGGATCGTCGATCGGCATCACCAAGGTCGACGACCTGGCGGGGCTGGACGAGGCGATCGCCGAGGCTCAGCGGCACGACCCGAAGATCCTCGTGGAGGCGGCGCTGCGGGGCCGCGAGATCGAGTGCGGGGTGCTGGAGTTCGAGGACGGCCCCCGGGCGAGCGTGCCCTCGGAGATCCCGCCGCCGGACACGCACGCGTACTACGACTTCGAGGCGAAGTACATCGACTCGACGCCCGGCATCGTGCCCGCCCCGCTGACCGACGAGCAGACCGCCGAGGTGCAGCGGCTCGCGGTGGAGGCCTTCGACGCCGCCTCCTGCGAGGGCTTGGTGCGCGCGGACTTCTTCCTCACCGAGGACGGCGAGTTCGTGATCAACGAGATCAACACGATGCCCGGCATGACACCGATCTCGATGTACCCGCAGATGTGGCAGGCGAGCGGGATCAGCTATCCGGAGCTGGTGGACCTGTTGGTGCAGGCGGCGCTGCGGCGGGCGACGGGCCTGCGCTGAGCCGGCGGGCCGGTCGCCCGAGCGGGCGGCCAGCGGGCGGCTAGTCGGCGATCCCTTCGGGGACCGCCTTCTTGACGGCCGGAGCGAGGTCGACCAGTACTCCGGAGCTGTCCTGCTCCTTGGGCACCGTCACCTCGACGTACGCGCTGCGATTGGCGGTGGTGAAGCGGTACGCTCCGTCGTCCTGCTTCTCCATCAGCCAGTCGACGCCGTTCACACCGCCGGCCACCGCGTCCGGGTCGCCGCCTTCGGCCACCTTGGGGTCGACCATCTTGGGCGGTCGTACGACACCGCAGCGCAGTATGATCGCCGGGCTTCCCCAGCCCGCCGTCAGTGCGGAGGCGGGCTCGGGATCCTCACGGCCCAGACCGTCCAGCTTCGTCGGCAGCGCCTTGTCCAGGTTCCGGCACAGCTTCATGACCTTCGCACTCGGACTGGGAACCGCCGCCGACGCACTGTCGTCTGCTGAGGAGCAGCCCGCGACCGTGATCAGCACGGCGAGCGCGGGCGGCCCGATGAGGATGCGGTACCGGTGGCGGAAGAAGTTCACCGGCCAAGGGTAGACGGGGGCTACAGATGGACGACCGGGCAGGTCAGTGTGCGGGTGATGCCGTCCACTTGCTGGACCTTCGCGACCACCATGCGGCCGAGATCGTCGACCGTGTCGGCCTGGGCGCGCACGATCACGTCGTACGGTCCCGTCACGTCCTCGGCCTGGATGATCCCAGGAATCTTGCTGATCGTCTCGGCGACGGTCGACGCTTTGCCGACCTCCGTCTGGATCAGGATGTACGCCTGTACCACGGAACCTCCAGGGCGGCCACGAGGATCATGTGGGGAAAAGGAACGCCACGGTATCGCGTCCCCGCTCGCCGCGGGGAGACCTGCGGAGACCAGGGCTTGCGCGCCGGGGTGCAGGCACGGAAGAAGTTGACGGTCTTCTCGACCGTATCGAGGACACTGGTGACGCGCGACCGGGCACGGACAGGTACAGAAGGGGCGTAAGGGCAATGAAGGGCACTGTTGGTGAGCTCGGTGAGTTCGGGCTCATCAGGGAGCTCACCTCCCGTCTCACCACCACCCCGGCGGTCCGGGTCGGCCCCGGCGACGACGCCGCGGTGGTGGCCGCTCCCGACCGCAGGGTGGTGGCGAGCACCGACATCCTCCTGGAGGGACGGCACTTCCGCCGTGACTGGTCCACGGCCTACGACGTGGGCCGCAAGGCCGCCGCGCAGAACCTCGCGGACATCGCCGCCATGGGCGCCGTCCCGACCGCGCTGCTGCTCGGCCTGGTCGTCCCGGCCGAACTCCCGGTGGCCTGGCCGGTCGAGATGATGGACGGCCTGCGCGACGAGTGCCAGGTCGCGGGCGCGTCCGTGGTCGGCGGGGACGTCGTACGCGGCGACACGATCATGGTGTCGATCACCGCGCTCGGCGATCTGCGCAACAACGAGCCCGTGACGCGAGGGGGTGCGCAGCCCGGCGACATCGTCGCGGTGACCGGCTGGCTGGGCTGGTCCGCGGCCGGGTTCGCGGTGCTCTCCCGAGGGTTCCGCTCGCCGCGCGCCTTCGTGGAGGCACATCGGCGCCCCGAGCCGCCGTACCACGCGGGACCGGCCGCCGCCGGGCTCGGCGCGACCGCGATGTGCGACGTGAGCGACGGGCTGATCGCCGACCTCGGGCACATCGCCGAGGCCAGCAAGGTCCGTATCGACGTCCGCTCCGGGGCGATCGACATCCCGTCCCAGATGAACGACATCGGGCAGGCCGTCGGCGTCGATCCCATGCAGTGGGTGCTCACCGGGGGAGAGGACCACGCGATCGTCGCGACCTTCCCGCCGGACGTGAAGCTGCCGGCCCGCTGGAAGATCATCGGCGAGGTGCTCAACCCGTCGGCGCTGCCCCAGGTGACCGTGGACGGGGCGCCGTGGACCAAGAAGGGCGGCTGGGACCACTTCGGGGACATCGAGTCATGAGCGCGCCGCCTCGTGTTCTCACGGTCGCGGGCTCCGACTCCGGTGGTGGCGCGGGCATCCAGGCCGACCTGAAGACGATGCTCGCGCTCGGCGTGCACGGCATGAGTGTCGTCACGGCGGTCACCGCGCAGAACTCCCTTGGTGTGCAAGGGGCCTGGGAGCTTCCGGTGGAGGCCGTACGGGCGCAGTACCGCAGCGTCGTCGACGACATCGGCGTCCAGGCGATCAAGACCGGGATGCTTGCCTCCGCCGAACTCGTGGAGGCGGTGGCCGAGTTGATCGGCGGGACGGACGCGCCCGCCGTCGTCGACCCGGTCGGCGTCTCCAAGCACGGGGACCCCCTGCTCGCCGCGTCGGCCCTGGACTCCGTACGGACGAAACTGCTGCCGGTCGCAACCGTGGCGACGCCGAACCTCGACGAGGTGGCCCAGCTCACGGGGGTGCGGGTCGAGTCGGAATCCGGGATGGTCGAAGCCGCCGCTGCCGTGCTGTCGTACGGACCGCGCTGGGTGCTCATCAAGGGCGGTCACCTGCCCGGTGACGCCGTGGACCTGCTCACCGACGGCTCCGAGGAACACTGGCTGCGCGCGCCGAGGTACGACAACCGGCACACGCACGGCACGGGCTGCACCCTCGCCTCGGCGATCGCCTCGCAGCTGGCGAAGGGGCAGTCCGTGCCGGAGGCGGTGGCGGCGGCCAAGGAGTACGTCACCGGCGCGATCGCGGCCGGGTTCGCGCTCGGCGGGGGGATCGGGCCTGTGGACCATGGGTGGCGGTTCAGGGCGGGCGGCGGGGCGTAAACGCTTGCGCGAGCGTTTACGCGGTCTGGTGAGCCGGGTGCGGGCGTGCAAAAAGCCGGTCCACACTGGGTGGACCGGCTCTGTGCAGCGAACCAGCAGTGGCCGCGCGCTTAGCTGTGCGTCAGCGCGAGACCTTGCCGGCCTTGATGCACGAGGTGCAAGCGTTCAGGCGCTTCGGCGTCCCGCCGACCACAGTACGCACGCGCTGGATGTTCGGGTTCCAGCGACGGGACGTACGGCGGTGCGAGTGCGAGATGCTGTTGCCGAAGCCCGGCCCCTTGCCGCAGACGTCGCAGTTGGCAGCCACGGGTCACTCCAAAGACTTCAGATGCACTTACGGTGGATCCCGGCATGCCGGGATCGAGATCGTAGGATCAGAGATCTGATTGGCGGTGCCAGGGGGATTGGCCCGAGTGGATCGGGCAACCGGAGCAGCATACAACGACTGCGCCAGTAGAACGAAACTACCATGGCTGCTCAGGGCCTCGCTCCAGGCCCTCTTCCGGTGAACACCACCCCGAGGTCTACGCTGCGTCCCACGTCCAGCAGCTCAAGGAGGCGCAGGTGGCGCAGGTGCCGCAGACATTCTTCGATGCTCTCGCGGTGCGCACCTGGTGCGGTCTCGCGCTCCGGGCGCTGGGCCGGGCGCGCGAGGAGATCGACGCGATCAATGTCTATCCCGTCGCGGACGGGGACACCGGAACGAACCTGTATCTGACCGTCGAGTCGGCCGTCGCGGCCGTGGAGGCGGTGTTCGCGGGGCACGCGGCGAGCATGCCGACCGCCGGGAGGCCCGCGCTGGCCGACGCCGCGCGGGCGATGGCGCACGGGGCACTCATAGGCGCGCGGGGCAACTCGGGAACGATCCTCGCGCAGCTGCTCCGCGGCATGGCACAGGTGCTCGCCGCCGACGGTGAGACCGCTCACACCGACGGCCGGGGCCTGACGCTCGCCCTGCGGCACGCGGCCGACTCCGCCCGCCAGGCCGTGGCCCGTCCCGTCGAGGGCACGGTCCTCACTGTCGCCTCGGCCGCCGCCGACGCGGCCACCGGAGCCGAGGGCGACTGCGCGACGGTGGCCCGCGCGGCCTACGAGGGCGCCCGCGCCGCCCTCGCCGCGACCCCCGGCCAGCTGGCCGTCCTGGAGCGCGCCGGGGTGGTCGACGCGGGTGGACGGGGGCTGGTGGCGGTGCTGGGGGCGCTGGTGGAGACGTTCACCGGGGAGGCGCCGGGGGTGGACCCTTCGGGTGCTTCGGGTGCTTCGGGTGCTTCGGGTGCTTCGGGTGCTTCGGGTGCGGGCGGGCACGCGCGCGTGGAGCACGGGGAGGTCGGTCGGGCGGACGACGATGGGGATGGGGATGGTGACGGAGAGCAGGGCGGCTGGGCAGACCGCGACGGCGACAGCGACCGCGACGGCGATCGGGAGCACGGCGGCGACGAGTGTGCGGACGGTGCCTCGGAGGAGGGCGGGCCCGCCTTCGAGGTGATCTACCTCCTGGAGGCCGACGACGCGGCCGTCGCGCGGTTGCGCGCGCGGCTCGACGCCCTCGGGGACTCGCTCGTCGTGGTCGGCGGTGACGGGCTGTGGAACGTCCATGTGCACGTCGACGACGCGGGCGCCGCTGTGGAGGCGGGCGTCGAGGCCGGGCGGCCGTACCGGATCCGGATCACGCACTTCGGACTCGGCGACGTGCACACCACCGGCGCCGAGCGGCCGGCCCGGGAGCGTGCCCAGCGCGCCGTCGTGGCCGTCGTACCCGGCGAGGGTCTGGCCGGGCTCTACACCGAGGCCGGCGCGACGACCGTGCTCGCGCGCCCCGGGGAGCCGCCTGCGAGCGGAGAGCTCGTCGAGGCGGTACGGCGTGCCCACGCGCTGGAGGTGGTGCTGCTGCCCAACGACGCGGACCTGCGCCACACCGCGGCCGCGGCCGCCGAGCAGGCCCGCACGGAAGGCATCCGCGTGGCGCTCATCCCGACGCGCTCCGCGGTCCAGGGCATCGCCGCGCTCGCCGTGCACGAGCCGGACCGCCGCTTCGACGAGGACGTCGTGACCATGACCTCGGCGGCGGGTGCCACCCGGTACGCCGAGGTCGTCGTCGCGGAACGCCAGTCCTGGACCATGGCCGGCATCTGCCAGGCCGGTGACGTCCTCGGCCTCATCGACGGCGACGTGGCCGTCATCGGGGCGGACGTCACCGTCACCGCCGAAACGGTCCTCGACCGCATGCTCGCGGCCGGCGGCGAGCTGGTCACCCTTGTGCTGGGTGACGAGGCGCCCGAGCTTGTCGCCCAGCATCTCGAAGCGCGCGTGCGGGAGTCGTACCTGGCCGTCGACACGGTGGTGTACCGGGGCGGTCGGCAGGGGGCCGTGCTCCTCATCGGAGTGGAGTAGGCCCCGGTCGGCCTCATCGGGGTCGAGCAGGTCCTAGTCGGCCGGTTGTTCGTCCGCCTGTGCCGCCGCCTGTTCCTCCACGACCTGGAGCAGCTGCCGGGCCTCGGCCAGTCGTGCCCGAGCCACCTCGTCCTCGGCCTCGTCCGCGCCGTACGCCGCCAGCACCGCACGCGCGCGTGCCGCCGCCCGGGCGGGGCGGCTCAGGTCGGCCTCCAGCCAGCCCGCGGTGAGTTCGGCGCCGGTCCGGCTGTCCAGGGCGTCCGCCCCGAGGGAGGCGAACAGCACGATGGCCTCCGCCACCTGGGCCAGGGAATCCTCCAGCACGGCCCGGATCGAGTCGTCCTCGGCGTCCTCGGCGGCGGTACGGGCCAGCAGGTCGCCGAACTGGCGGCGGGTGTGGCCGAGTTCGGCGACGAGCCGCTGCCGGGCGTCCTCGTCGGCCAGCTCCGAGCCCAGCGCCGTCTCGCACTCCCGGACGGCGCTCGCCATCAACTCCCGTGCCTCCTCGGGCCCCTCCTCCGGGCGCAGCGCGAGCCACGCGCGGGCGCGCAGGGAGCGGACGAGGCCATGGACGTTGCCGAGCGACCGCCAAAGATCGCCCGCGCGCGCGTACGCCCGGTCCGCGTCGGCATGCTGCCCCGCGTGCCCGAGGGACTCGGCGGCGAGGTGGGCGAGCGTCGCGTGGTCGTGCTGCTCGGGCCAGTGCCGGGAGATATCGGCCGCCTGGAGCCGCCGTTCGGCTGCCGCGCGGTGTTCGCCGAGCTCGCTCAGACAGTCGCCGAGCCACCACTGCGTCTGCACGATCGCGCCGTCGCCGTGCGTCTCGGCGTTCAGATCGGGCAGCGCCGACTCCAGCACCTCCGCGGCCTCGGCCCACCGTCCCAGTCGCAGCAGGAATCCGCCGAGCTGCTGACGTGCCCAGGCCCCGAGCGTCGGGCCCTCGCCGGCCTCGTCGGCCCAGTGCGCCGCCTCCAGGGCGTGCTCGGCCGCCTCCTGAGCCAGCCCTCTGCCGCCGACGACCTCGGCGAGCTGGAGGTGCAGCTGGGCCCGTCCGATGGCCTCCAGATGCGGCCCGCCGTGCTCCAGGGCAGCCCGCAGCGCCCGTTCCGTCTCGGCCGGGTCGCCGAGGTGGTGCGCGAGCCCCGCCAACCGGGCCTCGTACTCCACCGCGAACCAGGGCAGCCCCGCACCCACGAACGCCGCCGCGGCCAGCGCGAACAGCTCTGCGGCCGCCTCCACGTCCCCTCTGTGCCCCGCCAGCTCCGCGAGCATCGCCTGCGCCTCAGCGGCCCGCGCCGCAAGCCGCACGTCCTCCCCGGTACGCCCCTCGGCCAGCGCCAGCACCTCCCGCGCGGCCACCTCGGCAGTGGCGAGAACCGAGCCCACGGAGGGGCCGCCGACCGGAGGCACGGCAGGCTGGGGGCCGTCATCGGGGGTCGCCTCCCCACCCGGCGCCGCTGCCCCCTGCCGCTCATCGGCGAGGAGCCCGTCGTCCCCCCGGGACTCGACGACCTGCTGCACCCGGCGCATCAGAATCCGCGCCCGCCCCATCAGCACCGACGCCGTCTGCCGTACGCCGGTGCCGTCCTCGGCGTACAGCGCGAGGATCTCGTCGTACGGCTCGGCGACCGCTGTCAGTGCCCCGTCCACGTCGCCTGCGAGGGCGCGTACGTACGCCGCACGCGCGCGTGCCGCCAAGGCCTCCCCGGGGTCGCCCGCCTCCGCGTACAGCTCGGCGGCGCGCTCGAAGAGGCCGACGCCCTCGGGGCCTCGGTCCATCGCCTCGTGGTCGGCGATCTCGGCCCGGTCGCGGGCGTCCAGCTCGATGCCCTCCGCGGCCCGTGCGACCGCCGCCCACGCCTCGACGGCGTTCGGCTGCAAGGTGTCCGACAGCCGTCGCGCCTCGGCGAGCAGGGCGGCCAGATCGGGCTCCTGCGGGGGGACGGACACCGGAGCCGCCACAGGATGTGCGGAGACCGCGCGCGCCGACCGCACGCCCAGCGGCAGCCGTTCCACCAGCGGCCGCTGGGCCATCCGCGCGTGTGCCCGTTCGCTGACGTACCGGGTGCCGTTGCGCTCGTCGAAGCGGGCGGCCAGCGCGAGGGCCTCCCCGCGCGCGTGGGCGGCGAGTTCGCGCGCGTTCCACGCCCGCTCGGCCGGTCCGGGCACCGGCTGCCCGCCGAGCCCGAGCTCGGTCAGACGGTCCATGAGCAGGGCCACCACCGCCATGAAGTCCAGCTTGCTGCGCGGATGTCCGTCGTCCGTGAAGTACGCCGGCCGCTCCGCGAGCAGCTCCAGACCACGAGCCTCGTTGCCGGACAGCGCGCAGAACTCGACGTGGTCGGCGTAGGCGCCACGCATGCTCTCCATGGCCCGTACGAGCCGGAAGCCCCGCAGATGGTTGGCGCGCGCCTCGTCCGCGCGGCTGAGCCGCAGCAGGGGCACCAGGGAGGACGCGAGCACCGTGTGCGGCTCGTGGGCGCACGTGTACTCGCCCGTAAGGACCGGCGCCCACAGCTCCAGCGCCTGCGCGTCCCGCCCGCGCTCCGACTGCCACCAGCCCTGCCCGTGCAGCTCGCAGGCGTGACAGTCGGCCATCGCGTCCCGGTCGGCGGCCAGCCACGCGGCGTACGCCCGCTCGGCCCGCGCTACGTCCCCGATGTGCGCGGCCACGCTGAACTCGGCGCTGCGCACGGCCCGTTCGGAGTGCCCGGCCAGCCGGTAGCGGTGCTCCATCTCGCCGAGCCACTTCTCGACGGAGGCGAGCGGAATGTGCGGCTGGTCGAGCATGCCGGACGACATCCACTTGAAGACCCAGTGCAGCGAGTGCGCCTCGTACTCGTCGAAGTCCTCGGGCCGTTCGTCCCACATGCGCAGCAGCCGCGCGAAGGGGACGAACATCTTGGCCTTCTCGGAGCTGTAGTTGTAGACCTTCAGCTGGTGCCCGAGCGCCTCGATCACCGCGAGCGGGACGTTCAGCTTCTCCGCCTCCGCGAGCAGCTGCTCCGCGCGCGCGTTGCGGGCCGGCCCCTCCGGCTGCTCGGAGTTCTCCGCCATCGCCCGGCGCAGCTCGTCGAAGTCCGTGATCTCACTCATCAGTGACCCTCCTCGCCGTGGGTGGCCCATTCCAGGAGGCCGATGAACGCCCGGTTCAGCAGCGCCGAGTCCGCGGGCCTGAGCGGCCGCTGGGCCATCAGCAGCGCCTGCCCGTACAGGGACTCGGTGGCGGTGCCGATCAGCTCCGGGTCGCCCAGGGAACTGATCCGCCGGATCAGCGGGTTGAGGTGGTTGAGCACCAGCCGCGCGCGCGGGGCGCTGCCCCGCAGCGAGCCGAGGATGCCCGCCCACAGGTCGTCCGCCTGCTCCTCGGCCTCCGCCCGGGCCTGCTCGTGCCGCGTCGACCGGTCATCCAGGTGCAGCGCGGGCACGGAGAGCGGATGGAAGGCGCGCAGGACGACGTCACAGCCCAAGGGTTCGAGTTTCGCCCGCGCGGCCCCCAGGAAGCCCGCCAGGGCCAGCTCCTCGGCCGGATCGACCGCGTCCAGATGCGCGGTCACGGTGTCGGCGTCCAGCTCGGCGACCACCGTCCCCGGCCGCACCGACGGCAGCGCCTCGATCAGCTCACTGTCGTACGTGTAGCCGCCGTTGATCACCCCGACGCCCTGCGCGGAGGCGATCGGCGCGACCTGCCGGTACTCCTCGACGGTCCGCGTGAAGTGCACCACCGGGTGGCGCTGCGCGAACTCCTCCAGGGACAGCCGCCCGTCGGTCGTCTCGAAGGGCAGCCACGGCAGCATCGTGCGCAGCATCTCCCGGTCGTGCCGCGCCAGCGACTTCACGCCCAGGTGGTGCACCTCCAGGAAGGCCGCCAGCCGCTCCGGATCACCGGCCGCCAGACCCGTCAGCCAGGACCGGATCCGCTCGCCCAGCGCCTCCCGTACGGCCGCCAGCGTCTCGTCCTCGTACAGCGACTCGCGCGAGGCCGTGGGGCGCAGACTGTCCGTGTCCAGGACACAGCGCACGAAGAACGCCCAGTCCGGCAGCAGTTGTTCGCCCCGCTCGGTCAGCAGCATGCCCTTCAGGTGCACGCGGTGACTCGCCCGCTGGGCCGGACTGACCGCCGACGGCAGGACGTACGCCATCCCGCGGATCCCGGCGAGCGGCACGTCCAGCTCGATCGAGTCCAGCGGAGTGAAACCGAACAGGTCGTAGCAGTGCCGCGCCAGGGCCACCCTTCGGGTGGCGGGGCTCGGATACGTCCGGTCCCAGGGCGCGGGCAGGTCGGTGACCGCCTCGTCGCCCACCCGCACGTCGTACGGCAGCAGCGAGCCGAAGTCCCGTGCCAGCGCGAGGACACGCTCCTCGGTGAGCCACTCCCCGGCACCGGCCCGCGCCATCAGATGCACGGTGGTGCCCGGTTCCGGACGGGCCTCGTCCGGCAGTGTCCGCACGGTGTACGAACCGTCGTCGCTCGCCGTCCACTCCACGGGTGCCGCAGCGGGCGTACGCGCACTGCGGCTGACCACCCGGATCCGCTCGGCGACCACGAAGCAGGCGAGCAGCCCGATGCCGAACTGCCCGAGGAAGTCGGAGCGGGCCTCCTGCAGCCCGTCGGCGCGCTTGGAGCTGCGCCCGATGGTGGCGAGGAGGGTGTGCACGTCCGCCTCGGTGAGCCCGATCCCGGAGTCCTCGACACGCAGGGACCCGCCCGCGCCGCTGTCGACGTGCAGCCGCACGCGCGCCGGGGCGTCGGGTTGCTCGGCCCGCCGGGCGGTGATCGCGTCCACCGCGTTCTGCAGCAGCTCGCGCAGATAGACCTTGGGGCTGGAGTAGAGGTGATGGGAGAGCAGGTCCACCAGACCACGCAGGTCGACCTGGAACGTATGAGGTGACTGGGGCGAAGGGGAAGCCGGAGAGGGCTGTGAGGTCTGGGAGTCCATCGTCGCTGCGCCGGTGGGGGGAACGGGCGACGGCGCGGGGTCGGGCGGTCCCGTGTGAGGCGGTGACCGCGGGGGATGGCTTGAGGCGCGCCATCCTAAGCCTCAACCAGCCGTCTGACCAGGGGTTTCCCGAGACGTATACGGCATTGTCAGTGGTGTGGTGTGCAATGGATCTCGTGCCCGCACTGGAAGAACCATTGAAAAAGGTGCTCGGCCCCGCCACCGCGAAGGTGATGGCCGAGCATCTCGGCCTGCTCACCGTCGGCGACCTCCTGCACCACTACCCGCGCCGATACGAGGAGCGGGGCCAGCTCACCCACCTCGCCGACCTCCCCATGGACGAGCATGTCACGGTGGTCGCCCAGGTCGCCGACGCCCGCCTGCACACCTTCGCCTCGGCCAAGGCCCCGCGCGGCAAGGGCCAGCGCCTCGAAGTGACCATCACGGACGGCAGTGGCCGACTCCAGCTGGTCTTCTTCGGCCACGGCGTTCACAAACCCCACAAGGAACTCCTGCCGGGCACCCGCGCGCTGTTCGCCGGCAAGGTCTCCGTCTTCAACCGCCGCCTCCAACTGGCCCACCCGGCGTACGAGTTGCTGCGCGGCGACAGCGAGGAGGCGGTCGACGCCTGGGCCGGCGCACTCATCCCGATCTACCCCGCCACCGCCAAGCTGGAGTCCTGGAAGATCGGCAAGGCGATCCAGACCGTCCTGCCGAGCGCCCAGGAAGCCCTCGACCCCCTCCCGGACTCCCTCCGCGAGGGCCGCGGCCTGGTCGCCCTCCCCGAGGCCCTCCTCAAGATCCACCGCCCGCACACCAAGGCGGACATCGAGGACGCCCGCTCCCGCCTCAAGTGGGACGAGGCCTTCGTCCTCCAGGTCGCCCTCGCCCGCCGCCGCCACGCGGACGCCCAACTCCCGGCCGTCCCCCGCAAACCCGCCCCGGACGGCCTGCTCACGGCCTTCGACGCCCGCTTGCCCTTCACCCTCACCGACGGCCAGCAGAAGGTCACCCGCGAGATCTTCGACGACCTGGCGACAGAGCATCCGATGCACCGGCTGCTGCAGGGAGAGGTCGGTTCGGGCAAGACGATGGTGGCCCTCCGGGCCATGCTCGCCGTGGTCGACGCCGGCGGTCAGGCCGCCATGCTCGCGCCCACCGAAGTGCTCGCCCAGCAGCACCACCGGTCGGTCGTCGAGATGATGGGTGAGCTGGCCGAGGGCGGCATGCTCGGCGGGGCCGACCAGGCCACCAAGGTGGTGCTGCTCACCGGGTCCATGGGCGCGGCCGCCCGCCGCCAGGCCCTGCTCGATCTCGTCACCGGTGAGGCCGGGATCGTGATCGGCACGCACGCGTTGATCGAGGACAAGGTGCAGTTCCACGATCTCGGACTGGTCGTGGTGGACGAGCAGCACCGCTTCGGCGTCGAGCAGCGCGACGCCCTGCGCGGCAAGGGCAAGCAGCCGCCCCACCTCCTCGTCATGACCGCCACGCCCATTCCGCGCACGGTCGCCATGACCGTCTTCGGCGACCTGGAGACCTCGGTCCTCGACCAGCTCCCGGCCGGCCGCTCACCCATCGCCAGCCATGTCGTCCCGGCCGCCGACAAGCCGCACTTCCTCGCGCGGGCCTGGGAGCGGGTGCGCGAGGAGGTGGAGAACGGCCATCAGGCGTACGTCGTCTGCCCCCGGATCGGCGATGAGGAGGACGACCCCAAGAAGGCCGGGAAGAAGAAGTCCCCCGAGGACGACGCCGAGAAGCGCCCGCCGCTCGCCGTCCTCGAGGTGGCCGACCAGCTCGCCAAGGGGCCCCTCAGCGGTGTCAAGGTCGAGGTCCTGCACGGCCGTATGCACCCCGACGACAAGGACGCGGTCATGCGCCGCTTCGCCGCCGGGGAGACCGACGTCCTGGTCGCCACCACCGTCATCGAGGTCGGCGTCAACGTGCCCAACGCCACCGCGATGGTGATCATGGACGCCGACCGCTTCGGCGTCTCCCAGCTGCACCAGCTGCGCGGCCGCGTCGGCCGTGGCTCGGCCCCCGGCCTGTGCCTCCTGGTCAGCGAGATGCCGGAGGCGAGCGCGGCCCGCCAGCGGCTGAACGCCGTGGCCTCCACCCTCGACGGCTTCGAGCTCTCCCGCATCGACCTCGAACAGCGCCGCGAGGGCGACGTCCTCGGTCAGGCCCAGTCGGGCGCCCGCACCAGCCTGCGGATGCTCGCGGTCATCGAGGACGAGGAGATCATCGCGGAGGCCCGCGAGGAGGCCGCCGCCCTCGTCGCCGCCGACCCCGACCTCACCCGCCTCCCGGGCCTGCGCACGGCTCTGGACGCCCTGTTGGACGAGGAACGGGAGCAGTACCTCGACAAGGGGTGACCCGGTGCACCGGGTCACCGGCTGAGACACTGGAACCCCACCGAGCTTCACCGACGTACGGACAAGGACCGAGGACATGACCCGCGTGATCGCCGGCGCAGCCGGCGGACGCCGCCTGGCCGTCCCGCCGGGCACCGGCACCCGCCCCACCTCCGACCGCGCACGCGAGGGCCTCTTCTCCACCTGGCAGTCCCTCCTCGGCGGCCCGCTGGACGGCGAGCGGGTCCTCGACCTGTACGCCGGTTCCGGCGCCGTCGGCCTGGAAGCGCTGTCCCGCGGGGCCGGCCACACCCTGCTCGTCGAGGCCGACGCCCGGGCCGCCCGCATCGTCCGGGAGAACGTGAAGAGCCTCGGCCTGCCCGGCGCCGAGGTCAGGGCGGGCAAGGCCCATCAGGTGATCCAGACGCCGCCCGCGGAGCCGTACGACCTCGTCTTCCTGGACCCGCCGTACGCCGTCACGGACGACGATCTTCGGGAGATTCTGCTCACACTCCGTACGGAAGGCTGGCTCGCGGCCGCTGCCCTCGTCACCGTGGAGCGCAGCACCAGAGGCGGCGAATTCAGCTGGCCGGACGGTTTCGACGCGATCCGGTCCCGTCGCTACGGCGAGGGAACGTTTTGGTACGGTCGCGCCGCCTCTACGTGCGAAGACGCACGATGACCGGACCGGAGAGCGAGGGAACTCAAGTGCGCCGCGCCGTCTGTCCCGGGTCGTTCGACCCGATCACCAACGGACACCTCGACATCATTTCCCGCGCCTCCCGTCTGTACGACGAGGTCTACGTCGCGGTGATGATCAACAAGTCCAAGAAGGGCCTGTTCGAGGTCGAGGAGCGGATCGACCTGATCCGCCAGGTCACCGCCGAGTACGAGAACGTCCGGGTCGAGGCCTTCCACGGCCTCCTCGTCGACTTCTGCAAGCAGCGCGACATCCCGGCCATCGTCAAGGGCCTGCGCGCGGTGAGCGACTTCGACTACGAACTGCAGATGGCCCAGATGAACATCGGTCTGTCGGGGGTGGAGACGCTCTTCGTGCCGACCAACCCGACGTACAGCTTCCTCTCCTCCTCGCTCGTCAAGGAGGTCGCGACCTGGGGTGGAGACGTCTCCCACCTGGTCCCGCCCACGGTTCTCGAGGCCCTCAACGAGCGCCTGCGCAAGGACTGATGGGGCTAAAGTCGTCCCGTCCGTCTCCAACACAGCTGTAGAGAGTGGCGAGCACAGGTGGACGTGCAGAAGAAGCTCGACGAGATCGTGGCCACGGTCTCCGGTGCCCGGTCGATGCCCATGTCGGCCTCGTGCGTGATCAACCGCGCCGAACTGCTCTCGATGCTCGAAGAGCTGCGTCAGGCCCTGCCCGGCTCCCTCGCGCAGGCCCAGGAGCTGATCGGCGACCGCGAGCAGCTGGTCGAGCAGGCCCGCCAGGAGGCCGAGCGGATCATCGGGCAGGCACACGCCGAGCGCGGCTCCCTGATCTCCGACACAGAGGTCGCCCGCCGCTCCCAGGCCGAGGCGGACCGCATCCTCGCCGAGGCCCGCAAGGAGGCCGAGGACGTCCGCGCGGAGGCCGACGACTACGTCGACTCCAAGCTCGCCAACTTCGAGGTCGTCCTGACCAAGACCCTCGGCTCGGTGGGCCGCGGCCGCGAGAAGCTCCTCGGCACCGGACCCGGCATCGACGAGCAGGGCTACGAGGACGAGGACGCCCCCGAGCGCAGCCACGACCCGGAGACCCTGCGCCGCAGCGCCGACGAGTACGTCGACGTCAAGCTCGGCGCCTTCGAGGCGGTCCTCGCCAAGACCCTGGACGCCGTCGGCCGCGGCCGCCAGAAGCTGCACGGCCGGATCGCCAGCGACGACCTCGGTTCCCTCGCCGACGACCTCACTACCGTCCAGCACTCCAGCGACGCCGACTACCTGGCCGACCTCACCGCCCTCGCGGAGGCAGACACCTCGGCAGCCCAGGCCGCCCAGGCCGAGCAGCCCGTACCCCAGCAGTACGAGCAGCAGCCGGCCTACGGCTACCAGCAGCAGACCGCCGACCCCTACGGCTACCAGCAGCAGTACGCGGGGCAGCAGGACCAGTACGGCTACCAGCAGGCCGACCCGTACGCCTACCAGGGCTACGACGCGCAGCAAGGGGCCTACGACCCGCAGCAGGCCCAGCAGGCCCAGGGCTACGCCGAGCAGCAGCAGATGCCCGCCCTCGACGAGACCAGCCTCTTCGACACCGGCATGATCAGCGCCGAGCAGCTGCGGGCCTACGAGCAGGGGCGCGGAAACGGCTGATCAGCCCGTTCGGGAAGGGCAGGTGGCCGGGAGCGCATACCGGATTGGGCCGTGAGCGAAAGGTCCAGTATCCTGGCTCTTCGGTCGCGTGCACGTCCGCGATCAACGCTGCCCGGGAACACCGAAGGACAGCGTCCCCGAGCTCAGAAGATCGAAAGCAGGAATGGCCCTGAACGCCCGCCTCGACCACCGCAACCCTCTCGTGTTCGACACACACGAGCTGGGGCGGCGTCCTGGCGCGCTGCAGCGCCTGACCCGTGAGATCGACGCCCCCAAGGATCTCGGGATCCAGGAGGTCATCGGAGTGCCGGAAGGCGCCCCGATGAAGCTCGAACTCCGCCTCGAGTCGGTCATGGAAGGTGTGCTTGTCACAGGCACCGTCCGTGCAACGGCCAAGGGGGAGTGCGTAAGGTGTCTGGAGCCGCTCGAGCTGGTGCTCGAAGCGGACTTCCAGGAGATGTTCTCGTACCCTGACGCCGACGACCGGGGCCGCCCCAAGGCGGAGCCGGCCGACGACGCCGAGGACGACGAGGACATGCTCTTCATCGAGGACGGCCTGTTCGACCTCGAACCCGTGCTGCGCGACGCGGTGGTGCTCGCACTGCCGATGCAGCCGGTGTGCCGGGAAGACTGCCCAGGACTGTGCGCCCAGTGCGGTGCACGCCTTGCGGACGACCCGGGCCACCACCATGACGCCGTCGACATCCGTTGGGCGGCACTGCAGGGACTCGCCGGTTCACTCGAAGATGGCGAGAAGGACGACACCAGCGACGCCGAAGCGGGCGTCGACGAGAAGCAGGAGAAGTAGCCGTGGCTGTTCCGAAGCGGAAGATGTCGCGCAGCAACACGCGCCACCGCCGGTCGCAGTGGAAGGCTGCGGTCCCCAACCTGGTTGCGTGCGAGCGCTGCCACGAGCCCAAGCTGCAGCACATCGCGTGCCCGGCTTGCGGCACCTATAACAAGCGCCAGGTCCTCGAGGTCTGAGCGGCTGGTGAGAGGCACCGTGTCCACGCCAAAGAAGAACGCTCCCCGTGCCAACGGGGTCGACCCGGCGGACAACACAGCCTCGTCCCACACGCTGTTGGAAGGGCGGCTCGGGTACAAGCTCGAGTCCGCCCTTCTGGTGCGTGCGCTGACCCACCGCTCGTTCGCATACGAGAACGGCGGTCTGCCGACCAACGAGCGTCTGGAGTTCCTCGGGGACTCCGTGCTCGGCCTCGTGGTCACGGACACGCTGTACCGCACCCACCCCGACCTGCCCGAAGGCCAGCTGGCCAAGTTGCGGGCCGCGGTGGTCAACTCGCGTGCACTGGCGGAGGTCGGCCGTGGGCTCGACCTGGGTTCCTTCATCCGGCTCGGCCGTGGTGAAGAGGGCACAGGCGGCCGGGACAAGGCGTCCATCCTTGCCGACACCCTGGAAGCGGTGATCGGCGCGGTCTATCTCGACCAGGGTCTGGACTCGGCGGCGGAGCTGGTGCACCGCCTGTTCGACCCGCTGATCGAGAAGTCCTCGAACCTCGGTGCCGGCCTGGACTGGAAGACCAGTCTCCAGGAGCTCACCGCGACCGAAGGGCTCGGCGTGCCCGAGTACCTGGTCACGGAGACCGGCCCCGACCACGAGAAGATCTTCACTGCTGCCGCCCGCGTCGGAGGCGTCTCGTACGGCACCGGCACCGGCCGCAGCAAGAAGGAGGCGGAGCAGCAGGCCGCGGAATCCGCGTGGCGGGCCATTCGGTCCGCGGCGGACGAGCGCGCCAAGGAGGCGGCCGAGCGGGCCGCCCAGGACGGCGAAGGTCCGTCGTCCGTCTCCGCCTGACCGAACAAGCGCGACCCGAGCGCCCGCCCCCTTCACCGAGGGCGGGCGCTCGACTCATACACCGGATGTGAGGGGGAGCCCCATGCCCGAGTTGCCCGAGGTCGAGGTCGTACGACGCGGCCTGGAGCGGTGGGTCGCCCACCGGACGGTCGCCGAGGCCGAGGTGCTACACCCGCGTGCGGTACGCCGTCATCTCGCCGGCGCCGACGACTTCGCCCACCGTCTCAAGGGCCACCGCATCGGCACGCCCAGCCGCCGCGGCAAGTACCTGTGGCTGCCGATGGAGGACACCGACCAGGCGATCCTGGCGCACCTCGGCATGAGCGGGCAACTGTTGGTCCAGCCGCACGCGGCGCCCGACGAGAAGCACCTCAGGATCCGGGTCCGCTTCGCCGACGAGGTCGACACCGAACTCCGCTTCGTCGACCAACGCACGTTCGGCGGCCTGTCGTTGCACGACACCACCCCGGACGGCCTGCCCGACGTCATCGCGCACATCGCCCGCGACCCCCTCGACCCGCACTTCGACGACGAGGCCTTCCACCAGGCCCTGCGCCGCAAGCGCAGCACCATCAAACGGGCCCTGCTCGACCAGTCGTTGATCAGCGGTGTCGGCAACATCTACGCGGACGAGGCGCTGTGGCGCGCCCGCATCCACTACGAGCGTCCGACGGCGAACTTCACGCGCCCGCGCACCGCCGAACTCCTGGGCCACGTCCGGGACGTGATGAACGAGGCCCTCGCGGTCGGCGGCACGAGCTTCGACAGCCTCTATGTCAACGTCAACGGGGAGTCGGGCTACTTCGACCGTTCGCTCGACGCGTACGGACGCGAGGGTCTGCCCTGCAAGCGCTGCGCCACACCGATGCGCCGGCGCCCCTGGATGAACCGGTCCAGCTACTTCTGCCCGAGGTGTCAGCGGGCGCCGCGCGTCTCGTCGTAACGCTCGCGGGCCGTGAGCACGTCGTCCATCCGCCCCTCCACGAAGTGGATGAGGCCGATCAGCCGCGCGGCGACCTCGCGGCCGAGGGGGGTCAGTTCGTAGTCCACGCGGGGCGGGTTGGTGGGCTGGGCCTCGCGGTGGACCAGGCCGTCGCGCTCCAGGGCGTGCAGCGTCTGGGAGAGCATCTTCTCGCTCACGCCGTCGATCCGGCGGCGCAGCTCGTTGAAGCGCAGCGACCCGTCCTCGTGCAGCGCGCCGAGGGCGAGCGCGCCCCAGCGTCCCGTGACGTGCTCCAGGGTGCCGCGCGAGGGGCAGGCCTTGGCGAACACGTTGTACGGGAGGTCCTGCGCCTCCGAGCGCTCCTGCGTGGTGTCCATGTCCCAAGCGTACGTGAACACAGCGCTAACCGACAGGTTGCACTAACTATGAGTTAGTGCCGGCAGGGACGGGCCGCCGCTTGGGCCGCCGGGTCTAGTACCCGAAGTCCTGCGTCCACCAGGGGCCGCCCGGGCCCATGTGCACGCCGACCCCGAGCGTCTTGAAGTCGCAGTTCAGGATGTTGGCCTTGTGGCCGGGGCTGTTCATCCAGGCTTCCATCACCGCGGCCGCGTCGGCCTGCCCCCGGGCGATGTTCTCGCCGCCGAGGTCGGTGATGCCGGCCTTTGCGGCCCGGTCCCACGGGCTCTGCCCGTCCGGGTCGGTGTGGTCGAAGAAGCCGCGCTCGGCCATGTCCTCACTGAAGGCCTGGGCCAGGTCGGCCAGCGCGCTGTTCGCGGCGACCGCACTGCAGCCCACCTTCGCCCGCTCGTCGTTGACGAGCTTCAGCACCTGGGCCGCGGCGGCGGTCTCCGCGGACACCGTCACGGGGGCGCTGGTCTCCTCGGGCGCCTTCGTGGCCGCACGCGGCGGGGTGGTCTTCGGCTTCTTGCTGGGCGTGGTCTTCGGCTTCTTCGACGGCGTCTCGGTCGGCGCGGCCGACGAGGTCGAGGGGGAGGGCGTGGGCGAGGCGGAGCGGTCGGCGTCGCGGCTGGTCGACTCGTCCTCGTCACGGCTCTCGGCGCTGCCGGAGGTGCCGCCCTGCTCGGTCGCGCTGTTGGTCGGCGAGTCCGCGGCCTGCACGCTGCCGCCGTCGCTGCTGTTGCCCCCGCCGAGCTTGTAGTTCTCAAGGCCCGGCATCGCGCCCGTGGCGACCGCGACCGTGCCGAGGGCGACCGCCGCGGAGACGCCGAGCAGACCGGTCTTCACCGGCGTCACGGCGCTCCTCTTGCGGCGGCGGTGCGAGCCGGCGCGGCGGGGACCGTCGTCCGGTGTGAAGCCCTCGCCCCGGTAGAGGGCGTAGTCCTCCTCCGTGGCGAAGAGGTAGGCGTCACTCCTCGCGTTGGCCTCGGCGTGACCCTCGGGGTTCAGATAGGGAGCGATACCTATCGTCGGGTGTTCCCCCGGGTACGAGTCGTGGTGTCCGTGGCTGCCTGTGGAGAAGCCGTGCGTTTCTGTGACCCCCGTGGCGCGGCCCGTGGCGGCGCGGCCGGCGGCGGAGCGTCGGTGGCGTCCCATGTCCTTGCCTTCCTCGTCCTGGCGGTCGACGCGTCCCCCCGGTCAACCAAGCTCACAAAACTCACACGATCGAGTGAGTTTCGTATGAGATTCATTGGGTGGGGACGGTACCGCATGGCGCCAGGGGAGGAAGTGTCCCGAGAGACATTGGCCGGTTAGGTTGCACTCATGAGCGAGGATGTGCGACTGGTCGCCTGGGTGCGTGGACGGGTCCAAGGTGTGGGTTTCCGCTGGTTCACGCGGGCCAAGGCCCTGGAGATCGGCGGCCTGAGTGGTTTTGCTCTCAATTTGGGCGACGGACGGGTCCAGGTGGTCGCCGAGGGGCCGCGCTCGGGGTGCGAGGTGCTCCTCGACTGGCTCCAGGGTGACGACACGCCCGGCCGCGTGGAGGGCGTCACCGAGATCTGGGACACACCTCGCGGGGGCTACGACGGCTTCGCCATCCGCTGACCCGATTCTGTAAAACGGCCCAGCGGGAAGCGGAGGGACATGCCACTGGCAGCTGCCCGGAGCAGAAAGAGCCTGGTGGTTGCCAAGAACCGCTTGTCGTGGCAGGCTCCGCCGGGTAAGGATGATCGCCACGCTCCGAGGGCCCCGCGCACGTCGCAGCGCCGCCGTTTCCGGCCGCGCAGGACCGGGTTGCCCGCCAATACGGGGCGTGATCGTGTTGACCGTCAAACTTTTTGGTGAGACGCTGAAAGCACCCCGCGCACCTTAGCTGTTTGGCATGGAAGAACGGCAGCACGAACTCAAAAGTGTCAAGCACCGCGGGTGCGAATCCCTCACGACCCACACCGCTTCGGTCGGTCACTCAGTGTGGAGGACCATCCATCATGGCAAAGGCGCTTCTCGGTTACGTCGGCGGCTCCGACCCTCGACTCCTCGCCGAGATGCGACGGCTTCAGCAGCGCGTCCAGGACCTGGAATCCGAGCTTGTACGGATCCAGGAAGAGAACGACGCGCTCGCGGCTGCCGCTTCTCACGACAGGATCATGGAGAGCATCGACGCACACCAGGCGGAGCCCGCGCTCACCTGATCACTGCATCGCTACACGACAGCTCACGCAGTGGTTGGGCAGCCTGTATCAACCGCTAAGTTGTCAGAGTTTGCAAGGGACGCTTCGGCGTCCCTTCTTTCTTTCCCCCGCGCATCCTTTCACTCCCTTTAACGTCTGGTGTGCCCTGCACGTTCATGGGTGAAACCGTGGGTTCATGGAGTGAGACACCCCCGCGAGGTAGAGTCCAGCGCCGTGCACCTCAAGGCCCTGACCCTCCGTGGCTTCAAGTCGTTCGCCTCGGCGACCACGCTCCGGTTCGAACCGGGCATCACGTGTGTCGTGGGGCCGAACGGCTCGGGTAAGTCCAACGTCGTGGACGCGCTCAGCTGGGTCATGGGCGAGCAGGGCGCCAAGTCGCTGCGCGGCGGCAAGATGGAGGACGTCATCTTCGCCGGCACCACCGGGCGCCCGCCGCTGGGCCGCGCCGAGGTGTCCCTGACCATCGACAACTCCGACGGGGCGCTGCCCATCGAGTACGCCGAGGTCACCATCACGCGGATCATGTTCCGCAACGGCGGCAGCGAGTACCAGATCAACGGCGACACCTGCCGGCTCCTCGACATCCAGGAACTCCTGTCCGACTCCGGCATCGGCCGCGAGATGCACGTCATCGTCGGCCAGGGCCAGCTCGACTCCGTCCTGCACGCCGATCCCATGGGCCGCCGCGCCTTCATCGAGGAGGCGGCGGGCGTCCTCAAGCACCGCAAGCGCAAGGAGAAGGCGCTGCGGAAGCTGGACGCGATGCAGGCCAACCTCGCGCGCGTGCAGGACCTGACCGACGAGCTGCGCCGGCAGTTGAAGCCACTGGGCCGCCAGGCCGCGGTCGCCCGCCGGGCCGCCGTGATCCAGGCGGATCTGCGCGATGCGCGCCTTCGTCTGCTGGCCGACGATCTCGTACGGCTGCGGGAGGCGCTGCGGGCCGAGGTCGCGGACGAGGCCGCGCTCAAGGAGCGCAAGGAATCCGCCGAGCTGGAGCTGAAGAAGGCGCTCCAGCGCGAGGCGCTCCTGGAGGACGAGGTACGACAGCTCACACCGCGCCTCCAGCGGGCGCAGCAGAGCTGGTACGAGCTCTCCCAGCTCGCCGAACGGGTGCGCGGCACGATCTCCTTGGCCGACGCGCGCGTGAAGAGCGCGACCTCGGCGCCTCCCGAGGAGCGGCGCGGCCGTGACCCCGAGGACATGGAACGCGAGGCCGCCCGGATCCGTGAGCAGGAGGCCGAGCTCGAAGCGGCCCTGGAGGCGGCCGAGCGCGCCCTGGAGGACACGGTCGCGCATCGCGCCGACCTGGAACGCGAACTGGCCCATGAGGAACGGCGCCTGAAGGACCTCGCCCGCGCGATCGCCGACCGCCGCGAGGGCCTGGCCCGCCTGAACGGCCAGGTCAACGCGGCCCGCTCGCGTGCGGCCTCGGCCCAGGCCGAGATCGACCGCCTGGCCGCCGCGAGGGACGAGGCGCAGGAGCGGGCGGTCGCCGCGCAGGAGGAGTACGAGGTCCTGAAGGCCGAGGTCGACGGCCTCGACGCCGGCGACGCGGAACTCGCCGAGCAGCATGAGGCGGCGAAGCGGCAGCTCGCCGAGGCGGAGGCCGCGCTGACCGCGGCCCGCGAGGCGGCCACGGCCGCCGAGCGCAGACGGGCCGCGACCCAGGCCCGCCACGAGGCGCTGGCGCTCGGTCTGCGCCGCAAGGACGGCACGGGCGCGCTGCTCGGCGCGAAGGACCGCCTCACCGGCCTGCTCGGCCCGGCCGCCGAGCTGCTGACCGTGACCCCGGGCCACGAGGTGGCCCTGGCCGCCGCCTTCGGCGCCGCCGCGGACGCCATCGCGGTGACCACCCCGTCCTCGGCCGCCGACGCGATCCGGCTGCTGCGCAAGCAGGACGCCGGACGGGCGGCCCTGCTGCTGGCGGGGGCACCGGAGGACACCGGCCCGGCCGCCACCAGGACCGGAGCCGGTGCACCGGCAGGCTCGGTGGCAGCACCCACGAACACCGGCGGCGAGGCATGGCAGCCTCTGACGGCCGACGCCGCCTCCGCAGACCCGCGCCTCGGCGACGCGGTCCACTCCGCCGACAGCCCGCATCCTGACGCCGCGTCCGGACGGCCGCACCCCGACGGCCCTCCCCTCGCCGCCGACCTCGTCCGCGGCCCCTCCGACCTCATGCCCGCCGTACGCCGCCTGCTGCGCGGGATCGTCGTCGTCGGCACCCTCGAAGACGCCGAGGATCTCGTCTACGCGCGGCCCGACCTCACCGCCGTCACCGGCGAAGGCGATCTGCTGGGCGCGCACTTCGCGCAGGGCGGGTCCGCCGGGGCGCCCAGCCTGCTCGAGGTGCAGGCGTCCGTGGACGAGGCGGCCGCCGAGCTCGAGGAGCTGGCCGTGCGGTGCGAGGAGCTGACCGAGGCGCAGCACGTGGCGGGGGAGCGGCGCCGGGAGTGTGCCGCGAGCGTGGAGGAGCTGGGGGAGCGGCGCCGGGCCGCCGACCGGGAGAAGTCGGGCGTGGCGCAGCAGTTGGGGCGGCTGTCCGGGCAGGCGCGTGGGGCCGCGGGGGAGGCCGAGCGGTCCGTGGCTGCCGCCGCGCGGGCGCAGGAAGCCTTGGACAAGGCCCTCCAGGACGTCGAGGAACTCGCCGAGCGGCTCGCCGTCGCCGAGGAGATGCCGGTCGAAGAGGAGCCCGACACCTCGGTACGGGACCGGCTCGCCGCCGACGGGGCCAACGCCCGGCAGACCGAGATGGAGGCCCGCCTCCAGGTCCGTACACACGAGGAAAGAGTCAAGGGCCTGTCCGGACGGGCCGACTCACTCGACCGGGCCGCCCGTGCGGAACGCGAGGCACGCGCGCGTGCCGAACAACGGCGGGCCCGCCTCAGACACGAGGCGGCCGTCGCGGAGGCCGTCGCCTTGGGTGCGCGGCAGCTGCTCGCGCACGTCGAGGTCTCCCTCGCCCGCGCCGACGAGGAGCGCACCGCCGCCGAGGCCGCCAAGGCCCGCCGCGAGCAGGAGCTGGCCGCCGCCCGCACCGCGGGACGCGATCTCAAGGCGGAGCTCGACAAGTTGACGGATTCGGTCCACCGGGGCGAGGTACTCGGCGCCGAGAAGCGGCTGCGGATCGAGCAGCTGGAGACCAAGGCGCTGGAGGAGCTCGGTGTGGAACCGGCGGGGCTCGTGGCCGAGTACGGCCCGCACCAGCTGGTGCCGCCCTCGCCCCCCGCCGAGGGCGAGGAACTGCCGGAGGACCCGGAGCACCCGCGCAACCAGCCGAAGCAGTTCCACCGGGCCGAGCAGGAGAGGCGGCTGAAGGCGACCGAGCGGGCGTACCAGCAGCTCGGCAAGGTGAATCCGCTGGCCCTTGAGGAGTTCGCGGCGCTGGAGGAACGCCACAAGTTCCTCAGCGAGCAGCTCGAAGACCTGAAGAAGACCCGGGCCGACCTGCTCCAGGTCGTCAGGGAGGTCGACGAGCGCGTCGAGCAGGTCTTCACCGAGGCCTACCGGGACACGGCCCGTGAGTTCGAGGGCGTGTTCAGCAGGCTGTTCCCGGGCGGCGACGGGCGGCTGATCCTGACCGACCCCGACAACATGCTCACCACGGGCGTGGACGTCGAGGCCCGGCCGCCGGGCAAGAAGGTCAAGCGGCTGTCCCTGCTCTCGGGCGGTGAGCGCTCACTGACCGCCGTGGCACTGCTGGTGTCGATCTTCAAGGCGCGGCCCAGCCCGTTCTACGTCATGGACGAGGTCGAGGCGGCGCTCGACGACACCAACCTCCAGCGGCTGATCCGCATCATGCAGGAGCTGCAGGAGGCCTCCCAGCTGATCGTGATCACGCACCAGAAGCGCACGATGGAGGTCGCCGACGCGCTGTACGGCGTCTCCATGCAGGGCGACGGTGTGTCGAAGGTCATCTCGCAGCGGCTTCGCTAGATACGTGTCGCCTACACCGACACTGACCTGCGCGTCTCCATAGGTTCAACTCTTGAACACACTTCTCCTACTTGGTTGCCCAAAGTTCACACGGAACGAAATATTGACTTCGAAACTTGAAGGCATAGTCTCGGCAACGTTGTTTTTACCTTCAGGGGTGAGCGACGTGAAGGGCTCACCCCCACTCCGGCAGCGTTGCCGGTGGCCCGAGGAGTACACGTGACCAGCACAGCGTCGGCACCCAAGTCAGGAGCCGCTTCGGCTCATCCCGATCATCTCGGGCATGTCATCTTCATCGCGGCGGCGGCCGCGATGGGCGGTTTCCTCTTCGGCTACGACAGCTCCGTGATCAACGGCGCCGTCGAGGCCATCCGGGACCGCTACGACATCGGCTCCGCGGCGCTGGCCCAGGTCATCGCCATCGCCCTCATCGGCTGCGCCATCGGCGCCGCGACCGCGGGTCGCATCGCCGACCGCATCGGCCGTATCCGATGCATGCAGATCTCGGCCGTCCTCTTCACGGTCAGCGCCGTCGGCTCGGCGCTCCCCTTCTCGCTGTACGACCTCGCCTTCTGGCGTGTCATCGGCGGCTTCGCCATCGGCATGGCCTCCGTGATCGGCCCCGCCTACATCGCCGAGGTCGCCCCGCCGGCCTACCGCGGCCGGCTCGGCTCCTTCCAGCAGGCCGCGATCGTCATCGGCATCGCGATCTCCCAGCTGGTCAACTGGGGTCTGCTGAACGCCGCCGGCGGCGACCAGCGCGGCAAGCTCATGGGCCTGGAGGCCTGGCAGGTCATGCTCGGCGTCATGGTGATCCCGGCCGTCCTCTACGGCCTGCTCTCCTTCGCGATCCCCGAGTCCCCCCGCTTCCTGATCTCCGTCGGCAAGCACGAGCGGGCCCGCGAGATCCTCGAAGAGGTCGAGGGCAAGAGCGTCGACCTGGACGCCCGCGTAGCCGAGATCGAGCACGCGATGACCAGCGAGCACAAGTCCACCTTCAAGGACCTGCTCGGCGGCTCCTTCTTCTTCAAGCCGATCGTCTGGATCGGCATCGGCCTGTCGGTCTTCCAGCAGTTCGTCGGCATCAACGTCGCGTTCTACTACTCCTCGACGCTGTGGCAGTCGGTCGGCGTCGACCCGACGGACTCGTTCTTCTACTCCTTCACGACGTCGATCATCAACATCGTCGGCACCGTGATCGCCATGATCTTCGTCGACCGCGTCGGCCGCAGGCCGCTGGCCCTCATCGGCTCCGTCGGCATGGTGATCGGCCTCGCGCTGGAGGCCTGGGCGTTCTCCTTCGACCTGGTCGACGGCAAGCTGCCGGCCACCCAGGGCTGGATCGCCCTGATCGCCGCCCACGTGTTCGTGCTCTTCTTCGCCCTGTCCTGGGGTGTGGTCGTCTGGGTCTTCCTCGGTGAGATGTTCCCGAACCGGATCCGCGCCGCCGCCCTGGGTGTGGCAGCCGCCGCGCAGTGGATCGCCAACTGGGCCATCACCGCGAGCTTCCCGTCGCTGGCCGACTGGAACCTCTCCTTCACCTACGTGATCTACACGGTCTTCGCCGCGCTCTCCATCCCCTTCGTCCTCAAGTACGTCAAGGAGACCAAGGGCAAGGCGCTGGAGGAGATGGGCTGAGCCTCGTACCGAGGCCCTCGCACTCGAGGAGCCGGGCCAAGTCCCCGCTGCCCGCTCCTCGACACCCGTAAGACGTACTGCCCCGGCTCACCCGGCCCTCACGGTCCGAGCCGGGGCAGTACGTTCTCGCAGAACAGCCGCAGGCTGCGCCACCCCTCGTCCACCGGCATCCCGCCCGCCAGCGGATGCAGGACGAGGTTGTCCAGCCCCTGGGCCACGCACTCGTCGGGCGTGAGGATCCGGTACACGCCCTCGGCACGCAGCTCGTCCACCGTCGTGGCCGCCGACCTCACCGCCGAGCGGATGTCGCCGGACTGCCAGGAGGCGTACGTCCGGGCCTCGTGCAGGAAGTGCTCGCCGTACCCGGCCCACGCCTCGTCCGGGTCCTCGGCGAGGTGGATCAGGGGAGTCTCGGCGGCGGGCATCATGGTCCAGCCCTCGGTGCCGTACTCCACCAGCCGCTCCTTGTAGTACGCCTCCAGCTCCGGCAGATGCGCGCTGGGGAAGAACGGCAGTCCGAGCCGGGCGGCCCGGCGGGCGGCCGCCTTCGAGGACCCGCCCACCAGGAGCAGGGGGTGCGGGTCGGAGTACGGGCGCGGGGTGACCCGTACGGTACGGCCCCGGTACGCGAAGGGCTCGCCCGTCCACGCCTTCAGCACCGTCTCCAGCAGCTCGTCCTGGAGCCGCCCCCGCCGCTTCCACTCCACGTCGAACTGCGCGTACTCCTCGGGCCGGTATCCGATCCCGGCGACCGTCACCAGCCGCCCGCCGCTCAGCAGGTCCAGTACGGCGATGTCCTCCGCCAGCCGCAGCGGGTCGTGCAACGGGCCGATGACCGCCGAGACGGTCACCGCGATCCGGCGCGTGGCCCCGAAGACCCCGCCCGCGAAGGCGAACGGCGAGGGCAGCCAGTTGTTGTCGACGCCGTGGTGCTCCTCGGTCTGCACGGTGGTGATCCCATGGTCGTCGGCGTACGCGGCCATCTCCAGGGCGGCCCGGTAGCGGGCGCCGAGCGAGGCGGGGGTGGCGCCGGGCTCTACGAGGTTGAAACGGACGACCGTGACGGGCATGGGAGCCCCCTTCGCCGGGTGGGTGGGGTGCCGGTGCGGGGGGAGATTAGCTGACGGTTCGTCAGGTAACCAGGGGTAGGGCCCGCTGCCGTTCCGTGCCCCTTCCGTGCCCCGTTCGGAGGCGCGGGCGACGGACCTGGCGGGGAGGGGTCACGCATACTGGAGCCGTTATGGAAACCGTCATCCTTGCTGTAGTCATCGCCGTGGTCCTGCTCGGTGTGCTCGGCGGGCTCGTCGTCGGCAGCCGGCGCAGGAAGCCGCTGCCCCCGCCGCCGCCCACCGCCCCCGACATCACCGCCCCTCCGGCCGAGCCGCACGTCGGCGACGAGGCCGAGACGCCGCGCGACGAACCGCGCCGGACGATAGAGGAGGTGGACCTCCCGGACGGCTCGGCTCCCGTCGTCGTGGAGGAGCCTCCCTCTGTCGAAGCCCCCCAGATCGAGATCCCCGAGCCGACCGAGGGCCGCCTGGTCCGTCTGCGCGCCCGCCTCTCCCGCTCGCAGAACGCCCTCGGAAAGGGCCTGCTCACGCTGCTCGCGCGCGAGCACCTCGACGAGGACACCTGGGAGGAGATCGAGGACATCCTGCTCACCGCCGACGTCGGCGTCACGCCCACCCAGGAGCTGGTCGAACGCCTGCGCGAGCGCGTGAAGGTGCTCGGCACCCGCACGCCGGAGGAGCTGCGCGCCCTGCTGCGCGAGGAGCTGCTCAAGCTGGTCGGCACCGACGTCGACCGCACGGTCAGGACCGAGCCGGAGGCCAGCAAGCCCGGCATCGTGATGGTCGTCGGCGTCAACGGCACCGGCAAGACCACCACCACCGGCAAGCTCGCCCGCGTCCTGGTGGCCGACGGCCGCAGCGTCGTGCTCGGCGCCGCCGACACCTTCCGGGCCGCCGCCGCCGACCAGCTGCAGACCTGGGGCGACCGGGTCGGTGCCCACACCGTGCGCGGCCCCGAGGCCGGCGACCCGGCCTCCGTCGCCTTCGACGCGGTCAAGGAGGGCAAGGAGATGGGCGCGGACGTCGTGCTCATCGACACCGCCGGGCGCCTGCACACCAAGACCGGCCTCATGGACGAGCTCGGCAAGGTCAAGCGCGTCGTCGAGAAGCACGCCCCGCTGGACGAGATCCTGCTCGTCCTCGACGCGACGACGGGCCAGAACGGTCTCGTGCAGGCCCGGGTCTTCGCCGAGGTCGTCGACATCACCGGCATCGTCCTCACCAAGCTCGACGGCACGGCGAAGGGCGGCATCGTCGTCGCGGTGCAGCGCGAGCTGGGTGTGCCGGTCAAGCTGGTCGGCCTGGGAGAGGGCGCCGACGACCTGGCGCCGTTCGAGCCGGAAGCGTTCGTGGATGCCCTTATCGGCGAGTGATCTACCCTACGAAAATTGGTACCCACGAAGAAGCGCCCGCCCCCGAGGTGCAGTCGGGGACGGGCGCTTCGCTGTGTACGGCTATGCGCGCGACCGGTGTGCCACGTAGGCCAGCGTCCCCAGCAGTAACCGCGCCGCCGGCGGCTTCGTCGCCGTGTCCAGTGACGGCGGCCGCAGCCAGCGTGCCGGACCCAGCCCGCCCCGGTCGGACGGCGGAGCCGTGATGTGGGTGCCGGGGCCGAGGCCGTGCAGGTCGAGGGAGGTGGGGTCGTCCCAGCCCAAGCGGTAGAGGAGCTCGGGGAGTTCGGCGGCGGCGCCGGGGGCGACGAAGAAGTGGGCGCGGCCCTCGGGGGTGGCGGTCACCGGGCCGAGGGGGAGGCCCATGCGCTCCAGGCGGAGCAGGGCGCGGCGCCCGGCGGGCTCGGCCACCTCGATCACGTCGAACGCCCGGCCGACCGGCAGCATCACCGCGGCGCCGGGGAACTCCGACCAGGTCTTGGTGACTTCGTCGAGGGTCGCGCCGGCCGGGACGGGTGGCGCGAAGTCGAGAGGATGGGCGCCCGGGGCGGCGCAGTCCGCGCGCCCGCACGAGCAGGCGCCCGCCGAGGCGCGCGCCCCCGGGACGACGTCCCAGCCCCAGAGCCCGGTGAACTCGGCGACGGTCGTGCACTCCGACGAGCGGCCGCGCCGACGTGAACCGGAGCGGATCTCCCGGATGCCGCCGATCGTGAAGCCCATGCCCCCTCCAACGTGTCCGGCGTGCCGGTGGTTACGCGACGAACGCGAACTGTGACTCTCCGTTGCCATTCCCGGTGTCACGTCCGGGTCATGGCGGCGCTCGGAAGCACCCTGGGTGGTGCGCTCACCAACGCGCGCCCCTGAGTGCATCGCTCCGCCCACTCCCGGCCATGCTCTGTCAAGTGAATCGTGTGGAGGCGGGCGTGAGTTCATTCGAAGGGGTGGCGAATGGTGGCGTTTCCGGGATCGCCATGGCTGGACGCGTGATCGTAGGATTACTTTGAGTGCATGAGGCCTGGGGGCACATGCACTCGCGGGTATGCCGGAGGCAACTCGGCTTCCTGTTCGAAGGGTGGCAACCGCCGGACGGACGGCCGTATTTACCGGCATTCTGATAAGGCTTGGCGCACTCAGTGACAAGTGGTCTCAGGGATGGGGGCGTTCCAGTGAGCGGCAACGGCGGTAGCGGGACGAGCGCGGCAAACGCAACGAACGCTGACAAGCGCCCCAATGAGCTGCTCACTTCGTGGTTCGTGCGCAGCGGCTGGTCCAAGGGCGAGCTCGCCCGCCAGGTCAACCGCAGGGCCCGCCAGTTGGGCGCCAACCACATCTCTACCGACACCTCGCGCGTACGCCGCTGGCTGGACGGCGAGAACCCCCGCGAGCCGATCCCCCGGATCCTGTCCGAGCTGTTCTCGGAGCGGTTCGGCTGTGTCGTCTCCGTCGAGGATCTCGGCCTGCGCGCCGCCCGCCAGTCACCCTCCGCGACCGGCGTCGACCTGCCCTGGACGGGCCCGCAGACGGTGGCCCTGCTCAGCGAGTTCTCGCGCAGCGACCTGATGCTGGCGCGGCGCGGCTTCCTCGGGACCTCGCTGGCCCTGTCCGCGGGCCCGTCCCTCATCGAGCCCATGCAGCGCTGGCTGGTGCCCGCGCCCCCGTCCCCGCACCAGGAGCCCGAGCCGTCCGGGTCCTCGGCGGCGGCCCGCCGCGGCCGGCTCTCCAGGCCCGAGCTGGACCTCCTCGAGTCGACGACGGTGATGTTCCGCCAGTGGGACGCCCAGTGCGGCGGCGGCCTGCGCCGCAAGGCGGTCGTCGGCCAGCTGCACGAGGTGACCGACCTCCTCCAGGAGTCACAGCCCGAGGCCACCGCCCGCAAGCTCTTCAAGGTCGCCGCCGAGCTCGCGGAACTGGCCGGCTGGATGTCGTACGACGTCGGGCTGCAGCCCACCGCCCAGAAGTACTTCGTCCTCGCACTGCACGCCGCCAAGGAGGCGGGCGACAAGCCGCTCGGCTCGTACATCCTGTCCAGCATGAGCCGCCAGATGATCCACCTCGGGCGGCCCGAGGACGCCCTGGAACTGATCCACCTCGCGCAGTACGGCAGCCGGGACTGCGCGAGCCCGCGCACCCAGTCCATGCTGTATGCGATGGAGGCCCGCGCCTACGCCAACATGGGGCAGCCCGGCAAGTGCAAGAGGGCGGTCCGGATGGCCGAGGACACCTTCGCCGACGCCGACGAGTGGGACGAGCCGGACCCCGACTGGATCGGCTTCTTCTCCGAGGCCGAGCTGTACGGCGAGAACTCCCACTCCTACCGCGACCTCGCCTATGTCGCCGGTCGCAGCCCCACCTACGCCTCCCTGGCCGAGCCCCTCATGCAGCGAGCCGTCGAGCTCTTCGCCGAGGATTCCGATCACCAGCGTTCGTACGCACTCAATCTGATCGGTATGGCCACGGTCCACCTGCTCCAGCGGGAGCCCGAGCGGAGCGCGCAACTGGCCTCGCAGGCCATGCTGGAAGCCAAGAAAGTGCGCTCCGAGCGGGTCAACACTCGTATTCGAAAGACGGTCGACACGGCTGTACGCGATTTCGGCGATCTCGCCGAGGTCGTGGACCTCACCGAGCAGCTCGCCATCGAGCTCCCCGAGACCGCCGAGGCGGTCTGAGATCCCAGGAGAACCCCTGAACCCCGGCCGTGGCCGGCCCTCCCGAACTGCCCGACTCGGCTCCCCCATGCCAGGTCATCGGAAGGCCGGCCGCGGCCGGTTTCTTTCCTCGACCGAAGGTTGCGCCACGATAACGATCGACTCGGCCCCTATCCGCCAGTTCATCGACGCGTAACACGCCAGGCGCCTTCGTCACGGCGGCGAAACAATGAGGGGCTTCCATCGAAACGGCGCTGCGCCAATCTCATGGCGCATAACCGGCCCATCCCTGGAATCCGCTCAGGCTTCGCCCGCACGGGGCCGTACCAACGACGAGGAGACGCCGATGGCACCAGCAGCCATCACGCTCGCCGCAGAAGCGCCCACGCTGTCTGCCGCCAACACGGGCTTCATGCTCATCTGTTCTGCCCTGGTGCTGATCATGACCCCGGGTCTCGCCTTCTTCTACGGAGGCATGGTCCGGGTCAAGAGCACTCTGAACATGCTGATGATGAGCTTCATCAGCATCGGGATCGTCACCATCCTGTGGGTGCTGTACGGCTTCTCCATGGCCTTTGGTACGGACTCCGGCAGCATCATCGGCTGGAACTCCGACTGGGTCGGCCTCAGCAACATCGGTCTGACGGAGCTGTGGGACGGCTACACCATCCCGATCTTCGCGTTCATGGTCTTCCAGATGATGTTCGCCATCATCACGCCCGCCCTGATCAGCGGTGCGCTCGCGGACCGCGTGAAGTTCACGGCGTGGGCGCTGTTCGTCGCCCTGTGGGCCACGGTCGTCTACTTCCCGGTCGCGCACTGGGTCTGGGGCGCCGGCGGCTGGGCCTTCGAACTGGGCGTGATCGACTTCGCCGGTGGTACGGCGGTCCACATCAACGCGGGTGCCGCGGCACTCGGCGTGATCCTGGTCATCGGCAAGCGCGTCGGATTCAAGAAGGACCCGATGCGCCCGCACAGCCTCCCGCTGGTCATGCTCGGCTCCGGTCTGCTGTGGTTCGGCTGGTTCGGCTTCAACGCCGGTTCGTGGCTTGGCAACGACGACGGCGTCGGCGCGCTGATGTTCGTCAACACGCAGGTCGCCACCGCCGCCGCCATGCTGGCCTGGCTGATCTACGAGAAGATCCGCCACGGCGCGTTCACCACCCTGGGTGCCGCTTCCGGTGCCGTCGCGGGCCTCGTCGCCATCACCCCGTCGGGTGGTGCCGTCTCCCCGCTCGGCGCGATCGCCGTCGGTGTCATCGCCGGTGTCCTGTGCGCCATGGCCGTGGGCCTGAAGTACAAGCTCGGCTACGACGACTCGCTCGACGTCGTCGGCGTCCACCTGGTCGGCGGTGTCGTGGGCTCCCTGCTGGTCGGCCTCCTCGCCAGCGGCAAGGGCCAGTCCGAGGTCCAGGGCCTCTTCTACGGCGGCGGCATGACCCAGTTCTGGAAGCAGTGCGCCGGTGTCTTCGCGGTCCTCGCCTACTCGCTGATCGCCTCCGCGATCCTCGCGTTCCTCATCGACAAGACGATCGGCATGCGGGTTCCCGAGGACGTGGAGGTCGCCGGTATCGACCAGGCCGAGCACGCCGAGACCGCATACGACTTCAGCGGCGCCGGCGGTGGCTACGACCGCAGCGCCGTCCCGGCCCCGCCCGCGTCTGAGTCCAAGAAGGTGGACGCATGAAGCTCATCACCGCCGTCGTGAAGCCTCACCGGCTCGACGAGATCAAGGAAGCCCTCCAGGCCTTCGGGGTCCACGGCCTGACGGTCACCGAGGCGAGCGGATACGGTCGTCAGCGGGGTCACACCGAGGTCTACCGCGGTGCCGAGTACACGGTCGACCTGGTCCCCAAGATCCGCATCGAGGTGCTGGCCGAGGACGACGACGCCGAGGGTCTCATCGACGTCATCGTCAAGGCGGCCCGCACCGGCAAGATCGGTGACGGCAAGGTCTGGTCCCTCCCGGTCGAGACCGCCGTACGGGTCCGCACCGGCGAGCGCGGCCCGGACGCGCTCTGACAGAAGAACAGAACAGGAGCCACTGGGTGACGAGTACGGACGTGCGCAAGGATGCAGATGACTCGGGACCCAGCGGCTACGCGGCGGCCCGGCTGCGCCTCCTCACTGAGGGGGCGCGGTCCGGGCCGCCGCGCCGTGCTGCCCTCGCCGAACTGACCGACGACTGGCTGTCGGGGCTCTTCAGCGCGGCGGGGGAGGAGCTGCGCGGGGTCTCCCTGATCGCCGTCGGCGGCTACGGCCGCGGTGAACTGTCCCCACGCAGCGACCTGGACCTGCTGCTGCTGCACGACGGCAGCGACTCCGACGCGGTCGCCGCCCTGGCCGACCGCATGTGGTACCCGGTCTGGGACCTCGGCCTCGCCCTCGACCACTCCGTGCGGACACCGGCCGAGGCCCGCAAGACCGCAGGCGAGGACCTGAAGGTGCAGCTGGGTCTGCTGGACGCCCGGCACCTCGCGGGCGACCTCGGTCTCACCGCCGGATTGCGTACGGCCGTCCTCGCCGACTGGCGCAACCAGGCGCCGAAACGTCTCCCCGAGCTCCAGGAGCTGTGCGCCGAGCGCGCCGAGCGGCAGGGTGAGCTGCAGTACCTCCTGGAGCCGGACCTCAAGGAGGCGCGCGGTGGCCTGCGTGACGCCACCGCCTTGCGCGCCGTCGCCGCCTCCTGGCTGGCCGACGCCCCGCGCGAGGGCCTCGACGACGCCCGGCGCCGGCTGCTCGACGTCCGTGACGCCCTGCACCTGACGACCGGGCGCGCGACCGACCGGCTCGCTCTCCAGGAGCAGGACCAGGTCGCGGCCGAGCTCGGCCTGCTCGACGCCGACACGCTGCTGCGGCAGGTGTACGAGGCGGCGCGGGTCATCTCGTACGCCAGTGATGTCACCTGGCGGGAAGTGGGGCGCGTCCTCAGGTCGCGCGCCGTGCGGCCGCGTCTGCGCGCCATGCTCGGGGGCGGCAAGCCGGTCGCCGACCGCTCGCCGCTGGCCGAAGGGGTCGTGGAGCAGGACGGCGAGGTGGTGCTCGCCCGTGCCGCGCGCCCCGAACGCGACCCCGTGCTCCCCCTGCGCGCCGCGGCCGCCGCCGCGCAGGCCGGTCTTCCGCTCTCCCTGCACGCCGTACGGCGCATGGCGGCCGCCGCGCGCCCGCTGCCCTCGCCCTGGCCCGCCGAGGCACGCGAACAGCTCGTGACCCTGCTCGGCTCCGGCCAGCCCACCATCGACGTGTGGGAGGCACTGGAGGCCGAGGGCCTGATCACCCGCCTGCTGCCCGACTGGGAGCGGGTGCGCTGCCGGCCGCAGCGCAACGCCGTGCACGTCTGGACCGTCGACCGGCACCTCATCGAGACCGCCGTCCGCGCCTCCGAGTTCACCCGCCGCGTCAGCCGCCCCGACCTCCTCCTGGTCGCCGCGCTGCTGCACGACATCGGCAAGGGCTGGCCCGGCGACCACTCGGTGGCCGGCGAGATCATCGCCAAGGACGTGGCCGCCCGCATCGGCTTCGACCGCACGGAAGTGACGGTGCTCGCCACCCTCGTACGCCATCACCTGCTGCTCATCGACACCGCCACCCGGCGCGACCTGGAGGACCCGGCCACCGTGCGCTCGGTCGCCGAGGCGGTCGGCTCGCAGAGCACGCTGGAGCTGCTGCACGCGCTGACCGAGGCGGACGCGCTGGCCACCGGACCGGCGGCCTGGTCGTCCTGGCGGGGTTCGCTCGTCGCCGACCTGGTCAAGCGGGTCCACGCGGTCCTGTCCGGGGACTTGGAGGACGAGCCCGAGTCCGCCGCACCCACCGCCGAGCAGGAGCGGCTCGCCATCGAGTCGGTCGCCACCGGCGGCCCGGTGCTCGCCCTGCGCGCGCAGACCGAGCCGCCGCCGACCGAGGAACAGCCGGCCGGCGACCCCGAGCCCCTCGGCGTCGAACTGCTCATCGCCGTACCCGACCAGACGGGCGTGCTGCCCGCGGTGGCCGGCGTCCTCGCCATGCACCGCCTGACGGTCCGCACCGCCGAGCTGCGCGCCCTGGACCTGCCCGACGGCGTCGAGGGCTCCGTCCTGCTGCTGAACTGGCGGGTCGCCGCCGAGTACGGCTCCCTGCCCCAGGCCGCCCGGCTCCGCGCCGACCTGGTACGTGCCCTCGACGGCTCCCTCGACATCACGGCCCGCCTCGCCGAGCGCGACGCCGCCTATCCGCGCCGCCGCGGAGTCGTGGCACCCCCGCCGCGGGTCACCGTCCACCCGACCGCGTCCCGGCTGGCCACGGTCATCGAGGTCCGCGCCCAGGACGTACCCGGCCTGCTGCACCGCATCGGCCACGCGCTGGAGGAGGCGGGCGTCCGGATGCGCAGCGCGCACGTCAGCACGCTCGGCGCGAACGCGGTCGACGCCTTCTACGTGACCGGCCCCGAGGGTGCGCCGCTGCCGAGCGAGGAGGCGGCGAGCGTGGCGCGGAAACTGGAGGAGACGCTGCGAGGCTGACCTTCTCGTCCTCTTCCCCGCTCGCGCGGGGATTCTGTCCCCGCCCGCCGTGTGCAGCGGGCGGGGACGATTGTCTTGCGGGGCCGGATACCCTGGAAGACGCTCACACTGCCCCCGACTCCGAGGACCGACGCCGCCGTGTTCGATACTCTCTCCGATCGCCTTTCAGCGACCTTCAAGAACTTGCGCGGCAAGGGGCGCTTGAGCGAAGCGGACATCGACGCCACGGCGCGCGAAATCCGCATCGCGCTCCTCGAAGCCGACGTCGCCCTGCCCGTCGTGCGGACGTTCATCAAGAACGTCAAGGAGCGTGCCCTCGGCGCCGAGGTCTCCAAGGCGCTGAACCCCGCCCAGCAGGTCCTGAAGATCGTGAACGAGGAGCTCGTCACGATCCTCGGCGGCGAGACCCGCCGTCTGCGCTTCGCCAAGCAGCCGCCGACCGTGATCATGCTGGCGGGTCTGCAGGGTGCCGGTAAGACGACCCTGGCGGGCAAGCTCGGCCGCTGGCTGAAGGAGCAGGGCCACTCGCCCATCCTGGTCGCCGCCGACCTCCAGCGCCCGAACGCCGTGAACCAGCTCAGCGTCGTCGCCGAGCGCGCCGGCGTGGCCGTATACGCTCCGGAGCCGGGCAACGGCGTGGGCGACCCGGTCAAGGTCGCCAAGGACTCCATCGAGCACGCGAAGACCAAGGTCCACGACATCGTGATCGTGGACACCGCCGGCCGCCTCGGCATCGACGCCGAGATGATGCAGCAGGCCGCGGACATCCGGGACGCGGTCTCGCCGGACGAGATCCTCTTCGTCGTCGACGCGATGATCGGTCAGGACGCGGTCAACACCGCCGAGTCCTTCCGTGACGGCGTCGGCTTCGACGGCGTGGTGCTGTCCAAGCTCGACGGTGACGCCCGCGGTGGTGCGGCCCTGTCGATCGCCTCGGTCACCGGCAAGCCGATCATGTTCGCGTCGAACGGCGAGAAGCTCGACGACTTCGACGCCTTCCACCCTGACCGGATGGCCTCCCGCATCCTCGACATGGGTGACCTGCTCACCCTGATCGAGCAGGCGGAGAAGACGTTCAGCCAGGAAGAGGCCCAGCAGATGGCCTCCAAGCTGGCGTCCAAGAAGGGCCAGGACTTCACCCTGGACGACTTCCTGGCCCAGATGGAGCAGGTCAGGAAGATGGGCAGCATCTCCAAGCTGCTCGGCATGCTTCCGGGCATGGGCCAGATCAAGGACCAGATCAACAACCTCGACGAGCGGGACGTCGACCGCACGGCCGCCATCATCAAGTCGATGACCCCGGCCGAGCGCCAGGAGCCGACGATCATCAACGGCTCGCGCCGCGCCCGTATCGCCAAGGGCTCCGGTGTCGACGTCAGCGCGGTCAAGGGCCTGGTCGAGCGGTTCTTCGAGGCCCGCAAGATGATGTCCCGCATGGCCCAGGGCGGCGGCATGCCCGGCATGCCGGGGGTTCCGGGCATGGGCGGCGGCCCCGGCCGGTCCAAGAAGCAGCCGAAGAAGGCCAAGGGCAAGCAGCGCTCCGGCAACCCGATGAAGCGCAAGCAGCAGGAGCAGGAGGAGGCCGCCCGCCGCGCGGCCGCCGCCGAGGGAGGCAACGCGTTCGGCCTCCCGGGTCAGCAGGCTCCCCAGGACTTCGAGCTGCCGGACGAGTTCAAGAAGTTCATGGGCTGACAGCCTTGGGTACCGCGCCGAGGGCGTCCCTCTCCGGAGGGGCGCCCTCGGCGCGTTCTGCGGGTGCCGGTGCCTGATCCGTGTCGTAACGTCCCGGTATGACCAACCCTGTGCCGCCGCGCAAGGCTCCTGACCAGCCCTGGCGTACCGAGGGCACCCCGGAGGAGCCGCCGAAGCCCCCACCGGGCGGACGGAAGCCGCGCGGCGGCTGGTGGAGCCTGGTCGCCGCCGCGCTGGTCGTGTTCCTCGTCGCCAACCTCGTGCTGTCCTTCTTCAACGACGGCGACGAGCCGACGATCTCGTACACGGAGTTCAGCAAGCAGGTCGACGACGGCAACGTCAGCAAGATCTACGCCAAGGGCGACGCCATCCAGGGCCAGCTCAAGAAGAAGCAGGACGACCCCGAGGGCGACGGCACCTACACCAAGTTCAAGACGGAGCGGCCGACCTTCACGGACGACCAGCTCTGGGAGAACCTGACCAAGAACAACGTCACCGTCACCGCGGAGCCGGTCGTCCAGCAGCGCAGCTTTCTGGCCAATCTGCTGATCTCGCTGGCCCCGATGCTGCTCCTGGTCGTCCTGTGGATCTTCATCGCGCGGCGGATGAGCGCGGGCATGGGCGGCGCGGGCGGCATGCTCGGCCGCAAGACCCCGCCCAAGCCGGTGGAACTGGAGTCTGGCCAGAAACGCACGACCTTCGAGGACGTGGCGGGCATCGACGAGGTCGAGGGCGAGCTGAACGACGTCGTCGACTTCCTGAAGAACCCGGACGCCTACCGGAAGATGGGCGCCAGAATGCCCCGCGGTGTGCTGCTGGCGGGGCCTCCCGGCACCGGAAAGACCCTCCTGGCGCGCGCGGTGGCCGGCGAGGCGGGGGTGCCCTTCTTCTCGGCGTCCGCCTCCGAGTTCATCGAGATGATCGTGGGCGTGGGCGCCTCCCGCGTCCGCGAACTGTTCGCCGAGGCCCGCAAGGTGGCCCCGTCGATCATCTTCATCGACGAGATCGACACCATCGGCCGGGCCCGCGGCGGCGGCTCCGGCATGGGCGGCCACGACGAGCGCGAACAGACGCTGAACCAGATCCTGACCGAGATGGACGGCTTCTCGGGCGTGGAGGGCGTCATCGTCATCGCCGCGACCAACCGCGCCGACGTCCTCGACCCGGCCCTGACCCGCCCCGGCCGCTTCGACCGGGTGGTCATGGTCTCGCCCCCGGACCGGGGCGGCCGCGAGGCCATCCTGGAGATCCACACCCGCGAGATCCCGCTCGCCGAGGACGTCGACCTGGCCCAGGTGGCCCGTACGACCCCGGGCATGACCGGCGCCGATCTGGCCAACCTGGCCAACGAGGCGGCCCTGCTGGCGGTCAAGCGCAAGCAGGACCAGGTGACGCGGACCGACCTCTCGGAGGCCCTGGAGAAGGTGCAACTGGGCGCCGAACGGCCCCTGGTGATGCCCGAGGAGGAGCGGCGCAGGACGGCGTACCACGAGAGCGGACACGCCCTGCTAGGCATGCTGCAGCCCGGCGCCGACCCGGTCCGCAAGATCACCATCGTGCCGCGCGGCAGGGCGCTCGGCGTGACGCTCTCGACGCCGGACGCGGACCGGTACGCGTACACCGAGGAGTACCTGCGCGGCCGCATCATCGGCGCGCTCGGCGGCATGGCCGCGGAACACGTCGTCTACGGGGTCGTCACCACCGGCTCGGAGAACGACCTCGAACAGGTCACCAACCTCGCGCGCGGCATGGTCGCCCGCTGGGGCATGAGCGAGCGCGTGGGCCGTCTCTCCGCGCTCCCGAACGACGCCCAGCAGGCCTACGGCCTCGCGGCGGCCCCCGGGACCCTCGACACGATCGAGCACGAGATGCGGCGGATCGTCGACGAGTGCTACGAGGAGGCCTGCCACAAACTCCGCGACCACCGCGGGCAGTTGGACGCGCTGGCCCAGGCGCTGCTGGCGAACGAGACACTGGAGGAGACGGACGCGTACCGGATCGCCGGAATCACGCGCCTGCTGAAGGAAGCCGACGTCTAGGGGACCCGCGCTATCAGGTACCGGAACACGTTCGGCATCCACACCGTGCCGTCCCGGCGCTGATGCGGATGCAGGGCCTCCGTCAGCTCCTTGTCGACCTGCACCTGGTCCGTCGCGGAGATCGCCGCGTCGAAGAGCCCCGTCGACAGCAGTCCCCGTACGGCGCTGTCGACGTCGGCGTACCCGAAGGGGCAGGCGACCCGGCCGGAGCCGTCCGGCTTGAGGCCGGCCCGGTGGGCGACCTCCTCCAGGTCGTCCCGCAGGGCGGGGCGCCAGCCGGACGTGCCGCGCAGCGGATCGGACAGCTTGGTGGCCACCCGCAGCACGGACGTCGTGGCGCACCGCTCCGGCGGACCCCAGCCGGCCAGCACCACCGGCGCCCCCCGCTCGGCGAGCGGTACCGCCGAGGCGAGCAGCTCCCCGAGCCCCTCGGAGTCGCCCGCGAGACACCCGATGGGCTCGAAGGCGGTCACCACGGTGTACGCGGGAGCGGCCGCGTCGGCCACGTCCCCGGGGGAACCCTCGACGAGCCGGGTGCCGCCGTGCGCGCGCGTGCCCCACGCCGGCGGCAGCAGCCGCTCCCGCGCGAGGGCCAGCCGCTGGGGGGAGGAGTCGTCGACACCGGTCACCGCGGCCCCTCTGGAGGCCGCTATCAGCAGGGCGAGCCCGGAGCCGCAGCCGAGGCCCAGCAGCCGCGAGGCGGGGCCCACTTCCAGTCGCTCGTAGACGGTCTCGTAGAGCGGCACCAGCATCCGCTCCTGGATCTCGGACCAGTCACGCGCGCGTGCACCGAGGTCCACACGGGGTGTCTCTCCCGTATGAGGCAGGTGCTGCCGCACGAGCGTAGGTGTCATAGGTAAGCGCCCCAATCCGCCGAGTTGTGGCTGTGCCCGATTTCGTAGCCCCCGTGACGTGCGCTCGCACTCCCCCCGTATGCCAGATAACTCCGCACTCGACCGCTCGTCCAGGGGTTGTCGGGCCCGGCTTGTGGGTTGACTGTGCCAGTGGCGAGAATTCACATTCCGGCAACCTGGGCCCGTACCATCGCGCCATGGCAAAGGCTCCCGTTCTCACGCCCCGCGCGGACGACTTCCCGCGCTGGTACCAGGATCTGATCAGCAAGGCCGAGTTGGCCGACAACGGGCCGGTGCGCGGCACCATGGTGATCCGACCGTACGGGTACGGGCTGTGGGAGCGGATGCAGGCGGAGATGGACGCCCGCATCAAGGAGACGGGCACCCAGAACGCGTACTTCCCGCTGCTGATCCCGCAGTCGTACCTCACGCGCGAGGCGGACCACGTCGAGGGGTTCGCGCCGGAGCTGGCCGTGGTCACGCACGGTGGCGGCAAGGAGCTGGAGGAGCCGGCGGTCGTCCGCCCCACCTCCGAGATGATCATCAACGACTACTTCTCGAAGTGGGTGCAGAGCTACCGTGACCTGCCCCTGCTGATCAACCAGTGGGCGAACGTGGTCCGTTGGGAGCTCAGGCCCCGCCTGTTCCTGCGCACGACCGAGTTCCTGTGGCAGGAGGGCCACACCGCGCACGCCACCTTCGAGGACGCGCGCGACTTCGCCGCCCACATCCACCGCCAGGTCTACGAGGACTTCATGGCGAACGTCCTCGCGATGGACGTCGTCCCCGGCCGCAAGACCGTCAAGGAGCGGTTCGCCGGCGCGATCAACACCCTCACGCTCGAAGGCATGATGGGCGACGGCAAGGCCCTCCAGATGGCCACCAGCCACGAACTCGGCCAGAACTTCGCCAAGGCCTTCAACACCTCGTACCTGTCGAAGGACGGCACGCAGGAACTGGTCTGGCAGACCTCCTGGGGCTCGACCACGCGCATGATCGGCGCCCTGGTGATGATGCACGGCGACGACAACGGCCTCAGGGTCCCGCCGCGCCTCGCGCAGATCCAGGCCGTCGTCCTCGCCATCAAGGGCGACGAGGCGGTTCTGGCCAAGGTCCGCGAACTCGGCGATCAGCTGAAGGCGGCGGGCGTACGCGTACAGGTCGACGACCGCGTGGACACCCCCTTCGGCCGCCGCGCCGTCGACTGGGAGCTGAAGGGTGTGCCCGTACGGATCGAGATCGGGCCCCGTGACCTGGAGAACGGCACCGCGATGCTGGCCCGCCGCATCCCGGGCGGCAAGGAGCCGGTGGCCCTCGACTCGCTCGTCGGCCTGCTCCCCGCGATCCTCGAGGAGGACCAGGCGCTGCTCCTGAAGCAGTCCCGCGAGCGCCGCGAGTCCCGTACGTCCGAGGTGTCGACGATCGAGGAGGCCGTCGAGGCCGCCGTCGCCGGCCGCTGGGCGCGCATCCCCTGGGCGGCCCTCGGCGAAGAGGGCGAGGCCAAGCTGGCCGACCACGCGGTGACCGTACGGTGTCTGGTCGCCGAGGACGGGTCGGTGCCTCAGGACGGCGACGCACCGGGTAACGTCGCGATCGTCGCGCGCGCTTACTGAGGAGCGGCCTTCCGGCGGGAGAGCGACCGAAACGTCTCTTGCGCATCTGCGGATCACAGTCACCCCGGCGCGCGGACAGCGTCTACGTGCCGGGGCGTACGTCAGACTACGCACCGGCTTGGTACGAGCTGCGAGGCTTATCCGCAGATCAGCGCACCCGCCCTCGTCAGGACGCATCAGCGGCAACTGACGGGTACGTGCAAATTATTTGGGATGCCCCGGAATCGGAACACAGCGGCACTCTGGCTCGTTGTCATTACGTGAGCACGACACAGACACCACCTGTTCTCGCCGCAGAGCTGGCGCAGGCGTGGGCCGACATTCAGCGGTACCACCCCGAGCTGCCCGATCTTGCCGCGCCAGAGTCCCTGATCGGGGAGTCGTCGTCCGCGTGCGGTCACGAGCTCTCCTTCGAGCGACTGCTTCACGAGGCAGTCCATGGCATCGCCGCCGCGCGCGGCATCCGCGACACGTCCCGTGCCGGCCGCTACCACAACCGCAGATTCCTCGCGATCGCCGAGGAGCTGGGCCTGGACCACCCCGAGGAGCCGCACCCGAGCAGTGGCTTCTCCCTGGTCACGCTCAACCCCGAGGCGAAGCGCCGTTACCGCCCGACCATGGAGCGCCTCCAGCGCGCCCTGAAGGCCCACTCGGTGGCGACCGCCTCCGACACGTCCCGTACCTTCCGCGGCCCGGCCGCCCGGCACGGCTCCTCCGGCGGTGGCGTCCGGGTCAAGGCGGTCTGCGACTGCGGGCGCAACGTCCGGGTCGTCCCGTCGGTACTGGCCCAGGCGCCGATCGTGTGCGGAGGGTGCGGGAAGCCGTTCCGCATCCCGGAGGTCGTGGGCGCGGCGGCGAGCTGACCGTCACACCGGCATCTCGTGGGTGCCGGACGAGCGGGTGGCATGGGCGCGGGGTGCCGCCGCGGTCGTACGCGGCGGCACCCCGCGACGCCGGGTCTCTCAGTCATGCCTCGCCGCACCCGCGGTCCGACGCGACCCGCAGGGTATGGCACAATGGCTAGCTGTACTCGACAGCCGCACAGGAACCCTCTCGCCTCCGGCTGACGCGTCCATCGGGCACTCGGGTACCGCAACCCCACGCGGCCGTCTCGCCGTGCCCAACCACGTCAAATCCAGGAGAACCCACTCCCGTGGCAGTCAAGATCAAGCTGAAGCGTCTGGGCAAGATCCGTTCGCCTCACTACCGCATCGTCGTCGCCGACTCCCGTACCCGTCGTGACGGTCGTGCGATCGAGGAGATCGGCCTGTACCACCCGGTGCAGAACCCCTCGCGCATGGAGGTCGACGCCGAGCGCGTCGCCTACTGGCTCTCCGTCGGCGCGCAGCCGACCGAGCCCGTGCTCGCCATCCTGAAGAAGACCGGCGACTGGCAGAAGTTCAAGGGCGAGCCCGCCCCGGCTCCGCTGCTCCAGCCGGCCGAGAAGGCCGCTCGTCCGCTGTTCGAGGCTCTCGGTGGCGACGACGAGGGCAAGGGTGAGGCCATCACCCAGAAGAAGAAGGCTGAGAAGAAGGACGACGCCCCGGCTGAGTCCGCGTCGACCGAGGCCTGAGCATGCTCGAGGAGGCTCTCGAGCACCTCGTGAAGGGCATCGTCGACAACCCTGACGATGTGCAGGTCGCCTCGCGCGACCTGCGTCGCGGGCGGGTGCTGGAGGTCCGGGTGCACCCCGACGACCTCGGCAAGGTGATCGGTCGCAACGGCCGCACCGCACGCGCCCTGCGCACCGTCGTGGGCGCCATCGGCGGCCGCGGTGTCCGCGTCGACCTCGTCGACGTGGACCACGTCCGCTGACGCAGAATGCAACACCGGCTCGGGCCGGGGAGGGCCACTGGGCCGTCCCCGGCCCGTAGTCGTTACGGGTCGTCACGACAGGAGATCTTCGAAAAGTGCAGCTCGTAGTCGCGCGGATCGGCCGCGCCCATGGCATCAAGGGCGAGGTCACCGTCGAGGTCCGTACAGACGAGCCCGAACTGCGGCTCGCACCCGGCGCCGTCCTGGCGACCGACCCCGCCTCGGCGGGCCCGCTCACCATCGAGACCGGCCGCGTCCACAGCGGCCGTCTTCTTCTGCGCTTCGAAGGCGTCCGCGACCGGACCGCCGCCGAGGCCCTGCGCAACATCCTCCTGATCGCCGAGATCGACCCGGAAGCGCTGCCCGAGGAGGAGGACGAGTACTACGACCACCAGCTCATGGACCTCGACGTGGTCACCGAGGACGGCACGGAGGTCGGCCGGATCACCGAGATCTCGCACCTGCCCTCCCAGGACCTCTTCATCGTCGAGCGGCCCGACGGGAGCGAGGTGATGATCCCCTTCGTCGAGGAGATCGTTACCGAGATCGACCTGGAGGAGCAGCGGGCGGTCATCTCCCCGCCGCCTGGTCTGATCGACGACAGGGCGGAGATCGCGTCCTCCAGGGACGAGGCCGGCGAGGCGGCCGGGGACTCGTCCGGGGACGAGGCGTGATGCGGCTCGACGTCGTCACGATCTTCCCCGAGTACCTGGACCCCCTGAACGTCTCTCTCGTCGGCAAGGCACGCGCGCGTGGCCAACTGAACGTCCACGTGCACGATCTGCGCACCTGGACGTACGACCGGCACAACACCGTCGACGACACCCCGTACGGCGGCGGCCCGGGCATGGTGATGAAGACCGACCCGTGGGGCGACGCGCTCGACTCCGTCCTCGCCGACGGCTACGAGACGGGCTCCCACGCGCCGGCGCTGATCGTCCCCACCCCCAGCGGTCGGCCCTTCACCCAGGAACTCGCCGTCGAGCTCTCCGAGCGCCCCTGGCTGATCTTCACGCCGGCCCGTTACGAGGGCATCGACCGGCGCGTCATCGACGAGTACGCGACGAGGATGCCGGTCTACGAGGTCTCCATCGGCGACTACGTCCTGGCCGGCGGTGAGGCGGCCGTACTCGTCGTCACCGAGGCCGTGGCGCGGCTGCTGCCCGGTGTCCTGGGCAACGCCGAGTCCCACCGGGACGACTCCTTCGCGCCCGGAGCCATGGCCAGCCTCCTGGAGGGCCCCGTCTACACCAAGCCGCCCCGGTGGCGCGACCGCGGGATCCCGGACGTGCTGCTCAGCGGCCACCACGGCAAGATCGCCCGCTGGCGCCGGGACGAAGCCCTGAAGCGTACGACGGCCAACCGACCCGACCTCATCGAGCGCTGCGACCCCAAGGTCTTCGACAAGAAGGACCGCGAGATGCTCTCCATCCTGGGCTGGGCGCCGGATCCGGCGGGGGAGCCGGACGGCCGATTTTGGCGCAGGCCAGAGGGCATGGAACAATAGGTCGCTGTTGTGCGTCGTCCGGGCGTGCGCCCCTGCCACAGGGGGACACGACGCCCGCCCCGACCGTACGACTCCTTCCAGAGACCTAGATTCCGTTGATGACCTGTGGCATCAGCGAGGAAAGCAGACGAAATGTCCAACCTGCTCGACTCCGTCGACTCCGCGTCGCTGCGCATCGACGTCCCGGCCTTCCGCCCGGGTGACACCGTCAACGTCCACGTCCGCGTCATCGAGGGCAACCGCTCCCGTGTGCAGCAGTTCAAGGGCGTAGTCATCCGTCGCCAGGGCGCCGGCGTCCGCGAGACCTTCACGGTCCGCAAGGTCTCCTTCTCCGTCGGCGTCGAGCGCACCTTCCCGGTGCACACCCCGATCGTCGAGAAGATCGAGCTCGTCACCCGCGGTGACGTGCGTCGCGCCAAGCTCTACTACCTGCGCGAGCTGCGCGGCAAGGCCGCGAAGATCAAGGAGAAGCGCGACAACTGATCTCGCGCGGGGTTCCACAGAGGGGCCGGATAGCATCTGGCCCCGATGGACACCGAAGCACAGCCGACGGAGCGCGACCGCTCCTCCAGCCCCTTTGATGCCGAGGAGATCTCGGACACAGGGGGGCCGGAGGGCCGGTCGCGTTTCGTGTTGGTGTCGCGGGCCGCCACGTGGCTGCCCGGCGGGCGGATCAGCCTCACCCTGTTGGTCTGTCTGCTGTTCCTGCTGTTGCTCAGCAACTTCGTGCTGCAGCCCTTCCAGATTCCCAGCGGATCCATGGAAGGCGGATTGAGGATCGGGGACCGCGTTCTCGTAAATAAGTTGGCGTACCGTTTCGGTGCCGATCCGCGGCGCGGCGATGTCGTCGTGTTCGACGGAACCGGGTATTTCGGGGACGGGGACTACGTCAAGCGCGTTGTGGGGGTAGGGGGAGACCACGTGGTCTGCTGTGACAAGGAGGGGAGGATCGAGGTGAACGGCCGGTCGGTCGACGAGTCGACGTTCCTGTATCCCGGTGACAGCCCCTCCACGGTGTCCTTCGACGTCGAGGTGCCCGCCGGCACCCTGTTCGTCCTCGGCGACCACCGCAGCGACTCCAGCGACTCCCGCGACCACCTGGGCTCACCGGGCGGCGGCATGATCCCCGTCGACGACGTCATCGGACGGGCCGACTGGATCCTCTGGCCCGTCGGCCACTTCACCCGCCTGCACCGCCCCGATGCCTACGCGCGCGTGCCCGCCCCGGAGACGAGCGAGCCCGGACCAGCGGACGGCGCCCATGGGTAACCGCGGCAAACCGCGCGGTGTGCCCGAGAGCGCGGCCGACAACCTGCTGCCCACCGGCTCCCGACGCTCCTCCTCCGGCTCGGCCAGCGGCCGTACCCGCGCCGAGCGGCGCAAGCTCCAGCGCAAGGTCAAGCGGCGCCGCAGGCGCGGAGCGGTCAAGGAGATACCTCTCCTCGTCGGTGTCGCCGTCCTCATAGCCCTCGTCCTGAAGACCTTCCTCGTCCAGGCGTTCGTGATCCCGTCCGGCTCCATGGAGCAGACGATCCAGATCGGCGACCGGGTCCTGGTCGACAAGTTCACCCCGTGGTTCGGCTCCAAGCCCGCGCGCGGGGACGTGGTCGTGTTCAAGGACCCCGGAGGCTGGCTCAACGACGAGACGACCACCACGAAGAAGGACGACCCCATCGTCGTCAAGCAGGTCAAGGAGGCGCTCACCTTCATCGGCCTGCTGCCGTCCGACGACGAGAAGGACCTCATCAAGCGGGTCGTCGGCGTCGGCGGCGACCGCGTCAAGTGCTGTGACACCCAGGGGCGCGTCACCGTCAACGGCGTTCCCCTGACCGAGCAGGACTACCTGTATCCCGGGAACGCCCCCTCCACGACCGAGTTCGACATCACCGTCCCGCCGGGGCGGCTGTGGGTGATGGGCGATCACCGGGCCAACTCCGCGGACTCCCGCGTGCACCAGAACACCGACTACCGCGGCACGGTCTCCGAGGACTCGGTGGTGGGCCGGGCCATGGTCATCGCCTGGCCCTTCGGCCACTGGACCTCGCTGGAGGAGCCGAAAACCTACGCTTCCGTGTCCGACTCGGCGACCGGGTCGACCGCGGCCGCTCCACCGTCGCTTAGGGTTGCACCCGACGATCCGAACGCATCGATCCAACTCCCGAGCCCTGCGGAACTCCCGCTCGTTATGGGAGTGGTGGGCCTGCGCCGAATGTGGGGCAGGCAGCGGCACAGAGTAAGGAGTTGGCGTGGGGGATGTGGCGGTTGGCGCACGGTCCGGGCACGACGGCGAGGAGCACCGCGGGCGCCCCGTGGAATCCGCCGGCCCGGCCGCGAACAGCGCCGTGACCTCCGGGAGTGACTCCGGGGCGACCGAGGACGGCACGATGACCGAGGAGACCGGGACGGGCGACCAGGGTCCGGGTGGCTCGGCCCCCAAGGCGAAGAAGCCGCGCTCCTTCTGGAAGGAGCTGCCCATCCTGATCGGCATCGCGCTGGTGCTCGCGCTGCTGATCAAGACGTTCCTGGTGCAGGCGTTCTCGATCCCCTCCGACTCGATGCAGAACACCCTCCAGGAGGGTGACCGCGTCCTGGTCGACAAGCTCACCCCGTGGTTCGGCTCCGAGCCCGAGCGCGGCGAGGTCGTCGTCTTCCACGACCCGGCCAACTGGCTGGCGGGCGAGCCGACGGCGGACCCGAACGCGGTGCAGACGTTCCTCAGCTGGATCGGCCTGATGCCGTCCGCCGAGGAGAAGGACCTGATCAAGCGGGTCGTCGGCGTCGGCGGCGACACCGTGTCGTGCTCGGGCACCGGCCCGCTGAAGGTCAACGGCAAGGCGCTGGACGAGGCGTCGTACGTCTACCCCGGCAACACGCCGTGCAGCCAGGACGACCAGGGCGGCCAGTTCACGGTGAAGGTCCCCAAGGGCTTCATCTGGGTCATGGGCGACCACCGGCAGAACTCGCGCGACTCGCGCTACAACCAGAACGACAAGAACAAGGGCATGGTCCCGGTGGACGAGGTCGTCGGCCGCGCCATCGTGAAGGCCTGGCCGATCAACCGCTGGGGCACCCTGCCGGTCCCGGACACCTTCGACCAGTCCGGTCTGAACACCCAGTCGTCGGCGTCCCCGGCCCTGACGGTCGCGCCGGACGCGCTCGCCCTCGTCGGTGTGGTGCCGGTGGCGCTGTGGCGCCGTCGGAAGATCACCGTCGTCGGGACACGCTGAGGTCAAGGCTCGACAAAACCCTCGTACAGCTTGTGACCTTGGTCGGGGCCGAAGGGCTGACCGGGTCAGGTACCCCCGGGTAGGGTGCGGATCCATGGGTGGCGAGAGCACGACGCGTACGGCCCCGCGCAGCGGGAGCACAGGCCCGGTGGGCAGCCGGACCGGACAGCGACTGTCCGGACTGGCCGTCGCACTGGGCCTTGTGCTGTTCCTCGGGGGCTTCGCCTGGGGAGCGGTGGTCTACCGCCCGTACACCGTGCCCACCGGCTCGATGACGCCCACGATCGACGCCGGCGACCGGGTCCTGGCCCAACGTGTCGACGGTGGTGAGATACGCCGTGGCGACGTCGTCGTCTTCTCGGACAAGACCTGGGTGACCAACGCCCCCGTGGTCAAGCGAGTGGTCGCGATCGGCGGCGACACGGTGGCGTGCTGCAGCAAGGGCAAGCTGACCGTCAACGGCAAACAGATCGACGAACCGTATCTGCCCGAGGGGAGCGCGGCCGAGATCACGGGCTTTCCGACCGTGACGGTGCCGGAGGGCCGGCTGTTCCTGCTGGGCGACGAGCGAGCGGGCTCCCTGGACTCCTCGACCCACCTCACCGACGCGGCGAACGGCACGGTGGCCCGGAGCGCCGTGACGGCCCGGGTGGACGCCGTGGTCTGGCCCATGAACGGCATGCTGGAGCCGCCGACCGGCTTCGAGGCGCTCGGCGCGCTGTCCTCGCCGGGCCCGCTCCGTACGATCGTCGCGCTGATCGTCGTCGGGGCCGTGCTCGTCCTCGGCGGGGGCGCGTACGGACCGGTCGCCAAGCTGCTCGGCGGGCGCTCCCGCGCCCGGACGCGGACGGAGCCGGCCGGTGCCCGCTGAGGCGACGGACGCGGGCCGGGACACGTACGAGGGCGGTCTGCGCAAGGTGGCCCGGGTGGTCCTCCTCGATCCCGAGGACCGCATCCTCCTGCTGCACGGCCATGAGCCGGACGATCCGGCCGACGACTGGTGGTTCACACCCGGCGGCGGCCTGGAGGGCGACGAGACACGTGAAGAGGCCGCGCTCAGGGAACTCGCCGAGGAGACCGGCATCACCGAGGTCGAGCTCGGCCCGGTGCTCTGGCGGCGGACGTGCTCGTTCCCGTTCGCCGGCCGGCGCTGGGACCAGGACGAGTGGTACTACCTGGCCCGGACGGCCCATACGCCCGGCGTGGTGCCCGCGGCCATGGGGCTGACCGAGCTGGAGCGGCGCAGTGTCGCCGGAGCGCGCTGGTGGACGTGTCGGGAACTGAGCCAGGCACATGAGACGGTGTATCCGACCAGACTCGCCGAGCTGCTGCGCAGGCTGCTCGACGAAGGTCCCCCGGCCGGACCCGTGACCCTGGACACCGAAATCGTCTAGGGGCTCGCGGGACTGGCGCACAATGGTGGGATCGCACGGCTGAAGGGGAACATGCCATGAGCGCCGAGGACCTCGAGAAGTACGAGACCGAGATGGAGCTCAAGCTCTACCGGGAGTACCGCGATGTCGTCGGTCTGTTCAAATACGTGATCGAGACCGAGCGGCGCTTCTATCTGACCAACGACTACGAGATGCAGGTGCACTCGGTCCAGGGCGAGGTGTTCTTCGAGGTGTCCATGGCGGATGCCTGGGTGTGGGACATGTACCGGCCGGCTCGGTTCGTGAAGCAGGTGCGGGTACTCACGTTCAAGGACGTGAACATCGAGGAGCTGAACAAGAACGACCTGGAGCTGCCCGGCGGGTGAGGTCGCGGGTGAGGTTGCGGGTGGGTTCCCTCTCCGGAGTGGCGGAGTTTTCCACAACCGGTGAGTAGTCCACCAAGATCAACTTGGTCGGCCTGAGTGCGTGACGGTTGGCGCCGGAGGTGGTGCCGACATGAACACACATCAGGCACGCAGTGCACTCGGCAAGTACGGCGAGACGCTGGCCGCGCGACGGCTGGCGGAGGCCGGGATGACGGTCCTGGAGCGCAACTGGCGCTGTGGCAGGACCGGCGAGATCGACATCGTGGCGCGGGACGGGGACGTCCTGGTCGTCTGCGAGGTCAAGACGCGGCGGGCCGGGCTCTTCGAGCATCCGATGGCCGCGGTGACCCCCGACAAGGCGGAGCGCCTGCGAGGCCTCGCCGAACGCTGGATCCACGCACACGGAGGGGCACCGCCGGGAGGTGTCCGCATCGACCTGGTGGGGGTCGTCCTGCCCAGCCGCGGGGCGCCCGTGGTCGAGCATGTGCGGGGGGTGGCCTGAGATGGGGTTCGCGCGTACGTGCTCGGTGGCGCTGGTGGGCGTCGAGGGCGTGGTGGTCGAGGTCCAGGCCGACCTGGAACCCGGGGTCGCGGCCTTCACGCTGGTGGGGCTGCCGGACAAGAGCCTGACGGAGAGCCGGGACCGGGTTCGGGCGGCGGTGGTCAATTCGGGTGCCTCGTGGCCCCAGAAGAAGCTGACGGTCGGTCTGAGCCCGGCGTCCGTCCCGAAGAGCGGCAGCGGGTTCGATCTGGCCGTCGCGGCCGCGGTGCTGGGCGCGGCCGAGCGGATCGATCCGCGGGTCCTTGCCGACATCGTGATGATCGGGGAAGTGGGCCTCGACGGTCGGGTGCGGCCGGTGCGGGGCATCCTCCCGGCGGTGCTGGCCGCGGCGGACGCCGGCTACGAGCAGGTGGTGGTGCCGGAATGCGCCGCCGCCGAGGCCTCCCTGGTGCCCGGTGTGTCGGTGCTGGGGGTGCGTAGTCTGCGGCAGCTGATCGCGGTCCTGGCGGACGAGCCCGTGCCGGACGAGGAGCCGGACGACGTGGGCCGCCCCGACCCGCTCCTCGCCGGCCTGCGGGTGCCGGGCACCGGCGCGGCCACCGGAATGCACAGCATGGGTGCCGGACAGCTCGACCACGACCTCGCCGACGTCGTGGGCCAGATCTCGGCGCGCACGGCCGTGGAGGTCGCCGCGGCGGGCGGACATCACCTGTTCCTGGAAGGGCCGCCCGGCGCCGGGAAGACGATGCTCGCGGAGCGGCTGCCCGCCATCCTCCCGCGCCTCGGCCGGCAGGACTCGCTGGAGGTCACGGCGGTGCACTCGGTGGCGGGCCTGCTGCCTCCGGGCAAGCCCCTGATCGATGTCGCCCCCTACTGCGCCCCGCACCACTCGGCGACGATGCAGGCGCTGGTCGGCGGGGGTAACGGCATCGCCCGGCCCGGCGCAGTGTCGCTCTCGCACAGAGGTGTTCTGTTTCTGGATGAAACACCCGAATTCAGTAGTCGGGCCCTGGACGCCCTCCGGCAGCCCCTGGAGGCGGGGCATGTCGTGATCGCGCGCACTGCGGGCGTGGTGCGCTTCCCGGCGAGGTTCCTGATGGTGCTGGCCGCCAACCCCTGCCCATGCGGCCGCTTCTCCCAGACGGACGACCTGTGCGAGTGCCCGCCCTCCTTGATCCGGCGTTACCAGGCCAGGCTGTCCGGTCCCCTGCTCGACCGGGTCGACCTGCGGGTCGAGGTGGACCGGGTCACCCGCGCCCAGCTGACCGAGCGCGGCGCCCGGGGCGAGTCCACGGCCACGGTGGCCGACCGGGTCCGAGAGGCCAGGGAACGAGCGGTGACCCGGCTGGCCGGTACCCCGTGGCGCACGAACAGCGAGGTTCCCGGACGCGAGCTGCGCAGCCGCTGGCATGCCGTACCCGGTGCCATGGACGACGCGGAGCGGAACCTGGAGCGGGGCGTGCTGACTGCTCGCGGGATCGACCGCGTGCTCCGCGTGGCCTGGACCGTCGCGGACCTCGTCGGCCACGACCGTCCCGACGCGACGGACGTCGCCCTGGCGCTGCAACTGCGCACGGGAGTGCCACGGGGCGTCCCCATGGCCATCGGAGCGCTGACGTGAGCGTCGGCGACGAACCGGACGGCGAGCTGATCGGGCGGGTCTTCCTCGCCCGGGTCATCGAGCCCGGTGACGAGGTCGCCGGGCGGTGGGTGCGGGAGTACGGGGTGCGGGAGGTGGTCCGGCGCTTGCGGGGCGGTGGGATGCCGTTGCCCGGGGTGAGTGACAAGAGGTGGGCCGGGCTGCTCGGGCGGGCGGCGGCGGCCGAGCCCGGGCGGGATCTCGCCGTCGCGCGGGACGCCGGGGTGCGGTTCGTGGGGCCGGGCGACGCCGAGTGGCCGGGACAGCTCGACGACCTGGGGGACGCCCGGCCCCTGGGCCTGTGGGTGCGTGGAAAGCCCAGCCTGCGTATGTGGGCGCTCCGCTCGGTGGCCGTGGTCGGCGCCCGCGCCTGCACCGAGTACGGCGCCCACATGGCGGCCACTCTCGCCGCGGACCTCGCCGAACGCGGCTGGGTCGTGGTGTCCGGCGGTGCCTACGGGGTCGACGGCGCCGCCCATCGCGGAGCCCTCGGCGCCGGCGGCGCCACCGTTGCCGTACTCGCCTGCGGAGTGGACCGGCCCTACCCGCGCGGACACACCCAGTTGATCAGCAGGATCGCGGAACAGGGGCTGGTGATCGGGGAGTTGCCGCCCGGCGATCACCCGACACCGAGCAGGTTCGTCCTACGGAACCGGGTCATCGCCGCGCTCACCCGGGGCACGGTCGTCGTCGAGGCCGCCCATCGCAGCGGTTCGCTGGTCACCGCACGTGCGGCACAGCGCCTGGGCCGCCACACCATGGGCGTGCCCGGCCCGGCCACCAGCGGCCTCTCCGCCGGTGTGCACGAGCTGCTGCGCGGGGAGGCGGTGCTGGTCACGGACGCCGCGGAAGTCGTCGAACTCGTCGGCGACATGGGGGAGCTGGCCCCGGACCGGCGCGGGCCCGTGCTGCCGCGTGATCTGCTCGACGCCGCCGCCCGGCGGGTCCTGGCCGCACTGCCCGGACGCCGCGCGGCGACGCCGGACGAGATCGCGCGCGGCGCGCTGACGACCCGGGACGACGCGATCGCGAGGTTGTACGAACTCCGATCACTTGGTTACGTCGAACGACACGGCGACGGCTGGAAGTTGACACGCCAGGCAATGATCTCCGCGGGCGGTGGCGGAGGCGGGTGTTGACCGAGCGTGTTCGGCCGTCCGGGGGAACCCTGATGCCCTTGGAAATTCCCGCAGTTGGCGCCCTCCGGTGATCACGTAGAGCGACGGACGGGGCTCGGCAGGGCGTCCAGCGGAACGTATCTGCGCATGGTCCGAGCCTCGCCCTTCGCGCACCGCGACACTTCAGTCACGCTACGCTCACGAGGATTCCGACACAGACAGGCGACTCGGCATCAGAACGACATCAGTCCGACAGCTCACCCAGGTCCCCCCACTTCACGGCAGAACGGCACAAGGCGACGAATGCCCCAGCACACCTCCGGGTCCGACCGGGCGGCGATCCCCCCAGCCGCCCGCGACGGTGGCAGCGTGCGGCCGCCCGCTCCCTCGACGCTCGACGAGCTGTGGCGGTCGTACAAGGCGACGGGGGACGAGCGGCTGCGCGAGCAGCTGATCCTGCACTACTCACCGCTCGTGAAGTACGTGGCGGGACGGGTGAGCGTCGGTCTGCCGCCCAATGTGGAGCAGGCGGACTTCGTCTCGTCGGGGGTCTTCGGGCTCATCGACGCGATCGAGAAGTTCGACGTCGACCGGGAGATCAAGTTCGAGACGTACGCGATCACCCGGATCCGCGGTGCGATGATCGACGAGCTGCGGGCGCTGGACTGGATCCCGCGGTCCGTACGGCAGAAGGCACGCAACGTCGAGCGGGCGTACGCCACGCTGGAGGCGCGGCTGCGGCGGACGCCGAGCGAGGGGGAAGTGGCCGCCGAGATGGGCATCGCGGTCGACGAACTCCACGCCGTCTTCAGTCAGTTGTCGCTGGCGAACGTGGTGGCTCTGGAGGAGCTGCTGCATGTCGGTGGCGAGGGCGGCGGCCGGCTGAGCCTCATGGACACGCTGGAGGACACCGCCGCGGACAACCCGGTGGAGGTGGCCGAGGACCGGGAACTGCGGCGGTTCCTGGCGCGGGCCATCAACACCTTGCCCGAGCGGGAGAAGACCGTGGTCACGCTGTACTACTACGAAGGGCTCACGCTCGCCGAGATCGGGAACGTGCTGGGGGTCACCGAGAGCCGGGTGAGTCAGATCCACACCAAGTCGGTGCTCCAGCTGCGCGCGAAGCTGGCGAGTTTCGGTCGCTGAGGGCGTGGAGCGGTGGGAGCCACTCCCGCCGACGATGCTCCGTCCGTAGAGTGGTTGACGTGCCAAGGATTCGAGCGGCCTCCGTGGCCGAGCACCGGTCGATGCAGCGAGCCGCCCTGCTGGACGCGGCTCGTTCCCTGTTGTCCGAGGGCGGGACGGAGGCGCTGACCTTCCCGGCCCTGGCCGAGCGGACGGGCCTCGCGCGGTCGTCCGTGTACGAGTACTTCCGGTCGCGGGCCGCCGTGGTCGAGGAGCTGTGCGAGGTCGACTTTCCCGTGTGGGCGGCGGAGGTGTCGGCGGCGATGGAGCGGGCCGGGACGCCTGACGCCAAGGTCGAGGCGTATGTGCGCCAGCAGCTGGCGTTGGTCGGGGACCGGCGGCACCGGGCTGTCGTGGCGATCTCCGCGAGTGAGCTGGACGCGGGGGCTCGGGAGAAGATCCGGGCCGCGCACGGGGGGCTGGTGGCGATGATCGTCGAGGCGTTGGGGGAGATGGGGCACGAGCAGCCTCGGATGGCGGCGATGCTGTTGCAGGGGGTTGTGGATGCGGCGGTGCGGCGGATCGAGCTGGGGGCGGCGGAGGAACCTTCGGTGATCACGGAGGCGGCTGTGCGGATGGCTCTGCGGGGTCTCCGAGGCTGACGTCGGCTGTGGCTGGGCGGGGGTCGGTCGCAACCCGGCGCCGGCGGGGTGCCGCTGCGCCCACCCGTGCCGCCCCAGCGGCACGACTGCCCGCAGCTACGGCGGCTGGGACAGCACCCGCAGCTACGGCGGCACCGGTACGCCGATCACCGGCAGGAGCCGCGATGGTCCACGGGTGAGCAGCCAGGGTGGCAGCAGCGACAGTGGGTCCAGGTAGGTCTCGCCTCTGCGTAGGCCCCAGTGCACGCATGCAGTCGTGCAGTGAGAGCCCGTCGGCTCCACCGTGCCCACCTCCTCGCCCGCCGCCACCTCCTCGCCCTTCTTCACCGACGCCCGTACCGGCTCGTACGTCGTGCGCAGGGGTGGGTCGCCAGTCCCCGGCAGTTCCACCGAGACGACCCCCTTGCCGGCCACCCGGCCCGCGAAGGACACCCGGCCCGCCGCGACCGCTCGTACTGGTGTGCCGGGGGAGGCCGCGAGGTCGACGCCTCGGTGGCCGCGGCCGTAGGGCGTCGCGGGGGGTTCCCAGCCGCGCAGGACCGGTGGGCGGGTGCCCACCGGCCAGGTGCGGCCGAGGGGCGGGACGGAGGTGTCCGTGGCCGCCGGGCGGAAAGGGGTCGGCCGGCTGCTCGGTGGGGGCGTGCAGGTCAGCATCGTCGCCGCCAGAAGCAGCAGCCCCGTCCACGTAGCCAGACATCGCATCGCTCGCATGCGAGAACGGTCCCGCACGCGCTCCGCTCCCGGCCGGGACCTGTGGACTACTCCCTGGTTGTGGACAGCGGCGTCACCCGGTGCCTCGCGGGTCCCGTACACTTCTTCTGGCGATCCGGGTCACCGGGTCGACTTCGCACGCCCCGACATCAGGCCATCACAAAGCTGGTGTCAGCGCCTCTCGGTCCCTAGCGGCAAGGCGCATCGCGGGCGTCAGGCGCGAGTGCCATCCGGCGCGCGCGGCACAACCGAGAACACCAAGGAGAACGGCCATGGCCGTCGTCACGATGCGGGAGCTGCTGGAAAGCGGCGTCCACTTCGGTCACCAGACCCGTCGTTGGAACCCGAAGATGAAGCGGTTCATCTTCACGGAGCGCAACGGCATCTACATCATCGACCTGCTCCAGTCGCTGTCGTACATCGACCGCGCCTACGAGTTCGTCAAGGAGACCGTCGCCCATGGCGGCACGGTCATGTTCGTCGGCACGAAGAAGCAGGCGCAGGAGGCCATCGCCGAGCAGGCGACCCGCGTCGGCATGCCCTACGTGAACCAGCGCTGGCTGGGCGGCATGCTCACCAACTTCTCGACCGTCTACAAGCGTCTGCAGCGCCTCAAGGAGCTCGAGCAGATCGACTTCGAGGACGTCGCCGCGTCCGGTCTGACCAAGAAGGAGCTTCTCGTGCTCTCGCGCGAGAAGGCCAAGCTGGAGAAGACCCTCGGCGGTATCCGCGAGATGTCCAAGGTTCCCAGCGCCGTCTGGATCGTGGACACCAAGAAGGAGCACATCGCGGTCGGCGAGGCCCGGAAGCTCAACATCCCGGTCGTCGCCATCCTCGACACCAACTGCGACCCCGACGAGGTCGACTACAAGATCCCCGGCAACGACGACGCGATCCGCTCCGTCACGCTGCTCACCCGTGTGATCGCCGACGCGGTCGCCGAGGGCCTCATCTCCCGCTCCGGTGTCGCCACCGAGGGCAAGGGCGACAAGGCCGCGGGCGAGCCGCTGGCCGCGTGGGAGCGCGACCTGCTCGAGGGCGAGAAGAAGGCCGACGAGGCCGAGGCCCCCGCCGCTGCCGAGGCTGCTGCCGAGGCCCCCGCCGCCGAGGCGCCCGCCGAGGAGGCCGCTGCTGAGGCTCCGGCCGAGGCTGCCGCCGAAGCCCCCGTCGAGGCCGAGGCCCCGGCCGCCGAGGCCCCTGCCGCGGACGCCGAGCAGGCCTGACCCCTCACACACCTTCGGGTTCTGGACGGCGGGGGCCCACGAAGCCCCCGCCGTCCGGCACCGGTAGATCTTCAGACTTCGAGAGAGATTCCAGAATCATGGCGAACTACACCGCCGCCGACGTCAAGAAGCTCCGCGAGCTCACCGGCGCCGGCATGATGGACTGCAAGAAGGCGCTGGACGAGGCCGAGGGCAACGTCGAGAAGGCAGTCGAGGCGCTCCGCATCAAGGGCCAGAAGGGCGTCGCCAAGCGCGAGGGCCGCTCCGCCGAGAACGGCGCCGTGGTCTCGATCATCGCCGACGACAACTCCTCCGGCGTCCTCGTCGAGCTGAAGTGCGAGACGGACTTCGTCGCCAAGGGTGACAAGTTCCAGGCCGTCGCCACCACGATCGCCGAGCACGTCGCCAAGACCGCCCCGGCCGACCTCGAGGCCCTGCTCGCCTCCGAGATCGAGCCCGGCAAGACCGTCCAGGCGTTCGTGGACGAGGCCAACGCCACCCTGGGCGAGAAGATCGTCCTCGACCGCTTCGCGGTGTTCGCGGACGGCTTCGTGACGGCGTACATGCACCGCACGATGCCCGACCTGCCGCCGCAGATCGGTGTCCTCGTCGAGCTCGACAAGCCCAACGCCGAGATCGCCAAGGGCGTCGCCCAGCACATCGCCGCCTTCGCGCCGAAGTACCTCTCCAAGGAGGACGTGCCGGCCGAGGTCGTCGAGTCCGAGCGCCGCGTCGCCGAGGAGACCACCCGCGCCGAGGGCAAGCCCGAGGCCGCCCTGCCGAAGATCGTCGAGGGCCGCGTCAACGGCTTCTTCAAGGACGCCACGCTGCTCGGCCAGCCGTACGCGCTCGACAACAAGAAGTCCGTCCAGAAGGTTCTGGACGAGGCGGGTGTCACCCTGAAGCGCTTCACGCGCATCAAGGTCGGCATCTGAGTCCGTACCGCGATCGACGCGCGACCCCGATAGGGTCGGCAGCAGTCGTCCGCGTACGCCGTCACATGTGTGGCGGACGACAGCAGATCTGACGAGGAGGCCATTGCCGCGCATGGGATGCGAACCACACCCCACCGGCAATGGCCTTCTTCGTATGTGCGACCCGTCAAAGAAGTGAGAACGCCATGACCATCAAGGCCCAGAAGAGCGACGACGGCAAAGTACGCGGGCGGTTTCTGCTGAAGCTGTCCGGAGAGGCGTTCGCCGGTGGCGGGGGCCTGGGCGTCGACCCCGATGTGGTGCACAAGATCGCCCGCGAGATCGCGGCGGTCGTGCGGGACGGCGCGGAGATCGCCGTCGTCATCGGCGGCGGCAACTTCTTCCGCGGTGCCGAACTCCAGCAGCGCGGCATGGACCGCGCCCGCTCCGACTACATGGGCATGCTCGGCACGGTCATGAACTGCCTCGCCCTCCAGGACTTCCTGGAGAAGGAGGGCATCCAGTCCCGGGTGCAGACCGCCATCACCATGGGCCAGGTCGCCGAGCCGTACATTCCGCTGCGCGCCGTCCGGCACCTGGAGAAGGGCCGTGTGGTCATCTTCGGCGCCGGTATGGGCATGCCGTACTTCTCCACCGACACCACCGCCGCCCAGCGCGCCTTGGAGATCGACGCCGAGGCGCTGCTCATGGGCAAGAACGGCGTGGACGGGGTCTACGACTCCGACCCGAAGACCAACCCCGACGCGGTCAAGTTCGACGCCCTCGGCTACGGCGAGGTCATCACCCGCGACCTCAAGGTCGCCGACGCCACGGCCGTCACGCTGTGCCGCGACAACAAGCTCCCGATCCTGGTGTTCGAGCTTCTGGCCGAGGGCAATATCGCGCGCGCCGTCAAGGGTGAGAAGATCGGCACGCTTGTGGGTGACCAAGTCAGCCAGGGCTGATGACCCTGACCGGGGGATGGACAATGTCCTGCCGGTCGGGAACCGTGCAGGAAGAAGACGTGACGCAGCCGGCCGCCGCCCCCACCAAGGAACCGCAGCCGGGCCTACTCAAGACACGCAGGAGCAAGTGGTGATCGAAGAGACCCTCCTCGAGGCCGAGGAGAAGATGGAGAAGGCCGTCGTGGTCGCCAAGGAGGACTTCGCCGCGATCCGCACCGGCCGTGCGCACCCGGCGATGTTCAACAAGATCGTGGCGGAGTACTACGGCGCGCCGACGCCGATCAACCAGCTGGCTTCGTTCTCCGTGCCGGAGCCGCGCATGGCGGTCGTGACCCCGTTCGACAAGACCGCGCTGCGCAACATCGAGCAGGCGATCCGCGACTCCGACCTGGGCGTCAACCCGAGCAACGACGGCAACATCATCCGAGTGGTGTTCCCCGAGCTGACCGAGGAGCGCCGCCGCGACTACATCAAGGTCGCCCGGAGCAAGGCCGAGGACAGCAAGGTTTCCATCCGCTCGGTGCGCCGCAAGGCCAAGGACGCCATCGACAAGCTCGTCAAGGACGGCGATGTCGGTGAGGACGAGGGCCGCCGTGCGGAGAAGGAGCTCGACGACACCACCCACAAGTACGTCGCCCAGGTGGACGAGCTCCTCAAGCACAAGGAAGCGGAGCTGCTCGAGGTCTGATGAACGACTCTTCCTGGGGCTCTCCGCCACAAACCGGGCCACCCGCCGGGTACTGGGGGCCCACCGACCAGGGGCCTGTCCAAGGGGCCGGCCCGGCGGGTCCCACGTACGATGCGCATGACGCGCAGCAGACTCGCCCCATGCCCATCGTGCCCGACGTACCCGCACATGGCGGAGACCAGGATGACGACCGGGGGGCCGCTCGGCTGAGCGGCCCCTTGTTCCGCGACGAGACGCCGCAGCCGCCGTACGAGGTACGGCAGTCGCAGCCGTACGACCCGCCGCAGGCCCCGTCCTACGGCCCTCACGACATGCAGCAGACGCCGTCCTACGGGGCGGTGCCGCAGAATCCGGAGCCCATGCCCGACTCCTCCTCGCAGCCGGCGTCCGCGCCGCAGAAGAAGAGCGCGGGCCGTGACCTGAGTGCGGCCATAGGGGTCGGCGTCGGGCTGGGTGTGGTGATCGTCGCGTCGCTGTTCGTCGTCAAGGCCGTGTTCGTCGGGGTCATAGCGGTCGCCGTCGTGGTGGGCCTCTGGGAGCTGACCAGGCGGCTGGAGGAGCGCAAGGGCATCAAGGCGCCCCTCGTCCCACTCGCGCTCGGCGGGGCGGCCATGGTCGTGTCCGGGTACGTCCGGGGTGCCGAGGGCGCGTGGGTGGCGATGGCGCTCACCGCGCTGGCCGTTCTGGTCTGGCGGATGACGGAACCGCCGGAGGGCTACCTCAGGGACGTCACCGCGGGTGTCTTCGCGGCCTTCTATGTCCCGTTCCTGGCCACGTTCGTCGCCATGATGCTCGCCGCCGACGACGGACATCGGCGCGTGGTGACGTTCCTGCTGCTGACGGTCGTGAGCGACACCGGGGCGTACGCCATCGGCTGGCGCTTCGGCAAGCACAAGCTCGCTCCGCGCATCAGCCCGGGCAAGACCCGCGAGGGCCTGCTCGGAGCGGTGAGTTTCGCCATGGCGGCGGGCGCGCTGTGCATGCAGTTCCTGATTGAAGACGGCACCTGGTGGCAGGGGCTGATCCTCGGCTTCGCGGTCGCGGCCAGCGCCACGCTCGGCGACCTCGGCGAGTCGATGATCAAGCGGGACCTGGGCATCAAGGACATGGGCACGCTGCTGCCGGGGCACGGCGGCATCATGGATCGCTTGGACTCGTTGCTGCCTACGGCTCCGGTGGTGTGGCTGCTGATGGTGATCTTCGTCGGGTCCGGCTGACCGTCGTCGTATCCGGTCGCGTCCGGCAAGCCGTCGTACGTCGTTCTCGTGGGGCCCTCGCTGCGGCGGGGGCTCCTCGGGTTTCCGGGCGATGGCCTCCCCGGCCGGGGAGTGGGACGATTCCGGTGTAAGCCCTCAAATGGGTTCACCCTGGAAGGAGGGGCGCGATGTCCGCCATCCGAGAAGTGATCGATGTCGACTGCAGCCCCGACGAGGTCTACGCGTATGTCACGGACTCCTCTCACCTGCCCGACTGGCAGCTGAGCGCGGTCTCCGCGCAGCGGCTCGACGAGGGTCCGCTGCACGAGGGCTCCCGGGTCCGGGTCACCCGGCGTATCGGCACCCGCGAGATGCCGATGACCGTGGAGTTCACCGAGGTCGTCCCGCCGGTCAGCTGGGGTCTGCATGGCGTCGACGGTCCCGTCAGGCCGCGCGTCCACGGTGAGATCGAGCCGCTCGACGACGGGCGACGCTCCCGCGTGACGATCGACGTCGACTTCGAGGGCCACGGCCTCGGCAAGGTCCTCGTCCCTCTCGTCGTCCGCCCCCAGCTCCGCAAGGAACTGCCGCGCGACGAGCAACTGCTCAAGGAGCAGCTGGAGCGCCCGACGGCATAGACCGGCTGGTGGGCGGTCCAGGTCACTTGGGTTGTTCTCGTGATCACCGGCGGCTTCTGAGCCGACCGGGGCATGCGAGTGGATCTGCGACACTGGTACAGCCATGCCTAAGCCCGGAGAACTCACTTTCGTCGCCCCGCGCGGAGCCAAGAAGCCGCCGCGGCACCTCGCCGACCTCACGCCCGCCGAGCGCAAGGAAGCGGTGGCCGCGGTCGGTGAGAAGCCGTTTCGTGCCAAGCAGCTCTCGCAGCACTACTTCGCGCGGTACGCGCACGACCCGCAGGAGTGGACGGACATCCCGGCCGGCTCCCGCGGCCGGCTTCAGGAGGCACTGCTTCCCGAGCTGATGTCGGTCGTCCGGCATCAGTCGACCGACCAGGACACCACCCGCAAGACGCTGTGGCGGCTGTTCGACGGGACGCTCGTCGAGTCGGTGCTGATGCGCTACCCGGACCGGGTGACCATGTGTATCAGCTCGCAGGCGGGGTGTGGCATGAACTGCCCGTTCTGCGCCACGGGGCAGGCGGGGCTGGACCGGAACCTGTCCACCGCGGAGATCGTGCACCAGATCGTGGACGGGATGCGGGCGCTGCGGGACGACGAGATTCCCGGCGGTCCGGCGCGGCTCAGCAACATCGTTTTTATGGGTATGGGTGAGCCCCTCGCCAACTACAACCGGGTCGTCGGGGCCATCCGTCGGCTCACCGACCCCGAGCCGGACGGGCTCGGGCTCTCGCAGCGTGGGATCACCGTCTCGACGGTCGGACTCGTCCCGGCGATCAACCGCTTCACCGACGAGGGCTTCAAGTGCCGGCTCGCCATCTCCCTGCACGCCCCCGACGACGAGCTGCGCGACACCCTCGTCCCCGTGAACACGCGGTGGAAGGTGCGCGAGGTCCTGGACGCCGGCTTCGCGTACACGGAGCGGTCCGGGCGCCGGCTGTCCATCGAGTACGCGCTGATCCGGGACATCAACGACCAGGCGTGGCGCGGTGACCGGCTCGGGCGGCTGCTCAAGGGCAAGCCCGTGCACGTCAATCTCATTCCGCTGAACCCGACGCCCGGGTCGAAGTGGACCGCCTCCCGTCCCGAGGACGAGAAGGCGTTCGTCGAGGCCATCGCCGCCCATGGTGTGCCGGTCACCGTCCGGGACACCCGTGGACAGGAGATCGACGGGGCGTGTGGTCAGCTCGCCGCGACCGAGCGGTAGTGTGACGTCCGTACGTACATCTTCATATTCCGACAGGGGAGCGCCACAGCGCTGAGAGTGCGGCACCGGCCGCAGACCCTCTGAACCTCGCCCAGGTCATTCTGGGTAGGAAGTTCGGTCACTACTCGAGCTGTTGCGCCCTGCCCGGGAGCCCTTGGACTTTTCCGAGGCGCCCGGGCAGGGCCGCGTCTCTTCCTGGCCACCCCCAGGAGGAATTCTGTGAGCATCACCAAGAAGGCCACGGTTGTCGCCGTGGGACTCGGCCTCGTCACGCTCTCCGCGTGCGGGTCCTCCTCCGACGGCGGGAGCGGCGGAGGCGACTCCAAGACCGTGACCCTCGTCAGCCACGATTCGTGGGCCGTCTCGAAGAACGTCCTCGCGGACTTCGAGAAGCAGTCCGGCTACAAGGTCAGGGTTCTCAAGGACGGCGACGCCGGGCAGGCCGTCAACAAGGCGATCCTGACCAAGGACAATCCGCAGGGCGACGTCTTCTTCGGCGTCGACAACACCCTGCTGTCCCGTGCCCTCGACAACGGGCTCTTCCAGTCGTACGAGGCGAAGGGCTCCGACCTGGTCCTGCCCGAGTACCGGGCCGACCAGGACAAGCACCGGGTCACGCCGATCGACACCGGCGACATCTGCGTCAACTACGACAAGGCGTACTTCAGCGAGCACAAGCTGACCCCGCCCAGCTCGTTCGACGACCTGATCAAGCCCGCGTACAAGAACCTCCTCGTCACCGAGAACGCCTCCACCTCGTCGCCCGGGCTGGGATTCCTCCTCGGGACCGCGGCCAAGTACGGCGACGACGGATGGCAGGACTACTGGAAGAAGCTCAAGGCCAACGGCGTCAAGGTCGTCGACGGCTGGGAGCAGGCCTACAACGAGGAGTTCTCCGGCTCCTCCACGGGCAAGAAGACCGGCGCGGACCGGCCGCTCGTCGTCTCCTACGCCTCCTCGCCGCCCGCCGAGGTGATCTACGCCGACCCGAAGCCGACGACCGCGCCGACCGGCGTCGCCACCGGCACCTGCTTCCGGCAGGTCGAGTACGCGGGCCTGCTGAGCAACGCCTCGAACACCAAGGGCGGCAAGGCGCTCCTGGACTTCCTGCTCACCAAGGAGTTCCAGGACGACATGCCGCTGAACATGTTCGTCTACCCGGTGCGGGAGGGTGCGCAGGTGCCGGCCGAGTTCACGAAGTACGGTCCGCAGGCCAAGGATCCCGAGACCATGGACCCGGCCCAGATCGCCGACAACCGTGACCAGTGGGTCAAGTCGTGGACCTCGCTCGTACTGAAGTAGCCCCGCGCAAGGGCCCCGGGAAGGGCGCGGCGGCGCGGCTCGGTCTCATCGCCGTGCCCGTCGCGTTCTTCGCGGTCTTCTTCGCCTACCCCGTCGCCGCGATCGTCGCCCGCGGACTCAAGGTCGACGGGGTGTGGCACCTCGGCCGGATCGCGGACGTGCTCGGGCAGTCCGACGTCCGGCACGTCCTGTGGTTCACCACCTGGCAGGCGCTGGCCTCCACCGCGCTCACGCTGCTGATCGCGCTGCCCGGCGCGTATGTCTTCGCCCGCTTCGACTTCCCCGGCAAGCAGATCCTGCGGGCCGTCGTCACCGTCCCCTTCGTGCTGCCGACGGTCGTCGTCGGTACGGCGTTCCTGGCGCTCGTCGGGCGCGGCGGGCTGCTGGACGAGCTGTGGGGCGTACGCCTCGACACGACCGTGTGGGCGATCCTGCTGGCGCACGTCTTCTTCAACTACGCGGTGGTCGTACGGACCGTCGGCGGGCTCTGGTCCCAGCTCGACCCGCGGCAGGAGGAGGCTGCGCGGATGCTCGGCGCCTCCCGGCTCGCGGCCTGGCGGAAGGTGACGCTGCCCGCGCTCGCGCCCGCCGTGGCCGCCGCCGCGCTCATGGTGTTCCTCTTCACCTTCACCTCCTTCGGTGTGGTGCAGATCCTCGGCGGGCCGACGTTCTCGACGCTCGAAGTCGAGATCTACCGGCAGACGTCCGAGATCTTCGACCTGTCCACCGCCGCCGTGCTGACGCTGATCCAGTTCGTGGCGGTGGGCGGGATCCTCGCTCTGCACGCTTGGACCGTACGGCGGCGGGAGACCGCCCTGCGGTTGGTGGACGCGTCCGTGACCGCACGCCGGCCGCGCGGGACCGGGCAGTGGGCGCTGCTGGCCGGCGTCCTGGCCTCCGTCGTCGTCCTGCTTCTGCTGCCGTTGGCCGTGCTGGTGCAACGGTCGCTGGACGCGCCCGACTTCGCCTACTACCGGGCGCTGACCAGCGAGGACGGCGGGCTCTTCCTGGTGCCGCCGATCGAGGCGATCGGCAATTCGCTGCAGTACGCCGTCGTGGCCACCGCCATCGCCGTGCTGATCGGCGGTCTGGCCGCCGTGGCACTCACCCGCCGGGACGCGGGCCGGTTCGTACGCGGGTTCGACGCGCTGCTGATGCTGCCGCTCGGGGTGTCCGCGGTGACCGTCGGGTTCGGGTTCCTGATCGCGCTGGACGAGCCGCCGCTGGACCTGAGGTCCTCGTGGATCCTGGTGCCGCTCGCGCAGGCGCTGGTCGGCGTGCCGTTCGTCGTACGGACCATGCTGCCCGTGCTGCGGGCGGTGGACGTACGGCTGCGGGAGGCGGCCGCCGTGCTGGGGGCGTCGCCCTGGCGGGTGTGGCGGGAGGTCGATCTGCCGATGGTGCGGCGGGCGCTGCTGATCGCGGCGGGGTTCGCCTTCGCGGTGTCGCTCGGGGAGTTCGGGGCGACGGTCTTCATCGCGCGGCCCGACAACCCGACGCTGCCGGTCGCCGTGGCGCGGCTGCTCGGGCGGGCCGGGGAACTCAACTACGGCCAGGCCATGGCCCTTTCGACGATTCTGATGATCGTGTGCGCGGTGGCGCTGCTGGTGCTCGAGCGGCTGCGGACCGACCGGACCGGGGAGTTCTAGATGCCGGGGAGTTCTCGATTGCCGAGGAGTTCTGGATTGCCGGGAGGTTCTGGATGCTGTTGAGCCTTGAGGACGCGACCGTACGGTTCGGTGGGCGGGCCGTGCTGGACGGGGTCGGCCTCGATGTCGCCGAGCACGAGATCGTGTGCGTGCTGGGGCCCAGCGGCAGCGGCAAGTCGACGCTGTTGAGGGTGGTGGCCGGGCTGCAACCCCTGGATGGCGGTCGGGTTTGGCTCGACGGGCGCGACCAGGCGGGCGTGCCCGTGCACAAGCGTGGGGTCGGGCTGATGTTCCAGGACCATCAGCTGTTCCCGCAGCGGGACGTGGGCGGCAATGTCGGGTTCGGGCTGCGGATGCACGGGGCGGCCAAGGAGCAACAGGGCCAGCGGGTACGGGAGTTGCTCGACCTCGTCGGGCTTCCGGGGGCCGGGCATCGGGCCGTCGCCTCGCTGTCCGGGGGTGAGCAGCAGCGGGTGGCACTGGCGCGGGCCCTCGCGCCCCGGCCGCGACTGCTGATGCTGGACGAGCCGCTCGGGCAGCTCGACCGGTCACTGCGGGAGCGGCTGGTCGTCGAACTGCGGGAGCTGTTCGGGCGGTTGGGGACGACTGTGCTCGCGGTGACGCATGACCAGGGGGAGGCGTTCGCGCTCGCCGACCGGGTCGTGGTGATGCGGGACGGGCGGATCGCCCAGTCCGGTACGCCTCTTGAGGTGTGGCAGCGGCCGGCGGACGAGTTCGTGGCCCGTTTCCTCGGCTTCGAGAACGTGGTCGAGGGCAGTGTCGTGGGGGAGGCCGCGGACACCCCCTGGGGCAAGGTGCCGGTCCCTGCGGGGGCTGCGCAGGGGGTGCGTTCTGTGTTGGTGCGGCCGGCGGGGGTGCGGCTGGTGGGGGCGGACGAGGGGCTGCGGTGCGTGGTGGTCGCGCGGACGTTCAAGGGCACGCATGTCGCTGTGCGGTTGCAGCCGGAGGAGGGTGCGCCTCGGTTGGAGGCGGCTTGTGCGTTGCGGGTGGCTCCGGGGGTGGGGGATGTGGTGGGGGTGGAGTTCGACGCGGAGGAGATTGTCGTGCTCGGTTGATCGGCGGGGCGATGTCCCGCGTCTGTGCGTTGTGGGGTGCCCGGCGTGGGGGCCGACGTCGGGTGGGTGCGCTCGCCCGCGCTTGCGGGGTGCCGCTCTCGGTGGGTCGGGAGCCGCCCCAGCGGCACGACTGCCCGCAGTTGCGCGCGGCCGCGTGACACGGCGGTGGCCCGTCGCCTCTCTGTGAGGGGACGGGCCACCGTGGTGTGCGGGAGGGTCAGCGGCTGCTGTTCGCTCCGCGGCGGCGGAGGCCGAAGAAGACGGCGCCGCCGCCGATCACGACCAGGGCCGCCGCGATGCCGGCGATGATCCCGGTGTTGGAGTTGGCGCCGGTCTCGGCGAGGTTGGACTCGGCGGCCGCGGGCGACGGGGCGCTGCTCGCGGTGTCCGCCGGGGCGGTGCTGCCGCTTTCGGAGGCCGACGGGCTCGGGGTGATGGTCTCCTCGGCCGGGGTCGAGGCGGAGTCCGACGGCGTCGGGGTGGGCGTCGGCGTCGGGCTGTCCTCGGTCTTGCAGGCCGTCGACGGGGTGGTCAGGTTCGGCTTGATGTCCTCGTCGACGTAGTTCGCGGCCTTGACGTGGATGCGGTACTCGGCGTTCGGCAGCCAGTCCTCTTCGAAGGTGATGGTGGTGCCTTCGGCCGAGCCCTTGACCACCTGCTGGCCGACCTTCTTCACGTCGGCGCCGTTGTTCTCGAGGAACACGGAGACGGTGGCCGGGACACCGCCGGCGTCCACGTCGGTGACGGTGATGACGCCCTTGGTGCCGTCGCACTTGGCTTCGGCGGAGAAATCACTGATGCTGCAGGCGAGCGCGCTGCCGGCGGCACCGAGCGTGAGCGCGGCCGAGGCGGTGGCGACACCGAGGATGCGCACGGAACGTGCGACGGTACGGCGAGTTATGGACACGTTTGTCCTTCACGAGTTAAGCAACTGCGGGGGGTTGGTGGGATGTTGATGGTTACCAGCATCCCCAAGAGGCTCACAGGTCTATAAGCGCTGCATAAGAAGTGTCAACGCATATGCAGGCTACAAGCGTTTGCTTTACCGTCTGTTTAACTGCCAAGACGTTTCAGCGCCTCCGGAGCCTCCTCGATCCGGTCAACCAGGGCGATTCGGGCCTCCATCGAACGCTCCCGAGCGAGCGCCTGAAGAAGCGGCCACGTGGGCAGCCGTTCCGTCCAGTGCGCCCGGTCCACGAGAACCATCGGCGTGGGCTCGCCGCGCGACTCGTAGTAGTTCGGCGTCGCGTTGTCGAAGATCTCCTGGACGGTCCCGGCGGCGCCCGGCAGGAAGACCACACCCGCGGTGCAGCGGGCCAGCAGGCCGTCCTCGCGGGTGGCGTTGGCGAAGTACTTGGCGAGGTGCGAGGCGAAGGCGTTCGGCGGCTCGTGGCCGTAGAACCACGTCGGAATGCCGACGGAGGTACCGCCCTTCGGCCACCGGGAGCGCACCTCGAAGGCGGCCGACGCCCATTCGGTGATCGACGGCGTGAACTTCGGGGTCTTGGCGAGGAGTCGGAGCGAGTCGGCCAGCATCGCGTCGTCGTACGGGGCGGCGTACGCGCCGAGGTTCGCCGCCTCCATCGCGCCCGGGCCGCCGCCGGTGGCGACCGTGAGACCGGCGCGGGCCAGCTCCCGGCCGAGCCGTGCTGCACCGGCGTACGCCTCCGTGCCGCGGGCCATCGCATGGCCGCCCATCACACCCACCACGGGTGTCCCCCGCAGGAGTTCGTCGAGGGCGTCCGAGACGGAGTCGTCGTGGATCGAGCGGAGAGTGGAGGCGAATATGTCGTGGTCGGCCTTGGTCCGCTGGAACCAGGCGTACGCGAGGGCGTCGGGCGTGGACTCGTAGCCGTCAGCCAGGGACGCGAACAGCTCGTCGGGGGAGTAGAGCAGGCCCCGGTACGGGTCGAAGGGCAGGTCGGGGACGGGCGGGAAGACCATCGCGCCGTCCGCCCGGACCTTGGCCGCCGCGTCCTGGCGCATGGGGCAGCCGAGAAAGACGGCACCTGCCGTGTCCGTCGTGAGCAACTCGCGCGTACGGTCCGTCAGGTCGACGGCCTGCACCCGGAAGCCGGCGAGCGTCGCACGGGCCGAGACCGTCGCGTCGAACTCGTCGAGGGTCTCGATCTCGCGGTCGTTGTGGTGGGCCGCATGGGCGGGCATCGTCTGCACCCGCCCATGCTAGGCACAGTGGTTCAGCCCTCGACGGCGGCCGGGTCCATCCATATGACCTCCCAGGTGTGGCCGTCGAGGTCGTCGAAGGAGCGGCCGTACATGAAGCCGTGGTCCTGGGTCTCGCCGGCCGGGGAGCCGCCCGCGGCGAGCGCCTTCTCGACCAGCTCATCGACCTTCTCGCGGCTCTCGGCGCTCAGCGCGATCAGTACCTCGCTGGTCTTGGTGGCGTCGACGATCTCCTTCTTGGTGAAGGTCGAGTAGAACGGCTTGGTGAGCAGCATGGCGACGATGGTGTCGCTGATCACCACGGAGGCCGCGTTGTCGTCGCTGAACTGCGGGTTGATCGAGTACCCCAGCTCCGTGAAGAACTTCTTCGAGGCGTCGAGGTCGTTCACGGGCAGGTTCACGAAGATCATCTGCTGGTACGTCGAGCTCATCGGTCTCTCCCATCGGGTATGTGGCGTTCGGTGGGTAGACGCTGCGTCCCGGCGGAACTCATCGGCCGGCGGAGATTTTTTGCGCCGGTTCTCGTACGGCCGCCCGGTTCTCGTACGGTCCTTCAGGCGGCCAGCGGCAGCGCCGCCAGCTCGGCCACGACCAGCGTGAGCGGGCCGAACAGGGCCAGCAGCGCGCCGGCGCGGAGGGCGGCGGCGCTGCGCAGCATCGTGGCGGGGGCGCCGAGCCGCAGCAGCGCGGCCGTGGTGTCGGCGCGGGCGTGCTTGGCCTCTGTGGCGGCGGTGAGCAGGGTCGCCACCGTGCAGCCGGTCACCAGGAGCAGGCCGAGGGTGGTGAGCGGGCCGAAGGAGGGTTCCGCCGTGTCGTACAGCGCGGCCATGGCGTACGCGCCCGACGCCACCGCGCAGACGACGCCGAGGGGGCGGCCGATGCGGCCGGCCTCCGCCATGAGGACGCGGCCGGCGAGGAGGCGGAGGGCGCCGGGGCGGGCGGTCTGGAGGAGGCGGCCGCAGAGGTGGGTGAGGCCGGGGCCGGCGAGGGCGAGGCCGGTGGCGGTGAGGATCCAGCCGACGAGGACGGAGGCCGGGCCGGTGGTGGCGAGGCCGCCGGGCATGGTGACGGGGGCGCCGGTCGCTGAGCGGGTGGCGTATGCCTCCACCGCGAGGCCCGCGGCGAGTACGGCGATGCCCCAGGGGAGGCCTCGGGGGGCTGTCTGAGGGGGTGGGGCGAGTGTGTCGGGGTCCTCCAGGTCCGCAGTGATGGCGCCCGGGGTGAGGGCTGCTGCGGGGCTGGGTTCGCTCGTCCGCGCTTGCGGGGCGCCGGCGCCTGTCCTTGGGTCGGGAGCAGCCCCGGCGGCACGACCGTCCGCGGGCTCGGTGGGCCGGCTGCCCGCGGCTCGCAGGCGGGCGCCGAAGCGGCCGTACGCTCCGAAGGTCTCCCGCGCGGGCGGGTTGCCGTACGCACCGAAGCGGCCGAACGACCGGCCCGCGGTGCGCGCCGGGGTCGGCCTGTCGTCCCGTGGCCTCAGGACCCAGCCCACCGCCACCGACGCGATCGCGGGTGTCATAGCCAGCAGGGTCAGGGCGGCCGGCAACGGCAGCGGGTCCTCGGCTGCCAGGAACTCCGATGCCGCGCCGTCGAAGGGCATGCCCGTGAGGTCGCCCCGCAGGTGGAGGACGACGAGGAGGGCGAGCATCGAGCCCAGCGTGCAGGACAGGGCCGTTGTGGTGGCCGTGACGGCCATCAGGCGGGTCGGGCCGAGGCCGATGGCCGAGAGGCCGGGGCGGGGTTTGGTGGCGGGGTCGGTGCGGGCCACCGCGACGGCGAAGTGGATCGTGGCGGCCAGCGGAGTCGCGCACCAGGCCAGGCGGAGCATCGAGCCCGCGGGGTCGTCCGGGTGGCTCATCGCGTAGCCGAGGGTGCACAGCAGGAGGAAGCCCGTGCCTGCCGAGGCCGCCGCCACCAGGAGACGGCGCAGTTGGACGGCCGGGTGGGCGCCGCGGGTCAGACGGAGAGCGAGCACGTGGCTGCCCGGCCTTCCGTCTCGGTGACCGGGGGCAGGTGCACGGTGTTCACGCGCCGCCCGTCCAGCAGGGAGATCGTGCGGTCGGCGAGGGCGGCCGTGTCCGCGTCGTGGGTGGCCAGCACCACCGTGATGCCGTGCGAGCGGGCCGCCGTGGTGAGGGTGCGCAGGACGTGGGCACGGTCGGCGCGGTGCAGGGGCGCGGTCGGCTCGTCGGCGAACAGGACCGTGGGGGCGGGGGCCAGGGCCCGTGCGATGCAGACGCGCTGGCGTTCGGACTGGCGCAGTTCGTGCGGGCGTTTGCGGGTGCTGTCGCCGATGTCGAGGCGCTCCAGCCACTCCAGGGCCGCGGTCTTGGCGCGGCGGCGGCTGGTGCCGCGCAGCATCAGGGGCAGGGCGGCGTTCTCCCAGACGTTCAGCTCGGGAACGAGGGCCGGGGCCGGGTCGATCCAGCCGAAGCGGTCGCGGCGCAGGCGTTCGCGGGTCATCGCTCCCATGGTGTGCACGGGCACGCTGTTGAACCAGACCTCGCCGCGCTGCGTGGGGAGGAGGCCGGACAGGCACCGCAGCAGGGTCGACTTGCCGCTGCCGCGCGGTCCGCTGACGGCGAGAATCTCGCCCTCGCGGACGCCGAGCGAGACGCCGCTGAGCGCGGGCGAGCCGTCTTTGTGGGTGAAGTGCAGGGCGCGTGCCCAGAGCACGTCGTTGTCCGGCGGGGCCACCATGGGCGTACACCTCGTTCAGATCCGTAATTCCCTGTGCCGATCCCCCGTGCGGGGGAACGAAGGCAGGGCCGATCGGTTACAGGGCACGCTAGGGATCCGGGGCCGGAAGGCCGGACAGCACGCGGCCCGGGTGCACCCGTTCTCACTCGTACGGGTGCACCCGGGCCGCGGGCGGCTACAGCTTGGTCCACGCCTCCGTGAGCGTCGCGCGCAGGATCTGCTCGATCTCGTCGAACGTCTCCTGGTTGGAGATCAGCGGCGGGGCGAGCTGGACGACCGGGTCGCCGCGGTCGTCGGCACGGCAGTACAGGCCGTTGTCGAACAGTGCCTTCGACAGGAAGCCGTACAGGACGCGCTCGGTCTCCTCGTCGTCGAAGGACTCCTTGGTGTGCTTGTCCTTCACCAGTTCGATGCCGTAGAAGAAGCCGTTGCCGCGGACGTCGCCGACGATCGGCAGGTCGTGGAGCTTCTCCAGGGTCGCGCGGAAGGCGCCCTCGTTGTCGAGCACGTGCTGGTTGAGGTTCTCGCGCTCGAACAGGTCGAGGTTGGCCAGACCCACCGCTGCCGACACCGGGTGGCCGCCGAAGGTGTAGCCGTGCAGGAAGGTGTTGTCGCCCGTGTAGAACGGCTCGGCCAGGCGGTCGGAGATGATGCAGGCGCCGATCGGGGAGTAGCCCGAGGTCATGCCCTTGGCGCAGGTGATCATGTCCGGGACGTAGTCGAACTTGTCGCAGGCGAACATCGTGCCGAGGCGGCCGAAGGCGCAGATGACCTCGTCCGACACCAGCAGCACGTCGTACTTGTCGCAGATCTCGCGGACCCGCTGGAAGTAGCCGGGCGGGGGCGGGAAGCAGCCGCCCGCGTTCTGCACCGGCTCCAGGAAGACCGCCGCGACCGTGTCCGCGCCCTCCATGAGGATCTGCTGCTCGATCTGGTCGGCGGCCCAGCGGCCGAAGGCCACGGGGTCGTCGCCGAAGAGCGGGGCGCGGTAGATGTTGGTGTTCGGCACCTTGTGCGCGCCCGGGACGAGCGGCTCGAAGGGGGCCTTGAGGGCCGGCAGGCCGGTGATGGACAGGGCGCCCTGCGGGGTGCCGTGGTAGGCGACCGCGCGGGAGATGACCTTGTACTTGGTGGGCTTGCCGGTCAGCTTGAAGTACTGCTTGGCGAGCTTCCAGGCGGTCTCGACCGCCTCGCCGCCGCCGGTGGTGAAGAAGACCTTGTTCAGGTCGCCGGGCGCGTGGTGCGCGAGGCGCTCGGCGAGCTCGACGGCCTTCGGGTGGGCGTAGGACCAGATCGGGAAGAACGCCAGCTCCTGCGCCTGCTTGAAGGCGGTCTCGGCGAGTTCCGTGCGGCCGTGACCGGCCTGGACCACGAACAGACCCGCGAGACCGTCGAGGTAGCGCCTGCCCTTGTCGTCGTAGATGTAGGTGCCCTCACCCCGGACGATGGTCGGGACGGGGGAGTTCTGGTACGAGGACATGCGGGTGAAGTGCATCCACAGGTGGTCGTACGCGGTCTGGCTGAGGTCCTTGCTCACGGCTATCGGGTTCCCCACATGTAGGTCTGCTTCTTCAGCTTGAGGTAGACGAAGCTCTCGGTGGAGCGCACTCCGGGGATGGCTCGGATGCGTTTGTTGATGACGTCCAGGAGGTGGTCGTCGTCCTCGCAGACGATCTCCACCATCAGGTCGAAGGAGCCTGCGGTCATCACCACGTACTCGCATTCGGACATTGCGGTGACCGCGTCGGCGACGGACTCCACGTCGCCTTCCACGCGGATGCCGACCATCGCCTGCCGGCGGAAGCCCACGGTGAGCGGGTCCGTGACGGCGACGATCTGCATCACACCCTGGTCGAGCAGCTTCTGCACGCGCTGGCGCACGGCGGCCTCGGACAGGCCGACGGCCTTGCCGATGGCGGCGTACGGCCGGCGGCCGTCCTCCTGGAGCTGTTCGACGATGGCGAGGGAGACGGCATCCAGGTGGGGGGTGCCGTGCCTGGACTCGCGGGAGTCCCTGGGGTCTGCGCTTCGACTGGCCACGACGTCACTGTGCACGAGGTCTCGACACTTCCGCAAGGCCGATGCGATGAAATTCGTTGTTTACGTGACTGAGACCTGCGGATTTCGCAGCGATGGCGCGATCGGGGGTGTTGAAAACGTGGGCGGGCGGATTAGGGTGGGTGTCTCAGTCAATGGACAGTCCGACTCGACACATTCGACTCGACACATTCGACTCGACACATTCGACCCGACACAGGAGGCCGGCAGTGAGCACCGAGCTGCGTCGTCTGCGCAATTACATCGACGGTGGGTTCCGGGACGCCGCCGACGGGCGGACCACCGAGGTGGTCAACCCCGCGACGGGCGAGGCGTACGCGACCGCGCCGCTGTCCGGGCAGGCGGATGTCGACGCCGCCATGGCGGCCGCCGCCGCTGCCTTCCCGGCCTGGCGCGACACGACCCCCGCCGAGCGCCAGAAGGCCCTCCTGAAGATCGCTGACGCGTTCGAGGAGCGGGCCGAGGACCTCATCGCGGCCGAGGTGGAGAACACGGGCAAGCCGATCGGGCTGACCCGCTCCGAGGAGATCCCGCCGATGGTCGACCAGATCCGCTTCTTCGCGGGCGCGGCCCGGATGCTGGAGGGGCGCTCGGCCGGCGAGTACATGGAGGGTCTTACCTCGATCGTCCGCCGCGAGCCGGTCGGTGTCTGCGCGCAGGTCGCGCCGTGGAACTACCCGATGATGATGGCCGTGTGGAAGTTCGCACCGGCGCTCGCGGCGGGCAACACGGTCGTGCTGAAGCCGTCGGACACCACCCCGGCGTCGACGGTCCTGATCGCCGACATCGTCGGCTCGATCCTGCCCAAGGGCGTCTTCAACGTCATCACCGGCGACCGTGACACCGGCCGCCTGATGGTCGAGCACCCGACCCCGGCGATGGCCTCCATCACCGGTTCCGTGCGGGCGGGCATGTCGGTCGCCGAGTCGGCGTCCAAGGACCTCAAGCGGGTCCACCTGGAGCTGGGCGGCAAGGCGCCGGTCGTCGTCTTCGACGACACCGACATCCCCAAGGCCGTCGAGGACATCTCCGTCGCGGGCTTCTTCAACGCCGGGCAGGACTGTACGGCCGCCACCCGCGTCCTGGTCCAGGAGGCCATCCACGACGAGTTCGTGGCCGCGCTGGCGAAGGCCGCCGCCGAGACCAAGACGGGGCAGCCGGACGACGAGGACGTCCTGTACGGCCCGCTCAACAACCCGAACCAGCTCAAGCAGGTCTCCGGCTTCATCGAGCGGCTGCCCGCGCACGCCAAGGTCGAGACCGGTGGCCACCAGGTCGGCGAGAAGGGCTACTTCTACGCGCCGACCGTCGTCTCCGGCCTCAAGCAGGACGACGAGATCATCCAGAAGGAGGTCTTCGGGCCGGTCATCACCGTCCAGTCCTTCTCGGACGAGGACCAGGCCGTGGAGTGGGCCAACGGCGTCGAGTACGCCCTCGCCTCTTCCGTGTGGACCAAGGACCACGGCCGCGCGATGCGGATGTCCAAGAAGCTCGACTTCGGCTGCGTGTGGATCAACACCCACATCCCGCTGGTCGCCGAGATGCCCCACGGCGGCTTCAAGAAGTCCGGCTACGGGAAGGACCTCTCGTCGTACGGCTTCGACGACTACACGCGAATCAAGCACGTGATGACGTCGCTGGACTCCTAGCCGGTACGGCGTACAGCGCGGCCCCGGACGGTCGACCGACCGTCCGGGGCCGCGCTGTCCCCCTCCGTGGTGGTCAGGCGCTGCGGGTCAGGGACGGCAGCTCGTCGCCGGGCTCGACGTGCTTGCGGAGCTCGGGCAGTTCACCCTTGCCGGGCCGGCCGGGGTGCTTCGGCAGGTCCGGTGCGGACGGGAAGGTGATCCCGGCGTCCTTCAGGACCGGGGCGCACTTCTTGATCGCCTCGCGGTACTCCTTGGCGGCGACGTCGGTCATGTCGGCCCGGTCGCCCTTCAGGGTCACGCACAGGCGGACTGAGCCGTCGTCGCCCTTCTCCGCGTGGGAGTCCGGATAGAACGTCCGGCCCTCGCCGCGCATGCACGCGGCGAAGTCGTCGTTGGCCTCGTTGACGTCGTCCGGGGCGTTCTCGGTCGGCTCGTAGCCCACCGCGTGACCGGGCCGGTCGGGCCGGCTGCGGGGCGGGTCGTCCGTGGCGGCGCTCGGGTCGGACGCGGCGGCCGTCGAGGCGCTGACCGTGCCGAGGGTGACGGCTGGCCTTCACCTACGTCCTTGTGGCCAACTCCGAGCCGTCTCTCACCGCGGGCACGCCTCGCGTGACCGGTCAGGCCGAGGCGCTCCCCGCTCCGGACGCGCCGACCGTCGCCTCGTACGTCGAGAGGCGGCTGTCGGTGCTGCGCGCCGAGCAACTGCACGACCTGCTGGTCGAGTCGGTCGTCGCGCTCGCGGTGATGACGGTGGTCTCGGTGGCGCTGGGATGGCTGATGGCGGGGCGGGTCCTGGAGCCGCTGCGCACGATGACGGCGCGGGCCCGCCGGATCTCCGCCGACAACCTGCACGAGCGGCTGGCGGTGGCCGGACCCGACGACGAGCTGAAGGCGATGGCGGACACCATCGACGACGTACTCGCCCGGCTGGAGGGCGCGTTCGAGGCGCAGCAGCGGTTCGTCGCGAACGCCTCGCACGAACTGCGCACCCCGCTCACTCTCCAGCAGACGATCGTGGACGTGGCCCTCGCGGACCCCGACGCGTCCGTGGACACCCTGCGCGCCGCGCTGCTGCGGTCGCGGGCGGCGGGGGAGGAGCAGGAGCGGCTGATCGACGCGCTGCTGACCCGGCACGCAGCCAACGCGGGCTGGAGCGGCGGGAGTTCGTCGACCTCACGGCGATCGTGCGGGAGCGGCTGCCGACCGGAGGTCCTCGGGTGGAGGCCCGGCTGGATCCGGCGCCCGTGTTCGGTGATCCGCAGCTGATCGAGCGGCTGGTGGTCAACCTGACCGACAACGCCGTACGGCACAACCTCCCCGCGGCGGCGGGTGAGGAGCGGTGGGTGCGGGTGTGGACCGGCCTCGACCCGGCCGGCCGGGCCGGTCTGCGGATCGAGAACAGCGGGCCGGTGATTTCGCCGGAGCAGGCGCCGGGGCTGTTCCAGCCGTTCCGCCGGCTGGGTCCGGAGCGGGTCCGCAAGCGGGACGGCGTCGGCCTGGGTCTGTCGATCGTCGCCGCGGTCGTCGCCGCGCACGGGGGCCGGGTGCTGGCCCGGACGCGTCCGCAGGGTGGACTGACCGTGGAGGCCAGCCTGCCGGGGCATTCGGTCGCCGGGGGCGGGGGACGCCGTACGGGCTGATGTCCTGGCTGGTGTCGGGGACTGGTGTCGTGGCTGGTGTCAGGGCTGATGTCCGGCGGCGTGATCCGGCTCCAGGGCGACTTTGCCATCTCTTTACAACCCGTTGCCCGGCTGCCTCGTCTCTCCCGTCGATCTGCAACCCAGCCCGCCGAGCCACCGGGTGGGCGGACCGACGAGAGAGAGCGATTCATGCGCCGAACTGTCCTGAGCGCCATGGCACTTGCCTGCACCGCCGTACTGGCGGGTGCCGTGCCGGCGTTCGCCGACGGGGGGACCCCGACCCCGGCCCCCACCAGCGTCCCGTCCGCCGGCGCCGACGCGACCCCGGTCCCGTCCGGGACCACCGCACCGAGCGAAGCTCCGACCGACGTCTCGCCGAGTGCCGAACCGACCCTGGCGCCTTCGCCGGGCCAGGTGTCCGTGGTGCCGAGCGGAGCGCCCGACACCGGTGTCGGCGAGGAGTCGGCGCAGTCCGGATCCACCGGCGGGCTGATCGGCGGGGGTGCCGCCGCGGCGTTCGCCGTCGGTGGCGCCGCGTTCTACGTGGTACGGCGTCGGCGGGCGACCGGGGCATGACCTCGCTCTCCAGGCGCGCCTTCGTCACCGCGGCGATGGCTTCACTGCTCGTGAGCTGCGGCGGCTCTCCGTCCGACCCGGACCCGGCCGCACGCCCCACGAACACGCCGTCACCCGAGCGGTCCTCGGAGACGGCGGGGCAGGCCCTCGGGCGTTCGGTCCCGGTCGGGCTGCGGATCCCGGCCATCGGGGTCGACACCCCGGTGATGCAGCTGGGGCTGGCCGCGGACGGCAGCGTGCAGGTGCCCCCGATCACGGCGAACGACCGGGCGGGCTGGTACCGGCACTCGCCGACACCGGGCCAGACCGGTCCGTCGGTGATCCTCGGTCATGTCACGGTCGGCGAGCACGGGGACGGGGTCTTCCGTCACCTCGACCGGCTGCGCCGGGGCGACCGGATCGCGGCGCGCCTGGAGAACGGCACGACGGCCGAGTTCACCGTCACCGAGGTACGGACGGTCGCCAAGGCGGAATTCCCCGCGGCGGAGGTCTACGGGAACGTGAACCGGCCGGAGTTGCGTCTTGTCACCTGCGGCGGGCCTCTCACCGGTGACGGCTATCGCGACAACGTGATCGTCTTCGCCGCGTCGTCTTCGGCGTCGAGTTCCGCAGGAGAACGTTGAAACGGTCCCGCGAGAGGGCAGCGTCCGAGCTGTTCGCCGCCCTCTACCCACGCCTCGCCGGCTGGTGCCGCCGGCTGGTCGACGACGACGAGACGGCCCACGAGATCGCCTCGGAGGCCTTCACCCGGCTCTGGGGCCGCTGGACATCGGTGTCGGAGCCCCGGGGCTTCCTCTACGTCACCGCGGCCAATCTCGTCCGGGACCACTGGCGCAAACTGGAGCGCGAACGCAGGGCCGTACGCCGGGCCACCGCCGAAGCAGCCGTACTCCCGCCGGCCGAACAGGCCGACCCGTCCGTACGCCTGCTGGTGCAGTCGCTGCCGGAACGGCTGCGCGTCCCGATCCTGCTGCACTACTACGCCGACATGCCGATCCGGGAGGTGTCCGCGCTGACCGGGCGCAAGGAAGGAACCGTCAAGTCCGACCTCCACGCGGCCCGTGAACTGCTCCGCGCCCATCTGGGGAGAAGCCTTGATCACACACGCTGACGAGGGTCCGGAGTTCGAGCCCGACGACCCGCTCGCCGTCATCCTGCGACCCGCCTCCGACTACCTCGGCCCACCCGCCGGCCGCTACGAGGCGATCCGCCGCCGGGCCGGCCGCCGCCGCCTGCTGCGCGCCGCGGCGGGGGTGGGCGTGGCGTGCGCGGTCGCCGCCCTCGCCGCGCTGCCGTTCCGCCTGGCCACGCAGGAGGCACCCGCGACCCCCTCGGTCCCCCTCGCCCCGCCGCCCGCGAGCAGTCCTTCGGTCCCGCCCACCCCGTCGGCGACCGCTGTTCCCAGCGGCCTCCCTCCTACCGAGAGGGGCGCGACCCCCAGCCCCTCCGCTCCGGCCGGCACGTCCGCCCCCTCCGTCGCGCCGACGCCGGCTCCCACCTCACAGCCCGGCGAGACCTCCGCCCCGTCCACGAGCAGCGCCGGACCGTAGATCACTCCGGGGGCGGCGGCGCAGCCCGGGCGGCGGGCCGTGGCCTCGGCACCTGCTGGACCATCGATGGTGGCGAGCAGCAGGCCGACGCGTCCGCCGACGGCCCGCAAGTTCGGCCGTGCCAGCCGCGGCCCCAGCCACACCTGGGCCACGCTCGGCGCCCCGCCGGGCAGGGACTGGATCGTCCACGGCCTGGCCCTCGGCACAGCCGCCACCACCGGCATGGCCCTGACCGCGGCCCCCGCCCAGGCGGCCACCACAGGCTGCTGCCGATCTCGTGGAATCAGCGCGAGGGGCAGCCGGCGGCGGACCAGCCAGACCCGGTTGCGGGCGTTCACCCGGTAGTAGATGGCGTGCCGGGCTGGCAAACCTTGCGTACACCATGGGAGTCAGATTTTGAACGTGTTCAATTAATGCGTACGCTGCTGCCATGAACGACAGAGCCGCCCTGCTCAAGGGCATCCGCGCGTGGTTGGTCCTCTTCGTCGTCTGCCTGGTGCTCAGCGGCGCCACGGCCTTTCCCCTGGTCCACGAACTGCGCTGGACCGAGGACCTGTTGCGGGCGCTGTCCGTGCCGGAGTACCTGCCCGGGCTCATGGACTGGATCGAGCGGGTCCGGCAGGGGCTCGACGTCGTCGACGCCGAGTACCCCTTCGTGCTGTACGGCATGGACTGGCTGGCCTTCGCGCACCTCATCATCGCGGTCGCCTTCTACGGCCCCTACCGCGACCCGGTCCGCAACATCTGGGTCGTCGAGTTCGGGATGATCGCCTGCGCCGGGATCGTCCCGCTCGCGCTGATCTGCGGGCCGATCCGCGGGATCCCCTTCTGGTGGAGCGTGATCGACATGGCGTTCGGGGTCTTCGGGGTGATCCCGCTGTACGTCGTACGGAAGAGGATCAAGCGGCTGGAGGCGCTGACCGCAGCGCCTCCAGCCCCTGCCGTCGTCAGCGGTTGAACGCGGGGAAGGCGAAGCGCCGGGCGATGGCCTCGCCGTCGCCCCGTGCGTCGGTCGAGTTGACGGAGTAGACCACGGTCCGGGACAGGTCGCGGGTGGCCGCGACGACCGTGTGGTAGCCGGGGCGGGATCCTGTCTTCGCCCAGACGGTCCGGCCGTTCAGCTCGAACGGCAGGAACGGCGCGCCCATCGTGGCGTCCGGCACGTCCGGCACCGCGAACATCTCCTTCAGCTGCGGCTCGGGCACGACCCGCCCGCGGAACACGCCCACCAGCAGCCGTTCCAGGTCCGCGTTCGTCGAGATCATGTCCCCGGCCGCCCAGCGGTCGGACATGTTCCAGTCGGTCACGTCGACCAGCTTGCCGTCGATCCAGTCGTATCCGCGGTTGTGCGGTCCGTGGATGCGGGGGTCGGGGCCGTCGGGGAACGAGGTGTGCCGCATGCCGAGCGGGCGGAAGAGCCGTACGGCCGCCTGGTGGGCGTACGAGTCGCCGGTGACCTTCTCGATCAGCATGCCGAGCACGGTGTAGTGGATGTTGCTGTAGAACTGCCGCTCGCCGGGTGCGTGGTCCGGGTTCGGGCCCTTGGCGACCGACGCGGCCACGACCTCCTCGGGCGTCAGCGTCTCGAAGCGGTGCGGGTACATCTCCTCGGTGCTGTCGCCGAGGGACGCCCCGGGCTGCAGGCCGCTCGTGAAGTTCAGCAGCTGCCGGACGGTGATTGGCGCGAAGTCCTCGGTGAGCAGGCCGGGCAGGTACTGCTGGACCGTCCCGTCCAGGGAGATCCGGCCCTCGGCCGCGAGTTGCAGCGCGAGCGCCGCGGTCACGATCTTCGTCGTCGAACCGGCCCGGAACCGCGCCTTCTCCAGCGCGGGCGCCCCGGTTCTCAGGTCGCGCACCCCGGCCGTCCCGCGCCAGCTCCCCTTGCCGCCCACCCGCACGAGGGCCGCGGTGGCGTCCTGGTCCGGGAGGCCCGCGATCGCGGCCTCCAGGGCCTCGGTGTCGGGGCCGGTCGTGGTGGCGTGCGCTGCGGCCGGTCCGGACGCGGCGAACGCGGGGGCGGCCAGGGGGACGGCCCCCAGGGCGAGGACGAGGGAGGCGGCGAGGACGGTCGTACGGCGGCGGGCGCGCATGCGTCTGCTCCAGAGGTCGACATATGTGTTGCTGATCATCTTCTGCGCGTACGGCGATCCCCGGATCGTCGGCGAGGAGGGCACCCGACCCTGGTGGAACCCCTAGTAACTCCCGTTCCCGGCAAGGGGGTTGTCAGGGGCGCCCCCTAAGGGCGCCGAAAAACTGTTATCCCCGCCGCCTTCACACCGTCTCCGCACTGTGATCCCGGACATAGCCACCAGCCCCGGACTGCCTGAGAGGGTGCGTGCAGAAGACCACTGACCTCAGCCGACACTTGAGCCACCTGAGTCATCGCCACCGAAAGGGCCCCGTGGACACCCAGCACTGGCGCTCCACCATCGCCGCCGCCCAGGCCGGCGACCGGCAGGCGCTGGACGAGCTCGTCGCGGGCTGGCTGCCGCTGGTGTACAACATCGTCGGCCGGGCCCTGAACGGTCACGCCGACGTCGACGACGTCGTCCAGGAGACGATGCTGCGGGCCGTCGACAACCTCGGCTCGCTGCGCGACCCGGACAGCTTCCGGTCCTGGCTGGTGGCGATCGCCATGCGGCAGATCCGGGACCGGGCCCGCCGCAGGACCACCGACCGGCTGGACGAGTCGGCACCGCAGGACGCCGCCGACTTCGCCGAACTGACCGTGCTGCGGCTCCAGTTGGAGGGGCAGCGGCGCGAGGTCGCGGAAGCGGTGCGCTGGCTCGACGACGAGGACCGCCAGCTGCTGTCCCTGTGGTGGCTGGAGGTCGCGGGCGAACTCACCCGGCGCGAGCTCGCCGCGGCCGTCGGCATCAGCAGGCAGCACGCGGCCGTGCGCGTCCAGCGGATGAAGGAGCGCCTGGAGACCTCGCGCGGCATCGTGCGCGCTCTCGACGGCGCCTGCCCGGACCTGCGCGAGCTGACCGCCCGCTGGAACGGCCGCCCCGACTCGGTCTGGCGCAAGCGGCTGGCCCGGCACCTGCGGGGCTGCGGCTACTGCGGCGACGCCCGCGAGCCCGTCGTACCGGCGGAGCGCCTGCTCGTCGGGATCGCGCTCGTCCCGATCCCCGTCGGCTTCACCCTCTCGCTGGCCTTCGGCGGCAAGACGGCGGCCGCGGCCACCTTCGCCGGCACGTCCGTCGGCTGGTCCGCCAAGGTGCTGGGCGCGCTCACCAAGCCGGCCGTCGCCATGACGGCGGGCGCGACCATCGTCGCGGGCGGCGCGTACGTCGTCACGCAGCCCCCGGAGCCCGTCCCGCCACCGCGCGCGGCCGTCACCAGCTCCGCCCCGGCGGCCACCTCCGCCCCGCCGCCGCCCGCTTCGGCCACCCCGTCCCCCTCGCCGTCGGTGACGAAGAAGACCGACCTGTACGGCACCGTCGTCGACGCCGTCGACCGGGCGCCCGACCCGAACGCGAAGCCCGCGGCGCTGCCGCACCGGCCCGAGTCCGGGATCACCAGCACCGGCGGACGGCAGGCCGTGATGCAGCACCGCGGCGAGAGCGTGACGCTCAGCGGGCAGGGCTATGTCCTGGTGCGCTGGCAGATCGCGCCGCACGACCGGCCCGGCGGGCTGACCATGCCGACCTGGACCGGTCTGAAGGGCAGGATCTTCCACGTCGCCTCCGGTGGCGGCCGTCGTATGGACGACGTCATCGGGGACGGTTCCGACCGTGGCTACGTCACCGGCATGGGCGGCCCGGACATCGGCTACACGGTCCTGCCCGACGGCACCCAGCAGATGTGGCAGAACGAGTACTTCTACGTCGACGGCACCGTCACCCTCAACCAGAACGAGCGCGGCGCGTCCTACGGCCTGACCGTCTTCCCGACCACCTGGGACAAGGTGACCGAGGACATCACGGCCGGCCCTCCCGAGGGCGCGATCCGCTACGGCCTGGTCCGTGACACCGGCGAGGACGACGCCCCGGTGCCGCAGTACGTCACCCGCGCGACGCCGGCCGACCCCGCGACCGTCCCTCAGGAGTCGCGCGTGTAGCGCTCCGACGTGCCGGTGGCGCTCCCGCGACGTCAGACGCCGTCCCGCAGGGCGCACAGGATGTCGACGCGGTTGGTGGTGATCGAGTCGACGCCGATGTCGATGAGGCGGCGCATCGAGCGGCGGGTGTCGGGGGTCCAGACGGAGAGCAGGTAGCCGTCGGTGTGGACGCGCTCGGCGAGGGCGCGGTCGACGAGCGCGAAGCGGTAGTTGAGCCAGCGCGGCCGGACCGCGGCCAGCAGCGCGGGCCGCGGCGGCGCCAGTGTCGTCCAGGTCAGCGCGATCTCGGCGGCCGGATCGGCGGCGCGCACGGCGAGCATGGCCGTGGCGTCCGCGCAGTAGTACACGCGCTCCTCGGCCCCGCACTCGCGCACGACGTCCACCACCCGGCGCGCCACCCGCACGTCGGAGGTACGCGGCAGGTCGAGCATCACCCGGCTGTCGCCGGTCGCGGCGAGCGCCCGGGCCAGCGTCGGCACCTCGTCGCCGGTGAGCCCGCACACCTCGTCCGACGACAGCGACAGCAGCGGGCGGTCGTGCTCCCACAGCCGCTTCAGCGTCTCGTCGTGCAGCAGCACGGGCACGCCGTCCCGGGTGAGCCGTACGTCGATCTCGACCGCGTCCGCGCCCAAGCGGAGCGCGGAACGCAGCGAGTCGATGGTGTTCTCACGGACGCGGTAGGGGTCGCCGCGGTGCGCCACGGCGGTCAGCTTCTGCATGCGCCCATTGTGGTGGTCGACATGGTCGTCGTCAGAGGGCGAGCCAGGCCGAGGTGTAGGTGTCGATCTCTTCCTTGATGCGGGCCTTGCCGGCCGTGTCGAGGAAGGACACCTCCACCGCGCTCTTGGCCAGGTCGGCCAGACCCCGCTCGTCGAGGTCCAACAGCCGGGCGGCGACCGCGTACTCGTTGTTGAGATCGGTGCCGAACATCGGCGGGTCGTCGGAGTTGATGGTGACCAGGACGCCGGCCTTCACGAACTCCTTGATCGGGTGCTCGTCGAGGGTGCGGACCGCGCGGGTGGCGATGTTGGAGGTCGGGCACACCTCCAGGGCGATCCGGTGCTCGGCGAGGTGGGCGAGGAGCTTCTCGTCCTGCGCGGAACTGGTGCCGTGTCCGATGCGCTCGGCGCGCAGGTGGTTCAGCGCGTCCCACACCGTCTCGGGCCCGGTGGTCTCGCCGGCGTGCGGCACCGACCGCAGGCCCGCGGCGATCGCCCGGTCGAAGTACGGCTTGAACTGCGGCCGCGATACGCCTATTTCGGGCCCGCCGAGCCCGAAGGACACCAGCCCCTGAGGACGCACCCGGTCGTCGGTGGCCAGCCGCGTCGTCTCCTCGGCGGCCTCGAGACCGGCCTCGCCGGGAATGTCGAAGCACCAGCGCAGTACGGTCCCGAAGTCCGCCTCGGCCGCCTTGCGGGCGTCCTCGATCGCGTCCATGAAGGCGCCCTCGTCGATACCGCGCCGGGTCGAGGAGAACGGCGTGATGGTCAGCTCGGCGTAGCGCACCTGCTGCCGGGCCAGGTCCCGGGCCACCTCGTACGTCAGCAGCCGGACGTCCTCCGGGGTGCGGATCAGGTCGACGACCGACAGGTACACCTTGATGAAGTGGGCGAAGTCCGTGAACGTGAAGTAGTCGACCAGGGCCTCGGGATCGGTCGGCACCATGGAGTCGGGGTGGCGGGCGGCCAGTTCCGAGACGATCCGCGGGGAGGCGGAGCCCACATGGTGCACATGCAGTTCGGCCTTCGGCAGCGACGCGATGAAGGCGTGCAGGTCGCGCGGGACACGGGGCTCGATGAGGTGGTCGGTCAAGGTTCCTCCCCGGGAACGGCGTCCCCGGCCGGTGTGCGGCGGGACGCGGTGATCGGCTGATCGGTGACTCGGGGATCATCGTAGGCCGGGGTCACGCCGGACGGTCCCGGGCCTTAGCATGACGGAACGTTCGACAGAGGGGGGCCCGCGCATGTCCGACGACGCGCAGACGCCGGAAGCGCAGGGAAACGCCGCTCCCGGGCCGACGCCGACGCGTGGGGCCGGTGAGCCCGTCGACGCTCCCCGCGACCCGTGGGCGGCGCCGGGCGACCAGGGATCCGACCGGCCCGAGTCGGGGTCCGAGCCGTGGCCGACGGCGCCGCAGGACTCTCTGCCCGGCCCCGGTGCGACCGTTGCCGACGCGGAGTCCGTGCTGCCGCCGACCTCCCCACCGTCCTCCTCCGTGCACGACCAGCAGACGGTCACGTCGATGCCGGGCGTGGGCGGTACGCCGCCGCACGGTGCCACGCCGTCCCAGGGCGGCACCGCTCCGGCCGATGCCGTCCCGCCCTTCGGCGGCAAGGCCCCCGCCGGCGGTCCCGAGGCACCTCAGCCCTGGTCCTCGCCCTTCACGCCGTCCGCCCAGCCGAACGGCGAGGCCAACCCCTTCGCCCCGCCGAACGCCGCGGCACCCGCGAACCCCGGCCCGGCGGGCGCCTTCGCGCCCCCGGCCCCCATCGCCCCCTACCCGGCCGCGCCGTACGGGCAGGAGCAGGTGCCCCCGCCGCCCATCGCCCCCGGCGGCCCGGGCCAGGCCCCGTACGGCTACCCAGGCGGCTACGGCTACCCGGCCCCGCCCGGACCCGGCTACGGCTCCCACGCCCCGCACTCCCAGGGCCCCGGCGCCTACTACGGCTGGCCCGGCATGGCGCCCGCGCCGAACAACGGGATGGGCACGGCCGCGCTGATCGTCGGCATCATCTCGGCCGTCGGTTTCTGCATGTGGCCGATCGCCATCATCGGCGGGATCGTGGCGGTGGTTCTGGGGGTGCTCGCCCGGCAGAAGGCGCGGCGGGGCGAGGCCACGAACGCGGGCCAGGCCCTGGCCGGGATCATCTGCGGCTCGGTGGGTCTGGCCCTGGCCGTCGGGATGATCGCCTTGCTGGTCTTCATGTCGTAGGGCCGACCGAGGGGGAGACCGGGTGCGCTTTTCAAAGGGTGCGCCCGATCACCGGGCGCACCCGATCGCCGGGCGCACCCGGTACGCCCTACCCCAGCAACCGCCCCCGCGCCTCCATCAACGCGAACCCCAGCAGGTTCGGCCCCCGCCACAGCTCCGGGTTCCCGGCCCGCTCGTCGTCCGCCGCGAGCCCGATGCCCCAGATGCGGTCCACGGGGCTGGCCTCGACCAGCACCCGGTTCCCGGTGCCCAGCAGGAACTCCCGCAGATCGGCGTGCGCGGCGAACTTGTGGACGCTGCCCTCCACCACGATCCCGTACCGCTCGCGCTCCCATACGGCGTCGTCGAAGCCGCGCACGAGCCGCCCCGCCTTCTTGGCCTGGGCCGGGCTCCGCGCCTCGACAGCGGCGCGCTCGGCCTCCGGGTCACCGAAGAGGCGCGCCTTGGACGCCATCATCCAGTGCTCGGCCGTCCGGTACGCCACGCCGTCCACGGTGAACGGCGACGGCCACCACTGACTCAGGCAGCTCGCGCCCACCTGTCCGTCCGGGCGCGGCCGGTGCCCCCAGAAGTGCAGGTACTTCACCTTCGCCCCAGAACGGACTTCGCTGGTCAGGGCCTCCCAGGAAGTGATCTCCCCCGTGGTTCTCTCCATGCACCCGAGTCTGGCAGCCACCACTGACACTCCGTCCTCCCTTTTCCGCGCCGACTCGACACCTGGTCGACAGATTCCGTCGCGTAACCAAAAGGCAACAACGGAATCACTTGTTGGGTGCCCATAGCTCTGTCAGGATCGGCACTCAAATCGAGCTGGAGCTACGCCACCCGCATTCGACAAACGCGGGGCGACGGCGGAGGAGAGCGAGAGCGACATGCACAACCCGGGCAATGCCACCCCGGAACGATTCCCGGCCCAGGACCGCTTCGCGGACGGCGCGCAGTTCATCGCGGGGCGCCTGACCAAGGGCACCTCCGGCCGTACGCACGCCGTCGTCGACCCGTCGACCGGCGAGGAGGTGTACACGTACGAGCTGGCGGGCGCCGCCGACGTGGACGCGGCCGTCGCCGCCGCCCGCGCGGCCTTCCCGGGCTGGTCCTCGGTCACCCCGGGCGAGCGCTCCGACGCCCTGCACCGCTTCGCCGCCGTGCTCGCCGAGCGCGCGGAGGACTTCGCCCGCGCCGAGTCCCTCCAGTGCGGCAAGCCGCTCAAGCTGACCCGCGAGTTCGACGTCCCGGGCACCCTCGACAACACCGCCTTCTTCGCCGGTGCCGCCCGCCACCTCCAGGGGCAGTCGGCCGGCGAGTACTCCGGCGACCACACCTCGTACGTACGCCGTGAACCCATCGGCGTCGTCGGCTCCATCGCGCCCTGGAACTACCCCCTCCAGATGGCCGCCTGGAAGATCCTCCCGGCGATCGCCGCGGGCAACACGATCGTCCTCAAGCCCGCCGAGCTCACCCCGCTCACCTCGCTCCTCTTCGCCCAGGCCGCCACCGACGCCGGTATCCCGGACGGCGTGATCAACATCGTCAGCGGCACCGGAAAGGAGGCCGGCGAGCACCTCGTCGGCCACCCGGACGTGGCCATGACCTCCTTCACCGGCTCCACCGCGGTCGGCAAGCGGGTCGCCGAGGTCGCCACCGCGACCGTCAAGCGCCTCCACCTGGAGCTCGGCGGCAAGGCGCCCTTCGTGGTCTTCGACGACGCCGACCTGGAGGCGGCCGTCCACGGCGCGGTCGCGGGCGCGCTCATCAACACCGGGCAGGACTGCACGGCCGCCACGCGCGCGTACGTGCAGCGGCCCCTCTACGAGGCGTTCGTCGAGCGGACGGCCGCCCTCATGGAGACCGTCCGGCTGGGCGACCCGTTCGCGCCGGGCACCGATCTCGGACCGCTGATCTCGCACGTCCAGCGCGACCGGGTGGCCGGTTTCGTCGACCGGGCGCGTGCCTACGCGCGCGTGGTGACCGGCGGCGAGGCTCCTCAGGGGGATCTCAAGAACGGTGCGTACTATCGCCCCACCCTGGTCGCGGACGCCGCCCAGGACAGCGAGATCGTCCAGTCCGAGCTCTTCGGTCCGGTGCTCGTGGTCCTGCCCTTCGACAGCGACGACGAGGGGATCGGGCTGGCCAACGACACCCCGTACGGGCTCGCCGCCTCCGCCTGGAGCCGCGATGTCTACCGGGCGAACCGCGCCACCCGCGAGATCAAGGCGGGCTGTGTGTGGGTCAACGACCACATCCCGATCATCAGCGAGATGCCCCACGGCGGATACAAGGCGTCCGGCTTCGGCAAGGACATGTCCGCGTACTCGTTCGAGGAGTACACCCAGATCAAGCACGTCATGTTCGACAACACGGCGGTGCCGCGCAAGGACTGGCACCGCACGATCTTCGGGGACCGATAGCCGTATTCGGGCCGCCTGACCCGCGGCCGCCCACCATCCTCCCGAAAGGGCACCACGCGCATGGAGCAGTACGAGCCCGACCGCCTGTCCCCGGCCCAGGTGGCCGCCATGCGGCGCAGCTTCAGGAACGGCAGGGCCGCCCTCACCCGCCGCTCACTGCTGCGCGCCTCCGCGGGCGGCGCGCTCGCGGTCGGCGGAATGGGCGCGCTGAGCGCCTGCGGCATCCCCGCGGCGGGCAAGACGCAGGGCGGGGTCTCCGCCGACGACCACTCGGCGAAGGAGAAGACCGTCAACTTCTCCAACTGGACCGAGTACATGGACGTCGACGACAGCGGCAAGCACCACCCGACGCTGGAGGCGTTCACCAAGCGGACCGGCATCAAGGTCAAGTACACCGAGGACATCAACGACAACAACGAGTTCTTCGGCAAGATCAAGCCGCAGCTCGCCGCAGGCCAGGACACCGGCCGCGACATCATCGTCCTCACCGACTGGCTGGCCGCCCGCCTCATCCGCCTGGGCTGGGTCCAGAAACTCGACCCGTCGAACCTCCCGCACGCCTACGCGAACCTGTCGGCGCAGTTCCGCGACCCCGACTGGGACCCCGGCCGCGCCTACTCGTACGTCTGGCAGGGCATCTCCACGGTCATCGCCTACAACAAGAAGGCGCTGGACGGCGTCGAGGTGAAGTCGGTCTCCGACCTGCTCGACAACCCCAAGCTGAAGGGACGCGTCGGCTTCCTGTCGGAGATGCGCGACAGCATCGGCATGACCCTGCTCGACATGGGCAAGGACCCGGCGAACTTCACCGCCGACGACTACGACGCGGTCATCGCCCGCCTCCAGAAGGCCGTCGACAAGGGCCAGATCCGCCGCTTCACCGGCAACGACTACACCTCCGACCTGACCAGCGGCGACTTCGCCGCCTGCATCGCCTGGGCCGGTGACGTCGTCCAGCTGAAGGCGGACAGCCCCGACATCGACTTCCTGATCCCGGACAGCGGTTACATGACGTCGACCGACAACCTGCTGGTCCCCAACAAGGCGCGTCACAAGACGAACGCCGAACGGCTCATCGACTACTACTACGAGCCGAAGCCGGCCGCCGAACTCGCCGCGTACATCAACTACGTGTGTCCCGTCGACGGAGTCAAAGCCGAGCTGGAGAAGATCGACGCGGATGCGGCGAACAACCCGCTGATCATCCCCGACCAGGCCATGGCCGCCAAGTCCCACGCCTTCCGCTCGCTGAGCTCGAAGGAAGAGACCGAGTTCGAAGAGAAGTTCGCGAAGCTGACTGGGGCGTGACCACCATGACGAACAAGACCGACACCACGGGCGATGTCCGCCTCTCGGGCATCAGCAAGACCTACGGCTCCTTCACCGCCGTACACCCGCTCGACCTGACCGTGCCGCAGGGCTCCTTCTTCGCCCTGCTCGGCGCCTCCGGCTGCGGCAAGACCACCACCCTGCGCATGATCGCCGGCCTGGAGGAACCTTCCTCCGGCACCGTCTTCCTCGGCGACCAGGAAGTCACCCACCTCCCGCCCTACAAGCGGCCGGTGAACACGGTCTTCCAGTCCTACGCCCTCTTCCCGCACCTCGACATCTTCGAGAACGTCGCCTTCGGCCTGCGCCGGCGCGGCATCAAGTCGGTGAAGAAACAGGTCGAGGAGATGCTGGACCTCGTCCAGCTCGGCGAGCAGGCCCGCAAGAAGCCGCACCAGCTCTCCGGCGGCCAGCAGCAGCGCGTCGCGGTCGCCCGCGCCCTGATCAACCACCCCAAGGTGCTCCTCCTGGACGAGCCCCTCGGCGCCCTCGACCTCAAGCTGCGCCGCCAGATGCAGCTGGAGCTCAAGCGCATCCAGACCGAGGTCGGCATCACCTTCGTGCACGTCACGCACGACCAGGAGGAGGCCATGACCATGGCCGACACCGTCGCCGTGATGAACGCGGGCCGCGTCGAACAGCTCGGCTCGCCCACCGACCTCTACGAGAACCCGAACACCACCTTCGTCGCCAACTTCCTCGGCACCTCCAACCTGATCGAGGCCGAGGTCGACTCCAAGAGCGGCGACGAGATCGTCCTCAGGGCGGGCGGCGGCAAGCTGGTGCTCCCCGAGGCGCGCTGTTCCGCCCCGACACAGACCGGCGGCAAGGTGCTGGTCGGCGTCCGCCCGGAGAAGATCTCCCTCACGCACGCCGACGACGCGGGCGAGATCCCGGTCGGCCGCAACCACATCACCGGAAGGATCGCCAACTCCAGCTTCATCGGCGTCTCCACGCAGTACGTCGTCGACAGCCCGGTCTGCCCGGAGTTCGAGGTGTACGCCCAGAACATCGACCGCGACGCCCGGCTCGTGCCCGGCGCCGAGGTCGTCCTGCACTGGAGCCCGGCCCACACCTTCGGCCTGGACGCGGCCCAGGCTGTATCTGCTGGAAAAATGGGCGACGCCGGTGTCCAGGAAGAGGCGGCGCTCTGATGTCGACCCTCACCGAGGCGCCCCCGCCTCTGTCTCCGACGGCACCCGAGAAGAAGCCCCCGCGCAGACGCGGCCGCCTTGTGCCGTACTGGCTGCTGCTGCCCGGCATCCTCTGGCTGCTGGCCTTCTTCGCGCTGCCGATGGTCTACCAGGCCTCCACGTCCGTGCAGACGGGCTCCCTGGAGGAGGGCTACAAGGTCACCTGGCACTTCGCCACCTACTGGGACGCCCTGTCCGAGTACTGGCCGCAGTTCCTGCGCTCGATCGCCTACGCGGCCGCCGCGACCGTCCTGTGCCTCCTCCTCGGCTACCCGCTGGCCTACCTCATCGCCTTCCGCGCGGGCCGCTGGCGGAACCTGATCATGATCCTGGTGATCGCGCCGTTCTTCACCAGCTTCCTGATCCGTACGCTCGCCTGGAAGACGATCCTCGCGGACGGCGGCCCGGTCGTCGGCGCCCTCAACACGCTGCACGTCCTGGACGTCACGAGCTGGCTCGGCTGGACCTCCGGCGACCGCGTGCTGGCCACGCCGCTCGCGGTCGTCTGCGGTCTGACGTACAACTTCCTGCCGTTCATGATCCTGCCGCTGTACAGCTCGCTGGAGCGCATCGACGGACGCCTCCACGAGGCGGCGGGCGACCTGTACGCCAAGCCGTTCACGACCTTCCGCAGGGTCACCTTCCCGCTGTCGATGCCGGGCGTGGTCTCCGGCACGCTGCTGACCTTCATCCCAGCGGCCGGCGACTACGTCAACGCGGATTTGCTTGGCTCCACGGACACCCGCATGGTCGGAAACGTCATCCAGAGCCAGTTCCTGCGGATCCTCGACTACCCGACGGCCGCGGCACTCTCCTTCATCCTCATGGCCGGGATTCTCGTGATGGTCACGGTCTACATCCGCAAGTCCGGCACGGAGGATCTGGTTTAAAATGACCTTCGTCAACTGGCTCAAGCGCCATTTCGTCGTCATCGCGGGACTTTTGACGCTCGGATATCTCCTCCTGCCGAACGTCGTTGTCACGGTGTTCTCCTTCAACAAACCGAAGGGGCGCTTCAACTACGAATGGCAGCAGTTCTCCACGGACGCCTGGAAGGACCCGTGCGGGGTCTCCGACCTGTGCGGCTCGCTGTCACTCAGCCTCCAGATCGCCTTCTGGGCGACGCTCGGCGCGACCGCCCTCGGTACGGCGATCGCCTTCGCGCTGGTCCGCTACCGCTTCCGGGCGCGGGGTGCCGTCAACTCGCTGATCTTTCTGCCGATGGCGATGCCCGAGGTCGTCATGGCGGCCTCGCTGCTCACCCTGTTCCTCAACATGGGTGCGCAGCTGGGCTTCTGGACGATCCTCATCGCCCACATCATGTTCTGCCTCAGCTTCGTCGTGACGGCGGTCAAGGCGCGCGTGATGTCCATGGACCCGAGGCTGGAGCAGGCAGCTCAGGACCTGTATGCGGGCCCTTTCCAGACCTTCATACGGGTCACCCTGCCGATCGCGGCTCCCGGAATCGCGGCGGGTGCGCTGCTCGCCTTCGCGCTCTCCTTCGACGATTTCATCATCACGAATTTCAACGCGGGCTCGACCGTCACCTTCCCCATGTTCGTCTGGGGTTCGGCACAGCGCGGCACACCCGTTCAGATCAATGTCATCGGGACGGCCATGTTCCTGGTCGCCGTCCTGTTCGTCCTGACCTCGATGGTCATCGGCAACCGCCGCACCAAGCAAAAGGCGTGAGCGGAAGAGCCCTGCAGGGAGTTGACATCATGGCCCCAAGCGCCATGAGCCGTTGGACCACGTCCCTTTCCGACGCCCAGCCGGTCCCGTACTGGCTGGACGACCCCGGCAAGCCCCACCCCGAGCCCGCGCTCACCGGCACCGAGACCTGCGACCTGCTGGTCGTCGGCGGCGGCTACAGCGGACTGTGGACCGCGCTCCTCGCCAAGGAGCGCGACCCGCAGCGGGATGTCGTCCTGCTGGAAGGCCGCGAGGTGGGCTGGGCCGCCTCGGGCCGCAACGGCGGCTTCTGCGCCGCCTCCCTCACCCACGGCCTGCCCAACGGCCTGACCCGCTGGCCGGACGAGATCCACAAGCTCCAGGAGCTCGGCGCCCGCAACCTCGACGAGATCGAGAAGGCGGTCGCCCGGCACGACCTCGACTGCGACTTCGAGCGCACCGGCGAGATCGACGTGGCCACCGAGACGTACCAGGCGCGGGAACTGCGCGACTGGTACGAGCAGATGGAGCGCGAGGGTCTCGCCGACGGCGTCGAGTTCCTGGACAGGGAGGCCGTCCGGGAACAGGTGGCCTCACCGACCTTCCAGGCCGGCCTCCACGACCGCCGGGGCGTCGCCATGCTCCACCCGGCCAAGCTGGTCTGGGGGCTGAAGCGGGCCTGCGTCCGGCTCGGCGTCCGTGTCCACGAGCACACGCCCGCGCTCACGCTGAAGCCGTACGGCGCCGGGATGGCCGTACGCACTCCGTACGGCTCGGTCCGCGCCCGCACGGTCGCGCTCGGCACCAACATCTTCCCGAACCTGGTCAAGCGCGTGCGGGCGTACACGGTCCCGGTCTACGACTACGCGCTGATGACCGAACCGCTGAGCGCCGGCCAACTGGCGTCGATCGGCTGGAAGAACCGGCAGGGGCTGGGGGACAGCGCCAACCAGTTCCACTACTTCCGCCTGTCCGCGGACAACCGCATCCTCTGGGGCGGCTACGACGCGATCTACCCGTACGGCGGCCGGGTGCGCGCCGAGTACGACGACCGCCCTCAGACGTACGCCAAGCTCGCCGAGCACTTCTTCACCTGCTTCCCGCAGCTGGAGGGCCTCCGCTTCACGCACGCGTGGGGCGGCGCGATCGACACCTGCTCGCGCTTCTCGGCGTTCTACGGCACGGCCCACCACGGGAAGGTGGCGTACGCGGCGGGCTACACGGGTCTGGGCGTCGGGGCCACCCGGTTCGGCGCCGACGTGATGCTGGACCTGCTGGCGGGGGAGTCCACGGAGCGCACGGCGCTGGAAATGGTCCGCAAGAAGCCGCTGCCCTTCCCGCCGGAGCCCTTCGCGTGGACGGGCATCGCCCTCACCAAGTGGTCGCTGGCACGGGCGGACGCGCACGGCGGGCGGCGCAACCTGTGGCTGCGGACGATGGACAGACTCGGGCTCGGCTTCGACAGCTGAACTGTCGTATGTGGTCCGGTTCACTCCAACGAGGGGCGAAAACCCGCGTAATGCTGCCAGGAGACCTCCCTCTCTCTCGTGACGCGACTCGCGTCCACGACACAACAGGGAGGTCCCCTCATGACTGGGGCGAAGACGGCGGTCGACTGGGGCGAAGACGGCGGTCGACTGGCTCGCATCCGTGGCTCCGGATCCGGAGGCCTGCCGCTGGGAGTGGGAACGCAACCCCCTCGGGGTCGCGCTCCTGCCCGCGGGCAAGGCCTGGGACGTACTGATCCTGCCGGGCGAGCTCGGCTCCCCCACGCTCGACGTCCTCACCCGCATCCTCGACCAGCCGGGACCGGTGCTGGTCGACTTCGGCGACGCCCGCATGGGCTTCTTCGTACCGCCCGGGACCGCGGCCCGCTGGCTCGGCACGGGCATCCGTACCGCGGGCGCCGGCACCTGGATCGTGGTGCCGTACCCGGGCCGCGCCACCGGCGGCGGAGTCCGCTGGCTGGTGCCCCCGGACGGCTCCGGCACCCTCACCGACCCGGCACTCCTCGAACTGGCGATGCACGAGGCGGCGGCGGGCCTGGCGACGGACGAGCACGACCAGACGAGACCGACTGGACGGCTACTCGTCGGCCGCCCGTGCGGCCGACGCGGAAGGCCGCCTCCGTCCACCTACTACCTACTCCGTCGGCTCGTCGTCGGGCGTCCCCCGCCCGAGGAACAGCCACAAGGACGACAGCAGCACCGCACACAGACACCAACTGGCCACGACATCCAGCGGCCAGTGGTAGCCGCGGCGGACCAGGCCGAAACCGACGCCGACGTTGACGACTGCACAGGCGATGAGGAGTTCCCGGCGGGCGTAGGCCGTGCGCAGCCACGGGAAGAGGAGCAGGGCCGCGGAGCCGTACGCGACGGCGGCCGTGGCGGTGTGGCCGGAGGGGTAGTAGCCGGCCCCCGGCGGCATGACCGAGGTGCCGTGGCGGGCCGTGAGTTCCTTGAGCGGGATGATCAGCGCCGGGACCAGGGCCATGAGGAGGGCCGCCGCGGTGGGCGGGAGCCACCAGCGGTCTGCACCACTGCGCCGGCCCCGCCAGGCGACATAGGCCAGGACGGCGGCGAGGACGGGGACCGCGACCTGGATGTTGCCCAGGTCGGCGAGGAGTTCGGAGACGCGGTCCGGATGCACCAGGGCGCGGCTGACGCGCTCGTCCGCGCGCAGCAATGGGCCGTCGGCGACGACCTGCCAGGTGATCAGCGCGAAGAGGAGGGCCGGAAGCCCGAAGAGGAAGAAGAAGGAGGTCGGCCGCCCCGGAACAGGGGGGGTGGTTCCGGGGCGGCCGATCAGATCGGATGGTCGGCCGCCCCGGGGGGTTTGGGGCGGGCGACTGTCCGATCGGTGAGGAGATCCGGAGCCGGAGGCACCGGTTGTGTGCGCGAGGGCACGACCAGGTCGAAGCTGGGGAGGCCCCGGCCTGATGTCGCCCACAGTCCCCTGTGGGCGGGGTGTATCTCTCATCTGGTTAGAACCTACGTCAGGCGATGGGGCTAGGACAGGCGGAATCGAGTCCTCCCATCCACCTCGCACACCTTCTTCACACGGTCTGCCGCTCGCGGAATCACCTGTGCGGCCCACCCGTCAGATGCGCGCGAAAGCCTGCTCGATGATGTCGAGTCCCTCGCGCAGGAGATCCTCGCCGATGACCAGCGGGGGCAGGAAGCGCAGCACGTTGCCGTAGGTGCCACAGGTCAGGACCAACAGGCCCTCCTGGTGGCAGGCCTTGGCGAGGGCGGCGGTCGCCTCCGGGTTCGGCTCCTTGGTGGCGCGGTCCTTGACCAGCTCGATGGCGATCATCGCGCCGCGGCCGCGGACGTCGCCGATGATGTCGAACTTCTCGGCCATGGCGGACAGCCGGGCCTTCATCGTCGCCTCGATCGCCTTCGCCCGGGCGTTGAGGTCGAGCTCCTTCATCGTCTCGATGGAGCCGAGCGCACCCGCGCAGGCGACCGGGTTGCCGCCGTAGGTGCCGCCGAGGCCACCCGCGTGCGCGGCGTCCATGATCTCGGCGCGGCCGGTGACGGCGGCGAGCGGCAGACCGCCCGCGATGCCCTTGGCGGTGGTGATCAGGTCGGGCACGATGCCCTCGTCCTCGCAGGCGAACCACTGGCCGGTGCGGCAGAAGCCGGACTGGATCTCGTCGGCGACGAACACGATGCCGTTGTCCGAGGCGAACTTCCGCAGCGCGGGCAGGAAGCCCTTGGCCGGCTCGATGAAGCCGCCCTCGCCGAGCACCGGCTCGATGATGATCGCGGCCACGTTGTCCGGGCCGACCTGCTTGGTGATCTGGTCGATGGCCTGGGCGGCGGCCTCCGGGCCCGCGTTCTCCGGGCCGGTCGGCCAGCGGTAGCCGTAGGCCACCGGGACCCGGTAGACCTCGGGCGCGAACGGGCCGAAGCCGTGCTTGTACGGCATGTTCTTCGCGGTCAGCGCCATCGTCAGGTTGGTACGGCCGTGGTAGCCGTGGTCGAAGACGACGACCGCCTGCCGCTTGGTGTAGGCGCGGGCGATCTTGACGGCGTTCTCGACGGCCTCGGCGCCGGAGTTGAACAGAGCGGACTTCTTGGCGTGGTCGCCCGGGGTCAGTTCGGCGAGGGCCTCGGCGACCTCCACGTACCCCTCGTACGGCGTGACCATGAAACAGGTGTGGGTGAAGTCGGCGAGCTGGGCGGAGGCCCGGCGTACGACGGCCTCGGCCGAGGCGCCGACCGAGGTGACCGCGATGCCGGAGCCGAAGTCGATCAGACGGTTGCCGTCGACGTCCTCGATGATCCCGCCGCCCGCGCGCGCGGTGAACACGGGCAGCACGGAGCCCACTCCCTGCGCGACCGCGGCGACACGGCGGGCCTGCAGCTCCTGCGACTTCGGGCCGGGGATGGCGGTGACGACGCGGCGCTCCTGCGGAAGTGCGGTCATGGGGGGCTCCTGGGGTTTCTGCTCTGCCGACGATTGCCTTCTCTTTTCTCGCAGGCTAGGGCGGGGACTGGGAGGTGGGCATGCTCCATGTGGGCGTTCTCGCCGATACGGCTTGTCCGCCGTGGACATAGAGATGTACGGCCCGGTCGGTGCGGGCCCGGCCGCGTAAGCGGTGAACTACCCAGGCGGGGGCGTTAGATTGACTCGCTGACGGTGGACGGAACGGCTGGTCAAGGGGCGAGGGCGATGGACAGCGACGGGACGCGGGACGCGCGGGGTACGCATGCGAACCCTGTGCCACGTCCGGCGGGACCCCCCGGGATCCCGGCGATGCCGCCGCGGCCGACCGCGGCTCCGACGCCGGGCGTGCCGCCGAGGCCGGACGGGTCGGCCTTCCTCGCGTGGCTGCGGACGCCCCGGCCGGAGGCGGCACCGGGGGTCTGGCGGTTCGGGCACGAGCCCCGTCCGGAGGTCGAGCCGGAGCAAGTCCCGACGCGGCAGTTGTTGAGTGGGGCGGTGATCGCGTTCCTGGTGGGCTGGCTGATCTGGTCGCTGCTGGAGAATGGCTACCTCGGGGGCTGGTGGATCCTGCCGTTGCAGCTCCTTGCGCCGGACGCCTGGTTGCACAGCGACAGCAGTGTCGTCAGGCTCCTTCTTTACGACGGCTACACCCTGCTCATCGTCCTGGCGATCATGGTCGGGGTGGGTCGGCTCGGCCGCTGGGATGAGGTGTGGCGTCGCTTCGTAGCCCCCCGTTTCCGGCGCCGTGAACCTGAGCAGGCAACCCCCGCCCCTCAGGAAGACCCCGCCGAGTGGCCCCAGCTGCGGGCCGCCGGGGCCGTCGACGCCGCCGAGCGGCTCGCCGCCGAGGCCCGGGCCGGGCTGATGCGGGACGTCGACCTCGCCCGGATCGACCGCGCCTGGCAGGGCGTGCGCAGCGGCCGCCACAGCCTCGCCACCTTCACCGGCGCGGTGCTCGGCGAAGGCGCCGCCGCCTGCGCGCACCCCTCCGGCGAGCGCGACCTGCCGACCCGGATCGCCCGCCACGACCTGGTCACCGGCCAGGTGCGCCTGGGCACCACGGCCGACGACGCCCGCAACCCGTACGCCTACCGCGGCAGCGGCCTCGGCCTCGGCCCCGAGCTGCTCGGCACCTCGCTCCTCGCCGTCGGACCGCCCGGCTCCGGCAAGACCGGGACCGTCGTGAACCCGCTCGCCGAGTCGCTGTGCCTGCACGCGCTCGCCGGGCGCGCCTCGGTCGTGGTGGTCGGCGCGGCGGGCGCCGGGCTCGGCCCGGCCGACTCCTACGACGTGGTCGTACGGATCGGGAATCCGGAATCGGTGTACGACCTCGACCTGTACGGCGGGACGACGGACCCGGACGAGGCGGCGGCGGTGCTCGCCGAGGCGCTCGTCGGCGATCTCGCCGAGCCGCACCAGGGCGGGGACACCCGCCGCTCCACCACCGTCCTCGCCCAGCTCCTCGGGCCGTTCCGGACGGTCCACGGACGCTTCCCCTCCGTACCGGAGCTGCGGCAGCTGCTCGACGGATCGCCCGCCCCGCTGGCCGCACTGCGCAAGGGCCTCGAGGACTCCGGGCAGGAGTCGCTGCTGCGCGAACTGGACGCGCGGGAGCGGCAGATGGGGCAGCCGGGGGACGTGGGGGGCGTACTCGCGGATCGCGTGGCGCTGCTCGACCGGCCGGCCTTTGCGGGCTTCTTCGACACGTCCGGACAGTCGCGGCCGTTCTCGCTCAAGGCGCTCGACCATCCCGTGCGGGTCCGCGTCGACCTGCCGCAGCGCGGGCACGCCGACGCCTCGCGGATGCTGGCGCGGCTGGTGCTGGCCCAGTTCACGGCGAGCGTGGCGGTACGGGAGGACCGGTCGCTGTTCGCCTGCCTGATCCTCGACGACGCCACGGGCGTGGTGACACCCGAAGCGGTGCGGGGCATTCAGCGGCTGCGGTCGGGCAACGCCGGTGTCGTGCTGACGCTGCGCACCCTGGACGACGTACCGAGGCCGCTGCGCGGGCCGCTGCTCGGGGCCACCGGGTGCCGGATGGCGCTGTCCGGGCTGACGCCGTGGGACGGGCAGGACTTCGCCGAGGTGTGGGGCAAGGAGTGGATCGAGGCGCGGGACGTCACCGACCGGCAGATCATCGCCGAGACGCCGGCCGGCAAGGTGCTGCACGCGGTGCGGCGGGTGATCACCGGCAAGGCGCCGACCGCGCGGGCGGTGACCGTACGGCAGGTCGAGCGGGAGCGGTGGTCCGCGTCCGAGCTGGCGCACGGCGTGCCGCCGGGGCACGCGGTGCTGTCCCTCACCAACGTGAAGGGCGAGCACGCGCCGCCGCTGCTGGTGGATCTGCGCGGTTGAGGTGACGGGGGGACCGTACGCTGAGGCAGAATCGGCACAGGCCGTTCATACGTAGCGGCCAAAAGATCACAAAGATCACGACAGCCACACATGCCACACATACCTGTCTCGTACACCTGAAGGCCTCATGCCCCCCACGCTCGCCTCGCTCGTCCACCACTCCGCGCTGAAGCTGACCGTGCGGGCGGGCGAGGACCGCCTGGACGTGCCGGTCCGCTGGGCGCACGTCAGCGAGCTCGCCGACCCCGTGCCCTACATGGAGGGCGGCGAGCTGCTGCTGGTCACCGCGCTGAAGCTGGACGCGGAGGACCCGGAGGCGATGGCGCGCTATGTGAAGCGGCTGGTCGGCGCGGGGGTCGTCGGGCTCGGTTTCGCCGTCGGGGTCAACCACGAGGAGATCCCCAAGGCGCTCGTCGACGCGGCCGAGCAGGAAGGGCTGCCGCTGCTGGAGGTACCGCGCCGCACCCCCTTCCTCGCCATCAGCAAGGCGGTGTCCGCGGAGATCGCCGCCGACCAGTACCGGGCGGTGACCGCGGGCTTCGCGGCGCAGCGAGAACTGACCAAGCAGGCCCTCACGGACGGCCCGGAGGGGCTGCTGAGCGCGCTCGCCTCGCAGGTCGACGGGTGGGCCGCGCTCTACGACGCCTCGGGCGCCGTCGTCGCCACCGCGCCGGAGTGGGCGGTACGGCGGGCCGCCCGGCTCACGGCGGACGTCGAGCGGCTGCGGGACCGGCCCGCGCCCGCCTCGTCGGTCGTCGGCGGCCCCGAGCACGAGGACCGGGTCGAACTGCACTCGCTGGGCACCGGGCGGCGGCCGCGCGCCGCGCTGGCCGTCGGGACCGCCGCGGCCCTCGGCACGGCCGAGCGGTACGCCGTCCACTCGGCCATCGCCCTGCTCACCCTCACGACGGAACGGTCACGCTCCCTGCACGCGGCCGAACAGCGGCTCGGCGCGGCGGTGCTGCGCATGCTGCTCGCCGGGGAGCCGGACCACGCGCGCACGGTCGCCGGGGATCTGTACGGCGCTCTGCTCGACGCCCCCTTCCGGATGATCGTCGCCGAGTCGGCCTCCGCCGCGTCGGCCGCCCGGGTGCAGACCGACGACCACGCGCGCGTGCCGCCCGCCAATCCGACGGCCGCCACCCTCGCCGCCGCCGACACGAACGGTGATCCGCTGGGCGCGCTCACCGAGGTCGTGGAGTCGGCGGCGGCCCGCTCCGGCGAGGCCGTGCTGGTCGTGCCGGAGAACGGGGGCGGCGAGAGCGAGCGGCTGGTGGTGCTCGCCGCGGACGGCGGTGCCGCGGTGGCCGCGTGCGGGGAGTACGCGGCGGCGCTGGAGGCGGCGCGGGCGGGGGTACGGGAGCAGGCGGCCGGCGGTGACGAGGACGAGCTGGTCGTGGGGCTGTCGGCGCCGGTCGGGCCGATCGCCGCGGCGGCCGCGTACAAGCAGGCCGAGCAGGCGTTGTCGGTGGCTCGGCGGCGGGGGCGGGTGTTCGTCGAGCACGAGCAGATGGCGGCGGGGTCGGTGCTGCCGCTGCTGGCCGACGATGCGGTGAAGGCGTTCGCGGACGGTCTGCTGCGGCCGCTGTACGAGCACGACGCGACCGGGCGGGGGGATCTGGTGGCCTCGCTCCGGGCGTGGTTGTCCCGGCACGGTCAGTGGGATGCGGCGGCCGCGGACCTGGGCGTTCACCGGCATACGCTGCGGTATCGGATGCGGCGGGTCGAGGAGATCCTCGGGCGCTCGCTGGACGATCCGGACATGCGGATGGAGCTGTGGCTGGCGCTGAAGGCGACGTCGGCGTAGGTACCCGGCGCGGGCGCGGGCCTCCCTGGGGGCGGAGCCCCCAGGGACCCGCACCCCCACCGACCCTGCCAATCCGGCGCAACCCCTGCCCCCACCACTACAACTCGGCGAAACACCATCCGCCCTCCCCACCCCTACCGTCGACACATGACTTCCACCCACGCCTTCTGGCTCGCCGGCCGCCAGGCCACCGGCGAGGACAGCTTCGACGTCACCTCGCCCTGGGACGGCCGCCTCGTCGGCAAGGTCGCCGTGCCGAGCGACGCGCAGATCGAGGAGGCCGTGGCCGCCGCGCACGCCGTCCGCGAGGACTTCGCGGCCACCCCCGCCCACCTCCGCGCCGCCGCCCTCGACCACGTGAGCCGGCGGCTGGCCGAGCGCACGGAGGAGATCGCGCAGCTCATCTCCGCGGAGAACGGCAAGCCGGTCAAGTGGGCCCGCGGCGAGGTCGGCCGGGCCGTCTCCGTGTTCCGGTTCGCCGCCGAGGAGGCGCGGAGGTTCAACGGCGGCGAGGCGCAGCGGCTCGACACGGACGCCGGCGGTCAGGGCCGGCTCGCGCTCACCCGCCGCTTCCCGAAGGGCGCCGTGCTGGGCATCGCGCCGTTCAACTTCCCGCTGAACCTGTGCGCCCACAAGATCGCCCCGGCGATCGCCGCCGGTGCGCCGATCATTCTCAAGCCGGCCCCGGCCACCCCGCTCTCCGGGCTCGTCATCGGCGAGCTGCTCGCCGAGACCGAGCTCCCGGCCGGTTCCTGGAGCATCCTCCCGGTGCCCAACGACCGGATGCCCGCCCTCGTCCAGGACGAGCGCCTGCCGGTCATCTCGTTCACCGGTTCCGAGAAGGTCGGCTACGCGATCATGGACTCGGTGCCGCGCAAGCACTGCACCCTGGAGCTGGGAGGCAACGGCGCCGCGGTCGTCCTCGGCGACTACGCCTCCGACGCCGACCTCGACTGGGCCGCCACCCGCATCGCCACCTTCTCCAACTACCAGGGCGGCCAGTCCTGCATCTCCGTGCAGCGGGTCATCGCGGACGCGTCCGTCTACGACCGTCTGCTGCCCCGCGTCGTCGCCGCCGTCGAGGCCCAGGCCACCGGCGACCCGAGCGACGACAAGACCGACGTCGGGCCGCTGGTCAGCGAGGACGCCGCCAAGAGGGTGGAGGCGTGGGTGCAGGAGGCCGTCGAGGCCGGGGCGCAGCTCCGCACCGGCGGCAAGCGCGACGGCGCCTCCTACGCGCCGACCGTCCTGACCGACGTACCGGCGAGCACCACCCTGTCCTGCGAGGAGGTCTTCGGGCCGGTTCTCACCGTGCAGAAGGTGGACGGGGAGGCGGCTGCCTTCGCCGCCGTCAACGACTCCAAGTACGGCCTCCAGGCGGGCGTGTTCACGCACGACCTCCAGGTCGCCTTCCGCGCCCACCGCGCGCTGGAGGTCGGCGGTGTCGTCATCGGCGACGTGCCGTCCTACCGCGCCGACCAGATGCCGTACGGCGGCGTCAAGCAGTCGGGAGTGGGCCGCGAGGGCGTGAAGTTCGCGATGGACGACTACACGTACGAGCGGGTCCTTGTACTGACCGGACTCGCCCTCTAGCTAATGGGAACCATTTTCAGCTAAGGTTGCGTCCGACGCGCTTACGCCGTCCCTGAAGGGGCCCGGCACCGATGCCTTCCGGTGCCGGGCCCCTTCTCTGCGCCGGTCTCCTCCGGACCCTCAGCCGGAGAAGCCGACGTGCGCGAGCCGCAGCGGGCCGCGCAGTCTCAGGTGGACGTCGTGCACGCCCTCGGCGCCGAACCCGGCGCCGAGCGTGGTGTAGGCGTACGGCCCGGAGCCGGCCGCGTCCGACGTCAGGGTGGCCAGCGTCGGCCCGCCGTCCAGGGCGAGCTCGACCACTCCCTCGCCCGCCACCGACACCGTCACCCGCGTGGCACCGGCGCCGAAGTCGCAGGCGCGGTAGACCAGTTCACCGGTCCGGCCCTCCGCCGCCGTCACCGCGTCGCCCGCGGTCTTCGTACGGTCGACGATCTCGACGCCGCTCTGGTCGTCGAAGTCGGCGCCGTCCAGGCCGCGTTCGAGCACCGGACGCGGGGCCGAGGGCTCGCCGTCCAGGAGGACGGTCGTACGAAGGCGGACGTCCTCGCTGGAGGCGCCGGCCAGCAGCTCGTACGGGCCCGGCTCCAGGCGCCACCTGCCCCGGGTCACGTCCCAGAACTCGTAGGAACGCAGGGGGACTTCGAAGGCCAGCTCCGCCTCGGCGCCGGGTGCGAGCGTCACGCGCCGGTGCGCCAGCAGTTCGCGGCGCGGGCGCGGGACCACCGGGTCCACGGCGCGGGTGTAGAGCTGGGCGACCTCGTCGGCCGTGACGTCACCGGTGTTGGTGATCGTGAAGGAGACGTGCAGCGTCTCGCCCTCGACGCGGGAGCTGAGATCGCCGTAGGAGAACGTCGCGTACGACAGTCCGTGGCCGAAGGGGAAGAGCGGCGTGCCCTCGAAGTAGAGGTACGTCTGGCGGCTGCCGATCACGTCGTAGTCGAGAAGGCCGGGCAGGTCGGCGTCGTCGGCGTACCAGGTCTGCGGGAGGCGGCCGGCGGGGGAGACGTCGCCGGCCAGGACGCGGGCGAGGGCGGTGCCGGCCGCCTGGCCGCCGTGGGCCGTCCACAGCACCGCCGGGAGATCAGCGGTGTCCAGCGCGTAGGGGTAGGCGGAGGTCAGCGCCAGCACGGTGTCCGGGTTGGCGGCGCGGGCGGCGCGCAGCAGGCGCTCCTGCTGGGCGGGCAGGCGCAGCGTCGTACGGTCCTCCGTCTCTCGGCCGTTGATGTGCGGGTCGTTGCCCGCGACCACCAGGACCACGTCGGCCTCCGAGGTGACCCGGGTCACTGCGTCCTCGCCGCGTTCGACGATGATCAGCTCGAACGTTTCGGGGTTCTCGTCGTTCTCGTCGTTCTCGTCGGCAACCTTTACTCCGTCGGCGGCGACAGAGACGTGGCGACCCGTACCGACGTGCCTGAGGAGGTGTCCGTTCTCGTGCGGTTCCATCCGGAACGTCTCCTGGACGACCCAGCCTCCGGGCTGGTCGGCGGAGGCGCGTACGTAGCCGTCCTCGGCGACCGAGAGATAGCGGCCGTCGGGCGCGCGCAGGGTCAGGACGCCCTCGCCCCAGTCGACAAGCGCGAGTTCGGTGCCGACGGCGGCCGCGGTGAGCGGGGGCAGGTCGGTGCGGCCCGCGAGCAGGGCCGGGTCCAGCGCGCCCTCGGCGCCGCGCACCTCGTCGGTCGCGTCCTGTGCCTCGGGGACGTGGAGGAACGTACCTCCGCGCGTCTTCAGCAGGACCCGGTCCACCCCCTCCGCGAACTCGACGCGCTCCGCGCCGAACCGCTCGTACAGGCCCTCCAGCGGGGTCGAGCGGTGGATGAGGGTGCCGCTGTACCAGTCGAGCTTGCACTCGTCGGCGAGCAGGCCGACCACGGCGATCCGGGTGTCCTGGGCCAGCGGCAGCACGCCGTCGTTCTTGAGCAGGACGATCGCCTGCTCGGCGGCCTCCTTGGCGAGCGCGCGGTGCGCCGGGGTGTCGAAGTCCGAGGTGTCGGCGTACGGGTCGTAGCGCGGGTCGAACTCGCCGAGCCGGAAGCGGACGGAGAGCTGGCGGCGGACCGCGGTGTCGAGGTCGGCCTCGGTCAGCAGGCCCTGATCCAGCGCGCCTCGCACCCTCTGGACGATCTGCGAACTGTCCGTGCCGTGGTCGGTGAAGCTGTCGACGCCGGCGAGGACCGCGGCCGCGGTGGCCTCCTCGTGGGTGTCGAAGTAGTGCTCGGAGTCGACCAGGTTGGTGGGCGCGCCCGCGTCCGAGCAGACCAGCAGCTCCTCGTCGGTCCAGGTGCGCAACTGCTCGCGGAGATAGGGCGAGACGTGGTTCGGGCGGCCGTTGACCAGGTTGTACGCCGGCATCACCCCGGCCGTCGCGCCCGCCTCGACGGTCTCGCGGAAGGCGCGCAGGTCGTACTCGTGCAGCACGCGCGGGCGCACCGAACTCGACGCCGTGGCCCGGTCCGTCTCGTTGTTGTGCGCCAGCCAGTGCTTGAGGACCGGCGCCGTGCGCCAGTACGTCGGATGGTCGCCGCGCAGGCCGTGTGTGTAGGCGGTGGCGATGGCCGAGGTGAGCTTCGGGTCCTCCGAGTAGCCCTCCTCGTTACGGCCCCACAGCGGATGCCTCAGCAGGTTCACCGTCGGCGACCAGACGTTGAGGCCGACGCGCTCGTCACGGGCACGCATCGCGCGGGTCTCCTTGGACACCGCCTCGCCGACCCGTCGTACCAGATCGGTGTTCCAGGTCGCGCCGAGGCCCACGGCCTGCGGGAACACCGTGGCCGGGCCCATCCATGCCACGCCGTGCAGGGCCTCCTGGCCGGTGCGGAACCCGGCGATGCCGAGGCGCTCGACGGCGGGCGTGAACTGGTGCAGGAATCCGGTCTTCTCGTCGAGGGTCAGCCGCGACAGCAGATCGTCGATGCGCTTCGCGAACGGCAGGCGCGGATCGCGGAAAGGCGTCGTAGGCGGCGTTTGTGCGGTCACGTGGGGATCCCCTTGCGATGGAGCGGCGAAGCGCTTTCGAAGCGCTTCGATGCTGATTCGATCCGGGGGTGGGTGTCAAGACACCCCGGGGCAACAACTGCGACTCCCCGCCGACATTTCAAGTCGCGTAAGAGGCCCGTTCGATCCTCCATACCTCGGAGGAATCTTGGAAGCGACTCTTGTGCACCCCTGGGTGTTCACTTAACCTCGCAGCAACATCGAAGCGCTTCGACTACTTCGACTCATTCGACTAGTCACTATGACCGCTTCAGCTCAGCCAGTTCCACTCAAGACACCGCAGCCGACGGCTCCACCGCCGGGTGTCCTGGTGCGCCATGAAGGGTTGACGCAATGACGCCGAACGCCGCTTCCGCCTCCTCCGCCCCAAGTCGGAGAAGCTTCCTCGCCTCCACGGCGGTGGCCACCGCCGCGGTGGCGGGCGGGATGCCGCTGCTTGCCGCCTGTGGCGGCTCGGACAGCGGGTCGCGTGACGGGACCACGTCGGGCAAGGCGGCGGACAAGCTGCTCCCGACGTTCGTCGCCAGCGCGGTCGCCAAGCCGGACCTGCCCTCGAAGAACGGTTCGGCTTCCGGATACACCGGCAAGGTCGAGCTCGCGGCCCTCGCCACCTCGGTCCCGGACAAGCTCGGCACCGGCGCCCCCTTCAAGATCATGTCCCCGTTCTGGGGCTCCCCGCCGAAGGCCGGCTGCGCTTACTACACGCAACTCGACGCCGCGGCGGGCACCAAGGTCACCTGGCAGAACCAGGACGGCAACACCTACGGCCAGAAGCTCGGCGCCGTCCTCGCCTCCAGCTCCATACCCGACATGGTGGTCGTGCCGAGCTGGGAACTGGTCGGCAAGATCTCGAACGCCGTCACCGCGAAGTTCATGGACCTCGGTCCGTACCTGGCGGGCGACAAGGTCAAGAAGTACCCGAACCTGGCCGCGATCCCCTCCGACGCCTGGCGCATGGGCATCTTCGGCGGCGCGCTGCGCGGCATCCCGATGCCGGCCGCCACCGCGTCCTTCATCGTGCCCTACTACCGCAAGGACATCTTCGACAAGAAGGGCTACTCCGTACCCAAGTCGCCCGACGAGTTCCTCAGCTGGGCCAAGGAGGCCACCAGCGCCAAGGCCAAGGTGTGGGCCTGCGGCGACAACATGACCTGGACCGCGTGCAACATATTCGGTGTCCGCCCCTCCGGGTCGCTCGGATGGAACGTCGGTTCCGACGGCAAGCTGACGTACCGCATCGAGCAGCCCGAGTACCTCGAGGCCCTCGAGTGGACGCGCAAGCTGTTCGACGCGGGCCTGGTCCACCCCGACGCCAAGGCGCGCTCGGGCGACGATGGCCAGCGGTTCACCGCCGGGCAGATCCTGGTCTTCAACGGCGACATGTCCGCCTGGTACGGCCTGACCGCCGAACAGGCCGCGTCCAACCCGGACTTCGTGATCGAGGGCATGGACATCTTCGGCGCCGACGGCGGCAACCCGTCGCTGACGGCGGCCCAGCCCGCCGGCATCTGGTCGATGATCCGCAAGGGCGCCTCGAAGACGACGATCGAGAACGCGCTGGCCGCCGCCGACTTCGCGGCAGCGCCCTACGGCACCAAGGAGCGGATGCTCGTCGACTACGGTGTCGAGGGCACCCACTACACGGTCAAGGACGGCGTGCCGGTCAAGAACGACCTGGGCAACTCCGAGGTGATCAACGCCTGGGTGATGCTGGCCGCGCCGGCCGCCTACTACGCCCACCCGGACTTGCCCGACATCGCCCGCAAGCAGGTCGAGTGGCAGCAGCGGATGGGCGCCTTCATGAAGAAGACGTCCACGTACGGCATGAACATCGTCGAGCCGACCCGCTACGCCAACCTCTGGAGCCAGTTCGAGCAGCTGGAGATCGACTACGTGCGCGGCAACAAGAAGCTGTCCGACGTCCAGCAGGCCATCTCCACCTGGAAGTCCTCCGGCGGCGACAAGCTGCGCGACTGGTACCAGCAGCTCATCGACAAGAACGGCAGCGCCAACTGATGTCCATCACGGCGGGGAGCAGGCCCGACGGGACCCGTCCCCCCGCGGCCGTCGAGGAACCGACGGCCGCGGTCGCCGCCGCGGCGGCGAAGGAACGGGTGCCGCGCAGGGCGGGCAAGGCGGGCAAGATCCCCTGGCGGGTCCGGCTGCGCCGGGACCGCGCGCTCATCCTGATGACGCTGCCCGTCGTCGTGCTGCTCCTGATCTTCAACTACGTCCCGCTGCTCGGCAACGTCGTCGCCTTCCAGGACTACGACCCGTACGTCTCCAGCAACGGCGTCACGGCCATCTTCCACAGCCCCTGGCTCGGCGTCGAGCAGTTCTCGCGGATGGTCGACGACCCGCTGTTCTGGGACGCCACGCAGAACACCCTCGTCCTGTTCTCGCTCCAGCTGGTGCTGTTCTTCCCGATCCCCATCGCCCTCGCGCTGCTCATCAACAGCGTGGTCCGGCCCCGGGTGCGGGCGGTGGCGCAGGCGATCATGTATCTGCCGCACTTCTTCTCGTGGGTCCTCGTGGTCACCGTCTTCCAGCAGATGTTCGGCGGCGCGGGCATCATCGCCCAGACCCTGGAGGATCACGGCTGGAGCGGCTTCGACCTGATGACCAACGCGGACCTCTTCAAGTACCTGGTCACCGCGCAGTCCGTGTGGAAGGACGCCGGCTGGGGGATCATCGTCTTCCTCGCCGCGCTGGCCGCGGTCAGCACCGACCTGTACGAGGCCTCAGCCATGGACGGCGCCGGGCGCTGGCGGCGCATGTGGCATGTGACGCTGCCCGCGCTGCGCCCGGTGATCGCGCTGCTGCTGGTGCTGCGGGTGGGCGACGCGCTGAGCGTCGGCTTCGAGCAGTTCCTGCTCCAGCGGGACGCGGTCGGCGTGGGGGCCAGCGAGGTCCTCGACACGTATGTGTGGAACATGGGTATCCAGAACGGCGACTTCAGCTACGCGGCCGCGGTCGGCCTCGTCAAGGGCGCCATCGGAGTCTGTCTCGTCCTGGGCGCGAACAAGTTCGCGCACCTCCTCGGCGAGCAGGGGGTGTACAAGAAGTGAGCCTCAACACGCAGCTCGTCCGCAGCCTCAAGGCTCCCGCCCGCCCTGTGTGGGAGGAGCCGCCCAGCAGAGCCGGACTCACCGCGAAGGGCGCCTTCCTCGCGCTCTGCTGCCTGGGGGTGCTCGGTCCGCTGTGGATCGTGATCGTCACCAGTCTCTCCCCCAAACCCGTGATCGACCAGGCCGGCGGCCTCGTCGTGATCCCCAAGGGCATCACCTTCGTCAACTACACGGAACTGCTCAGCGGCGGCCAGGTCAGCCGCGCGATCATGGTCTCACTCGGCGTCACGCTCTTCGGCACGTTGTTCTCGATGACGGTGTCGGTGCTCGCGGCCTACGGCCTGTCCCGGCCGGGCAGTCTGGGCCACCGGTTCCTGCTGATGACCATCATGGCGACCATGTTCTTCGGGGCCGGCCTCATCCCGACGTACCTTCTGGTGCAGTCGCTGGGCCTCACCGACACCTATCTGTCGCTGATCCTGCCGAGCGCGGTCAGCGTCTTCAACATCCTCGTGCTGCGCGCCTTCTTCATGGGGATCTCCCCCGAACTCACCGAGTCCGCCCGCATCGACGGGGCCAGTGACCTGCGCGTCCTGCTGACCATCATCATGCCGCTGTCGCGGGCGGTGCTGGCCGTCATCTCCCTGTTCTACGCGGTCGGGTACTGGAGCGCCTGGTTCAACGCCTCCATCTACCTCACCGACCAGCAGATGATGCCGCTGCAGAACGTGTTGATCCAGCTGGTCCAGAAGAACTCCGAGGCGCCGACCGGCCTCCAGCAGGCGGTCCGCACCGGTCAACTCTCCGCGCTCGGGCTTCAGATGGCTGTCATGGTCCTCGCGTTGATCCCCGTCGCCATCGCATCTCCCTTCGTCCAGCGGCACTTCAAGAAGGGCATGCTGACCGGCGCGATCAAGGGCTGACGCCCGAGCGGGTGGCGTGAGTGGGAGCTTCTGCGGGTTCCCGGCTGCGGGTCCGTCGTGGCTGGTCGCTCCCCCAAGTTCTCGGCTTCGCTCGAACCCGGGGGACCCCCATCGCGGCGGAGCCGCAGAATGTCACCGCCCCGCGCCCCCAGGTAGGTCTCCCCACTCCCCTTTTGCAGAACGAGGTATGTGGCATGCACGCGTCCAGCTTGAGTAGACGTGCCGTTCTTGCCGGGACCGCGGCCGCTGCCGCGCTCACCAGCCTTCCCACTCTCGCCGGTCCCGCCCGGGCCGCGGAGTCCGCCCCCACCCCCGCCTACCGCTGGCGCAACGCCGTCCAAGGCGGCACCGGCTTCGTCACCGGTATCCTCTTCCACCCCTCCGTCCGCGGCCTCGCCTACGCCCGTACCGACATCGGCGGCGCCTACCGCTGGGACGACCGGGCCGCCCGCTGGACGCCGCTGACCGATCACCTCGGCTGGGACGACTGGAACCTGCTCGGTGTCGAGGCCATGGCCGTCGACCCCGCCCACCCGAACCGCCTCTACCTTTCCCTCGGCACCTACGCCCAGTCCTGGGCCGGCAACGGTGCCGTCCTGCGCTCCGAGGACCGCGGTGCCACCTGGGCCCGTACCGACCTCGATGTGAAGCTCGGCGCCAATGAGGACGGGCGCGGCGCCGGCGAGCGGCTGCTCGTCGATCCGCGCAACAGTGACGTCCTGTGGCTCGGCACCCGGCACGACGGGCTGCTCAAGTCGACCGACCGGGGAGCCACCTGGGCCACCGCCGCCGGCTTCCCGGGCACCCCGAGCGCGGGCGGCCAGGGCGTCACCCTCCTCGTCGCCGCCGGGCGCACGCTCTACGCCGGCTGGGGCGACAGCGACGGCACCACCGCCAACCTGTTCCGCACCGCCGACGGCAGCACCTGGGAGGCCGTCCCCGGTCAGCCCTCCGGCGCCGCCGCCATGGTGCCGATCCGCGCCGCCTACGACCGGGGCACCAGCCACCTGTACGTGACGTACGCCAACGCGCCGGGCCCCAACGGCCAGTCCGACGGCAGCGTGCACAAGCTGTGCATCCTCAACGGCAAGTGGACCGAGGTCACGCCCGTCAAGCCGGGCGGCACCACCGCCGACGGCTCGGCCGACAATTTCGGGTACGGCGGTGTCGCCGTCGACGCCCGTAGGCCCGGCACGCTCGTCGTCTCCACCAACAACCGGTGGGCGGAGGTCGACACGGTGTTCCGCAGCACCGACGGCGGACGCACCTGGACGTCCCTGAAGGACACGGCTGTCCTCGACGTCTCCGAGACCCCCTACCTCAAGTGGGGAGCGGACAAGCCGAAGTTCGGCTGGTGGATCCAGGCCCTCGCCCTCGACCCGTACGACTCCCGGCACGTCCTCTACGGCACCGGCGCCACCATCTACGGCACCCGGGACCTGAAGACCTGGGCCCCGCGGATCCGCGGCATCGAGGAGGCGTCCGCCCGCCAGCTGATCTCGCCCCCGACCGGAACGGCGCACCTGATCAGCGGCAACGGGGACATCGGCGTGATGTACCACGAGTCGCTCACGGCATCCCCCTCGCGCGGCATGGCGTCGAACCCCGTCTTCGGGTCGGCGACGGGACTCGCGCAGGCCGCGACCAGGCCGGCGTACGTCGTCCGCGCGGGCTGGGGCGACAACGGCAACGGCGCCCACTCGAACGACGGCGGGCAGACCTGGGCGCCCTTCAAGGCACAGCCCGCCATCGCCAAGGACGCACCGGGACCGATCGCCACCAACGCCGACGGCAGCGCGGTGCTGTGGTCCTTCGTGCACTGGGACGGCACGAAGTACCCGGCCCACCGCTCGGCGGACAACGGTGCCACCTGGACCGAGATCTCCTCCTTCCCGAAGGGCGCCGCGCCGGTCGCCGACCCGGCCGACCCGACGCGCTTCTACGCATACGACACCGACACAGGAACGCTACTCGCCAGCACTGACAGTGGCCTCTCCTTCACAGCGCGTGCGACCGGACTGCCGTCCGGCGACAGCCAGTTCAAGCTGGTCGCCGCCCCCGGCAGGTCGGGCGACCTGTGGCTCTCCACCAAGACCAACGGCCTCTACCGGTCCACCGACGGCGGGGCCACCTTCACCAAGGTCGACAGCTGCTGGGCCTCGCACACCCTCGGCTTCGGCAAGGCGGCCGAGGGAGCCCGGTACCCCGCCATCTACCAGGTCGGCGCCACCGAGAGCATCACCGCCGTCTACCGCTCCGACGACGAGGCCAGGACCTGGGTGCGGATCAACGACGACGCCCACCAGTGGGGCTGGACCGGCGAGGTCATCGTCGGCGACCCGCGCCTCTACGGCCGGGTGTACCTCGCCACCAACGGGCGCGGCATCCAGTACGGGGAGCCCGTCTGATGCCCTCGCTGAACGACGCCACGCGCGGCCGCATCCTGTACGGCGGCGACTACAACCCCGAGCAGTGGCCCGAGGAGACCTGGCTCGAAGACGTCCGGCTGATGAAGGACGCCGGCGCCAACTCCGTCACCCTCGGTGTCTTCTCCTGGGCGAAGCTCGAACCACGCCCGGGGGAGCGGGACTTCGGCTGGCTGGACCGGCTGATGGATCTGATGCACGACAACGGCATCGGGGTCGTCCTCGCCACGCCCACCTCCTCGCCCCCGCCCTGGATGGGCCACCTGCACCCCGACACGCTGCCCGTCGACCAGGACGGCCGCACCGAGTGGTGGGGCGGCCGGCAGCACTTCTCGCACTCCAGCGCCACCTACCGCCGGTACGCCGCCGCCGTCACCGAGGACCTCGCCGCCCGCTACGGCGGCCACCCGGCCCTCACGATGTGGCACATCAACAACGAGTACTGCACGTACGACTGGAGCGACGAGGCAGCCGTCCGCTTCCGCGGCTGGCTCCAGGACAGGTACGGCACGCTCGACGCGCTCAACGAGGCCTGGGGCACCGCCTTCTGGAGCCAGGGCTACGGCGACTGGGCTCAGATCCACACGCCCCGCCACGCCCACTACCTGAAGAACCCCACCCAGGTGCTGGACTTCAAGCGCTTCACGTCCGACATGCTCCTGGAGTGCTACGTCGCCGAGCGTGACATCGTCCGCCGGGCCACCCCGCACCTCCCCGTCACCACCAACTTCATGCCGCTGTGGGTCGGTCAGGACGCGTGGCGCTGGGTCGAGGAGGAGGACGTCGTCTCGGTGGACCTGTACCCCGACCCGCGCGATCCGCTCGGCGCCCAGAACGGCGCCCTCGTCCAGGACATGACCCGCTCCCAGGCGCGCGGCCCCTGGATGCTGATGGAGCAGGCGGCGGGACCGGTCAACTGGCGAGGCGTCAACCACCCCAAGCCGCGCGGTCTCAACCGCCTCTGGTCCCTCCAGGCCGTGGCCCGAGGGGCCGACGCCGTCTGCTACTTCCAGTGGCGGCAGTCCCGGCAGGGCGCGGAGAAGTTCCACTCCGGGATGGTCAGCCACGCGGGGGAGGAGGGGCGGACGTACCAGGAGGTCAAGCAGCTCGGTGCCGAGCTGGCCCAAATCTCCGCGGAGGTGACGGGCAGTCACACCGCCAACGACATCGCCGTCCTGCACGACTGGCACGCCTGGTGGGCCGGCGCCCAGGACGGCCGCCTCTCCAGCGAGGTCGACCACCCGGCCGTCGTCCGTGCCTGGCACCGCGCCCTGTGGGAGGCCCACCTCACCACCGACTTCGCCCACCCCGAGCACGACCTGAGCGGCTACAAGCTCGTCGTCGTCCCCCAGCTGTACGCCCTCACCGACGCGGCGATCGAGAACCTCCTCGCGTACGTCCGCGACGGCGGCACCCTCGTCTCCGGCTTCCTCACCGGTGTCGCCGACGAGGACGACCGGGTGCGGGCCGGCGGCATGGACGCCCGGCTGCGCGAGCTCTTCGGCATCCGCACGCTGCACGAGTGGTGGCCGCTGGACGCGGACGAGCACGTCGAGTGCGGCGGCTTCCGCGGCACCCTGTGGTCGGAGGAGATCGAGACGTCCGAGGAGGCCGAGGTCGAGGCCGCGTACAAGGGCGGGGAGCTGGACGGGCTGCCGGCCGTGCTCCGCAAGGGACGTGCCTGGTACCTCTCGACGCTCCCCGAGCCGGACGCGATGCGCGACCTGCTCGCCCGGGTCGCCGCCGGCGTCGGCGCTCAGCCTGTGCTCGACGCACTCCCCGCCCAGGTGGAGGCGGTCCGCCGCGGTGATCTGCTGTTCGTCCTGAACCACGGACGCGAGTCCGTCACGGTCGAGGTGCCGGGCACCCGCCGCGACCTGCTGACGGGGGCGACCGTCCGGGGCGAGGTCACCCTCGGCCGCTACGGAGTGGCGGTGCTGAAGCCATGAGCACCGGTCCCGTCCACGGCACCTGGGAGCCGCGGCCCGCCGCCCGCTGGGAGGACGCCTTCCTGAGCGGCAACGGCCACCACGGCGCCATGGTGTTCGGCGATCCGAACGACGAGCGGATCGTCGTCACGCAGCACACCCTCGTCCGCCCGAACGGCGGCGAAAGCGCCCGCCCGCCGGAACTCGCCGCCGAACTCCCCGCCCTCCAGGACCGGTTGCTCGCCGGAGAACTGACCGCCGCCGAGACCTTCACCGACGGCCGCCCCCTCCAGTGGGTCCAGCCGTTCCACCCGGCCTTCCACATACGGCTGAGGGCGCCGCAGGAGGAACCGCGGGCGTACCGCCGCTGCGTGGACTTCGCCACCGGCGTCGCCACGGCCGAGTGCGCGGGCCGGCGCAGCCAGGTCTTCGTCTCCCGCGCCGACGACGTCGTCGTCCAGCAGGTCACCACGCCCGACCTGGACATCACCCTCGACCACCGGCTCCCGGGCGCACCCCACGACCTCGCCGTCGGCCACGGCGCCGTCCTCACCCCCGAGGGCGCCCTGCTCACCCTGCGCGTCCGCTACCCGGGCAGCGACCGCGCGTACACCGGGGTGACACTGGTCCTGGTCACCGGCGGCCGTACGACGCTCACGCCCCCCGGGCTGCGGATCACCGGCGCCGAGTCGGTCCTGCTGCTCACCCGCGTCCTGCGCCACACCGGCGCCCCGGGCGCCCCGGACACCGACGACCCGGACGCCCTCGCCCAGGCCCGCGCCCTCGGCGACCTGATCCCGGACGACGAGGACCCGTACGCCCGCCTCCTGGACCGCCACACCGAGCTCCACCGCACGGCCTACGAGCGCGTGACCCTCGATCTCGGGGCGGACCCCGCCGAACGTGCCCTGTCCGGCTCGGAGTTGCTGGCCCGGCCCGACAGCCCGGCCTGCCTGGAGCGTCTCTTCGCCGCGGGGCGCTACCACCTGCTGTCCGCCTCCGGCATGCTCCCGCCCCGTCTGACCGGGCTGTGGACCGGCGACTGGAACACGGCCTGGTCCGGCGCCTTCACCACCAACGCCAACCTGAACCTGCAGACCGCCTCCGCGGCGGCCGCGGCCCTTCCCGAAGTCACCGAAGCACACGCCTCACTGATCCACCGTCAACTCGACGACTGGGCCGACAACGCCCGCGCCGTCTTCGGCGCCCGGGGCGTGGTCGCCCCGCCCCACAGCGACGGCGAGTCCGGACTGACGTACCACTTCCGCCGTGAATACCCGCTGCACCTGTGGACCGCCGGCGCCGACTGGCTCCTCAAGCCGCTCGTCGACCACGACGAGACCCGCGGCGAGCGCGACCCGCGCACGGCTCATGTCCTCGCCCAAGTCGCCCTGTTCTACGAGGACTTCCTCACCCGCACCGACGAGAACGGCCACCTCACAGTCGTCCCCTCCTACTCGCCCGAGAACCGTCCGGCGAACGCGAGCTGGGGTGCGATCAACGCGGCCATGGACCTCTCGGCCGCCCGCCACGCCCTGCTCACCGCCGCCGAGTACCACCCGGAGCAGGCGGAAGGCTGGCGTGCCCTCGCCGACCGGCTCCCGCCGCACCGGATCAACGCCGACGGCGCCCTCGCCGAGTGGGCCTGGCCGGGCCTCGACGACACCTACGACCACCGCCACCTCAGCCACCTCTACGGCGTCTGGCCGCTCGACGAGATCAACCCGTACGACACCCCGGACCTCGCGGCAGCCGCGTACCGCGCCCTCGAACTGCGCGGCGCCGAGAACGACTCCGCGCACGGCCATCTGCACCACGCCCTCGTCGCGGCCCGGCTGCGCGACGGGGAGCGGGTCGCGCACGCCCTCGGGCAGGTGCTCAAGGGGGACTTCTTCCACGCGTCCCTGATGAGCGCGCACTACCCGAACCGTGACGTCTACAACGCGGACGCGGCGCACACCCTGCCCGCCGTGCTCGTCGAGATGCTGGTGCAGTCGACGCCGGACCGGCTGGTCCTGCTGCCCGCGCTGCCGACGGCGTACCCGACGGGCCGACTCCTGGGCGTCCGCACCCGGTTCGGGGCGGCGATCGACCTCACCTGGAACCAGCACGAAGCGACCGCGGTGATCCGCCCCACGCGCACGCACCGCGTCGAACTCCGGACTTCCTCCGGTGCCGAGCCGCTCGACCTCGTCGCCGGAGAAGACCGCGTCCTCACCCTGGGGACGTGGTAATCCCCCCAATCCCCCGCATTTCCCCCCACCCATGGAAGGGATCCCATGGCAACACGCACCCGCACCCGCATCCTCAGCAAGATCGGCAAGGCCCTGCTGCCCCCGGCCCTCGCGCTCGGGGCCACCGTCGGCCTCGCCTCCGCCCCCGCCTCGGCCGCCGTCTGGAACTCCTGCGACCAGTGGGGCAACACCAGCCTGAACGGCTACACGCTCTACAACAACATCTGGGGCTCCGGCGCCGGCAGCCAGTGCATCTGGGCCAACTCCGGCACCAACTGGGGAGTCTGGGCCAACCACCCCAACACCGGCGGCATCAAGTCCTACCCCAACTCCAAGAAGGTGATCAACAAGACGATCACCTCGCTCGGCTCGCTCTCCAGCAGCTACAACGTCACCGTCCCGTCGTCCGGCGCGTACAACACGTCGTACGACATCTGGGACACCGACTACGACTACGAGATCATGCTCTGGGTCAACTACAACGGAGCCGTCGGTCCGCTCGGCACCTCGCAGGGCAACGTGACCCTCGGCGGCCACACCTGGACCGTCTACAAGGGCAGCAACGGCGCCAACGAGGTCTTCTCGTTCCTGCGGACCTCCGACTCCAACTCCGGCACCGTGAACATCCTGCCGATCCTCAAGTGGATCAAGGACACCAAGGGCTGGATGGGCAACGAGACCATCGGTGACGTCCAGTTCGGCTACGAGGTCACCTCCTCGTCCGGCGGCCTGGACTTCACCACCAACAACCTGACCGTCAGCAGCAGCTGACGTCACCCGAGGGCCGGGGCCGGTCCGTGCCGTCAGGCGCGGTCGACCTCGGCCCGCAGGGCGTTGTAGTCCCCGAAGGCCGCGTCCACGTCGGCGCGGGTGAGGCCGTAGCGGGCCAGGTCGTAGCTGTGCGGCCGGCTGCCCTTGGGGCGGGCGGCCACCTCCGGGAGCCGGACGGCGTCGGCCTCGGTCCAGCGGGCGCCGATCGCCTCGTACAGCTTCGGGGCGCCGGCGGCCGGGTCGGAGCCGAGCCAGGAGTACGGGACGTCCACCAGGGACTCGCGCGGGACGGCCGCCCGGGCGGCGAGGCCGCGCCGCACCGAGCGGCTCAGCAGGTCGAGCCAGGTGGCACCCAGGGCGTGCAGGTCGACCGTGCGGCGGGAGAGGGCCATACCGCACTCGACCAGACTGCAGAACGAGGCCACGGCGGTCGCCGGGTCGCGGTGGGTCCACACGAGGGTGGCATCCGGGAACACGCTGAGCAGGGCGTCGAGGTTCCCGGTGTGCATGGGGGACTTCAGGATCCAGCGGCGCCGCGGGCGGCCGTACTGGAGCACCTGGAAGCACTCCTTGAGGTGCCGGTAGTCGGGGACGAAGTCCCGCTCGAACTGCCGGGCGTGGTACTCCGGCAGACGGGCCTGGGACAGCGGCACCAGGGCGTGCGGCAGCAGGAAGGTGCATTCCTCCGGTCCCTCGGCGGTCATGGGGTGGATGTCGCGGAAGCGCGGGGTGAGCAGGTAGGTGCCGTCCAGGGTCCGGCGCGCGGACGTGATCGCCTTCTGCCGCTCTCGGGGCGAGGGGGCGAGACCGGGGGCGAGCAGCTCCCACAGCCGGGGGCAGCGGTGCTCGTCGGAGAGGGACAGCACACTGTGGGTGAGCGTGGTGGCGGTGCGCGGCAGACCCACCACGAACACCGGCTTCTCGATGCGCTCCCGCGCGATCGCGGGGTGCTCGGCGATCAGCCGCCGGATCCTGGCCCGGTTGGTGAGATGCCTGCGGACGTGGGACCGCGCCGACTGCCAGCCGACCGGCGACAGGCCCTCGTCGGCCGCCCACTCACGCAACAGCAGCCTGAAGCCGTCGGTGAACCACTCGTCCCCGTCCGTCTGCCCGGCCTTGCCGGCGATCCGGTCGAAGACCCGGTCCGGGTCGCGCCGGGAACCGAACGAGGGCCGCAGTAACAGATTGGCCAGCGTCAGAGGGAGGGGCGCGGAAGACACGAGGCGGGGTTCCTTCGTTCGGGGCGTGGGGCGGAGGGTTCACCGACCAGTGTGCAAAACACGGAAGTCCAAGACACCACCGCCCCGCCCGGGTGCCGCTACTCGACGACCGGCAGCCGCGCCCCGTCCCGCAGGAACAGCGGGATGCGGTCCAGCGGCGCGTCGACCGTCACGTGCGTACCGCCCTCGTACGTCTCACCCGTCCACGCGTCCGTCCAGGTCGCGCCCGCCGGGAGATACGTCGTACGGGCCGTGGCGCCCGCCGTCAGCACCGGGGCCACCAGCAGGTCCCCGCCGAAGAGATAGGCGTCGTCGACCGTCCAGGTCGCCTGGTCCTCGGGGAACTCCAGGAACAGCGGGCGCATGACCGGCAGGCCCTGCTCGTGGGCCTCGCGCATGACCTTCAGGACATACGGCTTGAGGCGCTCGCGCAGGCGCAGGTACCGCTCCATGATCGCGCCGGCCTCCTCGCCGTACGACCACACCTCGTTGGGGCCGCCCGTCATGGCCGGGCCCAGCGGCATGCCCGGGTCGCGGAAGCCGTGCAGGCGCATCAGCGGGGACAGCGCGCCGAACTGGAACCAGCGGACCATCACCTCGCGGTACGCCGGGTCGTCCGGGTCGCCGCCGTGGAAGCCGCCGATGTCGGTGTTCCACCACGGGATGCCGGACAGCGCGGTGTTGAGACCGGCCGCGATCTGCCTGCGCAGGGTCGCGAAGTCGGTGCCGATGTCACCGGACCACAGGGCGGCGCCGTAGCGCTGGCTGCCCGCCCACGCCGAGCGGTTGAGGGTGATGATCTCTTCCTCACCGGTCGCGCGCAGGCCCTCGTAGAAGGTGCGGGAGTTCTCGGCGGGGTAGCTGTTGCCGACCTCCAGGCCGGGGCCGGCCCAGTAGCGCAGGTTCTCCTGGAAGCCCGGCTTCAGCTCCGGCTCGCAGGCGTCCAGCCAAAAAGCCGTGATGCCGTACGGCTCCAGGTAGTTCCGCTTCACCCGCGACCAGAGGAAGTCGCGGGCCTCCGGGTTGGTGGCGTCGTAGAAGGAGACCTGGACGGTGGAGGCGACCTCCTTGTCCGGCCAGTCGGCGTGGGCCATCGGGCCGTACTGGGTGCCGATGAAGTAGCCGCGCTGCTCCATGAGTTCGTGGTTCTCGGAGAGGGGGGACACCGACGGCCAGACGGACACCACCAGCTTGATGCCGAGCTCCTCCAGCTCCCGGACCATCGCCGCAGGGTCGGGCCACTCCTTGAGGTCGAACTTCCAGTCGCCCAGGTGCGTCCAGTGGAAGAAGTCGCAGACGATCACGTCGATGGGCAGGCCCCGGCGCTTGTACTCCCGTGCCACGGCGAGGAGCTCGTCCTGGGTGCGGTAGCGCAGCTTGCACTGCCAGAAGCCCGCCGCCCACTGAGGCAGCATCGGCGTACGGCCGGTGACCGCGCTGTACTGGCGCTGGGCGTCCGCCGGGGCGCCCGCGGTGATCCAGTAGTCGAGCTGGCGGGCCGAGTCCGCCACCCAGCGGGTGCCGTTGCCGGCCAGCTCCACGCGGCCGATCGCCGGGTTGTTCCACAGCAGCGTGTAGCCGCGGCTGGAGGTGAGGACCGGGATGCCCACCTCGGCGTTGCGCTGGATCAGGTCCAGGACCAGGCCCTTCTGGTCCAGCCGGCCGTGCTGGTGCTGGCCGAGGCCGAACAGCTTCTCGTCGTCGTAGGCGGCGAAGCGCTGCTCCAGGCGGTGGTAGCCGTTGCCCACGGCGGTGTACAGACGCGGGCCGGGCCACCAGAAGTGGGCGCGCGCCTCGGAGAGGAGCTCGGAACCGTCGTCCGTGCGCAGGAAGCGGATCAGTCCCTCGGCGTCGACCTCGACGGTCAGCGAGCCGACGGTCAGCGTGCCCCGGCCGCCCTCGATCTTGATGGTGGACCCGGTGGCGGGCGGCTCGTCGAGCAGGGCGCCCGGCAGCCCCTCCAGGATCGGACCGCCGAGCCGGGCGCGGACCCGGACCGCGTCCGGCCCCCACGGCTCGATGCGCACGGTCTCCTGGCGGCCGCTCCACTCCAGTACGCCGTCCCGCTCGCGGAAGGTGCCGACGGTGGGTGACGACTGCGCGAGGCCGACCTGGGGCTCGTTCCCGGCCGGGGGCTGAATTTCGGCAGGCTGATTCACGTGGGGTGCTCCTTGAAGGAGGGCGGGCATGGCGGTGCCCTGGCGGGGCACGGCGTCAGAGGGAAGAGCGGAGGGGGCGGAGGTCAGGGGGCGACGGCCGGGGCGGGCCCGGTGCTCGTCCGTACCGTCAACTCGGGGGCGATCAGCACGACTTCGTCGGTTCCGTGGCCGTCGAGCTTGGCGACCAGACGCTCCACGGCGTGCCGGCCCATCTCCTGCGCGGGGATGGCGACCGACGTCAGCCGCACCGAGGCCTGGACGGCGACCTGGTCGGGGCAGATCGCGACCACCGACACGTCCTCGGGCACCGCCCGGCCCTGCTGGCGCAGCAGGGCGAGCAGCGGCTCGACCGCCGACTCGTTCTGCACGACGAACCCGGTGGTGCCGGGGCGCTCGTCGAGGACCCGGGCGAAGGTCACGGCCATCGCGTCGTACCCGCCCTCGCACGGCCGGTGCAGCAGCCGTACGCCCAGTTCCTGGGCGCGGGTGCGCAGTCCGTCGAGGGTGCGCTCGGCGAAGCCGGTGTGCCGTTCGTAGACCGCCGGGGCCTCGCCTATGACAGCGATGTCGCGGTGGCCGAGCTTCGCGAGGTGCTCGACGCACAGCGCGCCCGTCGCCTTGAAGTCGAGATCGACGCAGGTCAGCCCGGAGATGTCGGCGGGCAGTCCGATCAGCACGGACGGCTGGTCGGTGCCGCGCAGCAGCGGCAGCCGCTCGTCGTCGAGTTCGACGTCCATCAGGATCATCGCGTCGGCGAGCCCGCTGCCGGTGACGCGGCGCACGGCGTCGGGACCCTCCTCGCCGGTGAGCAGCAGGACGTCGTAGCCGTACGTGCGGGCCGTGGTGGCCACCGCGATGGCGATCTCCATCATCACCGGCACGTACATGTCGGTGCGCAACGGGATCATCAGCGCGATGATGTTCGACTTGCTGCTGGCCAGGGCACGGGCGCCCGCGTTCGGGTGGTAGCCGAGCTCACGGATGCTCTGCTCGACCCGCTGCCGGGTGGCCCCGGAGATGGACCGCTTGCCGCTGAGGACATAGCTCACCGTGCTCGCCGAGACTCCGGCGTGCTGGGCGACCTCGGCGAGGGTGACCATCCAGCTCTCCAAGATTTGTGAAGCGCTTCGACAGTGCGCGTTGCGAATAAGGGCGGGTGAGGGTGGTTCGAGGTGGTTCGACAGTAGCTCCACCGGGGGTGGGTGTCCATAGGTTGTCGAAGCGCTTCGACAGGGAGTTCCCGCATGTGGGGCCGAATGGAGTGATCCGTGGCCTGCCCGGTCTGCGCGGGCTGCGGGTTCCTGCCTACCACGGCCGGCCCCGGGGGGCCATGGAACACGGGCGGGCGGCGGCCGTGAAGGCACCCCACGCCCGCCCGCCGATCCGACGGCAACCTTTCGCGAGGCGGCGACCACTGGGAGGGCGTAGCAGGAACCCCCCGGAAGGACCCCCATGCAGCACCGTCGTCCCCGCCTGTCCAAGAAGGCGAAGACCCTCGTCGCCACCACGGTCGCTCTCGCGGCCGCGGCCGGCATCACCGTCGCCCAGGCGGACGAGTCGAGCAAGAAGTGCGCGGCCTTCGACACGATCACGCTCGGCAAGTACTACGTGAACAACAACCTCTGGAACGAGGGGAAGTACACCGGCACCCAGTGCGTCTGGGACAACTCGCAGTCGGGCTCGACCATCTCGTGGGGTACGAGCTACAGCCTGGCCAACAGCGCCACGGGCAAGGACTACGACGTGAAGTCGTACGCCAGCACCGTCCTCGGCTGGCACTGGGGCTGGAAGGTCGACAAGGCGTCCACCGGGCTGCCGATCCGGGTCGGCGACCTCAAGCCGGTGAAGACCAGCTGGGAGTTCTCGCTGAACTCCACCCCCGGCACCATGAACGTCGCCTACGACCTGTGGCTGCACACCAAGAACACCGCCGACTGGCAGGACCAGCCCACCGACGAGATCATGATCTGGCTCAACCGGCAGGGCGGGGCCGGCCCGCTCGGCACCAAGTACGGCAGCGTCAGCCTCGGCGGCGCGATGTGGGACATCTACCAGGGCGACATCGGCTGGAACGTCTACTCCTTCGTCCGCCGCACCAACACCACCAAGGCCACCCTGAACCTCGACGACTTCACCCAGGCCCTGGTCCGCCGTAACCTCCTGAGCAACGACAAGTACGTCTCGGGCATCGAGTCCGGCACCGAGGTCTTCAAGGGCACCGGCCGACTGGACACCAAGTCGTATTCCGTCGACATCGGCTAGCGTCCCGGACAACCGCCCACTCTGACGGCGTTGCGCGGCGCGCAGAAGTCGGCGAAGGGGTGCCGCTCTACTCGCGGTACGTGAACCGGCCGGGGGTGGGCGGGTGCTCGCGCCGGGGGCGAACCGAGTGGGGCTGACGCCCAATCAAGTGGCCCTGCTGAGTGCCGCGTTAGCCCGATCGACGGCCAGCTCGCGCGGCTCACCGGGAAGAGCGGGTCCGCGAGGGAGTGGCTCGACCATGTCGTGGACTGCGCGAAGAGCAGAGCTCCCGTCCGGTCCGGCAGCGACTTCAGCCGCGGCTGCCCGAACTCCTGGGCGCGGGGCGTTCACCTGAAGTGCCGTCAGCCCAGCCGCCGAGCTGGGCCGTACCCGCGCCTCCGAGACCTCCGCGAGGCCCGGGACCACGGCCGGCTGGAGTCCCGGCCGTGCAGCGCCCAGGACACGTGCCGCAGCCGCTCGCCGGTCATCCGCAGCCCAGGCACCACCAGGGTCACCTCCGCTCCGGAGGCCTCCACGGCCCGCAGGACGACATCGGCGTCCTGGCTGTGGTCCGCGGTCAGCGGCTTCAGCCGGTCCATCACCGGCATCCCGGACCCCAGGGCCTGGAATCCGACCGGCACCGCCCCCACCGCCACGTACGCATGGTCCGTCCGGGAGGCGAGCCGCCCCACCACCCGGTCCACGGCGGCCGGTTCACCCACCACCAGCGCCCGGCGCGCCGCCGGCAGTTGGGATGCGGCCGCGTGAGCGGCGCGACGGTGGCCGACAGGAGCAGCCAGTGCCGGCGTCGGCCGGGGCCCGTTCTCCACGTCGGACAGGACGAGGGCCGGCGCCAGGAGCCCGGCGAACAGCACCCAGTCCCGCACGGCCGCCGGCACGCCCCACGACTCACCGAGCCGCTGGTCCGCGTACCGGCGCCGTATCGCCCGGACGGCCGCCCACACACCCGCGCCGACCAGTCCGCCGACGACGGGCAGCTCCTGGGCGTCCGCCTCCAGCGCCGCGGCCGGCGGGACGCCGATCCCACAAGTGTCCTCGGCCGCCGTAAGCCGGTCGGCCCCGATTATTCCGCTCGCGGTCCGGCCGGGCCGTCCTCCTCCACAACCCCCTGCCGGTCCCCGGTTCCCGGCCGACTCCGACGTGCCGTCATCCCGCATGTGACGGAAAATCGCGGGGAAAGGACGGGTGGCCAACGGGTGGACCGAGCGCGAGGGGTGGTCGGGTCGCCCGCTATCGGGTACATACGATCCAGTAGCACCGGTCAGTAACGTAACGGACCCAAGATCCCGATTCGCGGCGAGGTGAGCCTCAATGTCCGCAGCACCCACCCAACCCACCGTCACCGAGCGTGAAGCACGCCAGGTGGCGGAGGCCGCTCGGGAACAGGACTGGCGCAAGCCCAGCTTCGCCAAGGAACTGTTCCTCGGCCGCTTCCGGCTCGACCTCATCCACCCCCACCCGATGCCGCCCGACGAGGACGCCCAGCGCGGCGAGGAGTTTCTGGCCAAACTGCGCGACTTCTGCGAGACGAAGATCGACTCGGCACGGATCGAGCGCGAGGCCCGGATCCCCGACGAGACGATCAACGGGCTCAAGGAGCTCGGCGCCCTCGGCATGAAGATCGACACCAAGTACGGCGGCCTCGGCCTCACCCAGGTCTACTACAACAAGGCCCTCGCCCTGGTCGGTTCCGCGAACCCGGCGCTCGGCGCGCTGCTGTCCGCCCATCAGTCGATCGGAGTACCGCAGCCACTGAAGATCTTCGGCACCCAGGAGCAGAAGGAGACCTTCCTGCCGCGCCTGGCCCGCACGGACATCTCGGCGTTCCTGCTGACGGAACCGGACGTCGGTTCCGACCCCGCCCGCCTGGCCACGTCGGCGGTACCCGACGGCGACGACTACGTCCTGGACGGCGTCAAGCTGTGGACGACCAACGGCGTGGTCGCCGACCTGCTCGTCGTCATGGCCCGCGTGCCCAAGTCCGAGGGTCACAAGGGCGGCATCACCGCCTTCGTCGTGGAGGCCGGCTCCGATGGCATCACGGTCGAGAACCGCAACGCCTTCATGGGCCTGCGCGGCCTCGAGAACGGCGTCACCCGCTTCCACCAGGTCCGCGTCCCCGCCGCCAACCGCATCGGCCCGGAGGGCGCCGGCCTCAGGATCGCCCTCACCACCCTCAACACCGGCCGCCTCTCGCTGCCCGCCATGTGCGTCGGCGCCGGAAAGTGGTGCCTGAAGATCGCCCGCGAGTGGTCGGCGGCCCGGGAACAGTGGGGCAAGCCGGTCGCCTTCCATGAGGCGGTCGGCTCGAAGATCAGCTTCATCGCGGCGACCACCTTCGCCCTGGAGGCCGTACTCGACCTGGCGTCCCAGATGGCGGACGAAGACCGCAACGACATCCGCATCGAGGCGGCCCTCGCCAAGCTCTACGGCTCCGAGATGGCCTGTCTGATGGCCGACGAACTGGTCCAGATCAGGGGCGGCCGCGGCTTCGAGACGGCCGAGTCGCTGGCGGCCCGCGGCGAACGCGCGGTCCCCGCCGAACAGATCCTGCGCGACCTGCGCATCAACCGGATCTTCGAGGGCTCCACCGAGATCATGCACCTGCTGATCGCCCGCGAGGCCGTCGACGCCCACCTGTCGGTCGCGGGCGACCTGATCGACCCGGAGAAGTCCCTGTCCGACAAGGCGAAGGCGGGCGCCCAGGCCGGTGCCTTCTACGCCAAGTGGCTGCCCAAGCTGGTCACGGGGGTGGGTCAACTCCCGAACTCCTACAGCGAGTTCAAGCATGAGGTCGACCTCTCCCCGCACCTGCGCTATGTCGAACGCACCGCCCGCAAACTCGCCCGCTCCACCTTCTACGCCATGTCCCGCTGGCAGGGCCGGATGGAGACCAAGCAGGGCTTCCTGGGCCGGATCGTCGACATCGGCGCCGAACTGTTCGCGATGAGCGCGGCCTGCGTGCGCGCGGAGCTCCTGCGCTCCACCGAGGACCACGGCCGCGAGGCCTACCAACTGGCCGACGTCTTCTGCCGCCAGTCCCGCATCCGGGTCGAGGAACTCTTCGGCCGCCTGTGGACCAACACCGACGACCTCGACCGCACGGTCGTCAAGGGCGTGCTCTCCGGCACGTACGAGTGGCTGGAGCAGGGCATCGTCGACCCGTCGGGCGAGGGACCCTGGATCGCGGACGCGACGCCGGGGCCGAGCAAGAAGGAGAACGTGCACCGCCCGATCCGGTGAGCGACCCATGAACGCGCGTCCCTCTCGGCCCCCCGTGCGGGGGACGAGAGGGACGCGCTGTCCTCACACACCGTCCTTACGGCAACAATGGAGGGATGAGCGACAGTCCAGCCCCTTCAGGGCGCGGGGCGGAAGCCCCGTCTGCCCCGCGACGCCATGCACGCACTCTCGCCGCACCGGGCCCCGACCCAAGTACGTCCAGTACGAGGGTCAGGGCCCGGCACGCCGAGAGCACGCACCTACTGGCGACATCAGCCGCTCCGCGGCGGGCGCAGGACCCGTCCTCCGGGCAGACGACGGGGCTTCCGCCCCGCGCCCTGGCCGACCCGCACCTGGTCTACGACCCCGTGGCGGGCGACGGGCCGAAGGATGTGGTGATCCTCGGCTCCACCGGCTCCATCGGCACCCAGGCCATCGACCTCGTGCTGCGCAACCCCGACCGGTTCCGGGTCACCGGCCTCTCGGCCAACGGCGGCCGGATCACCCTCCTCGCCGAGCAGGCACACCAGCTGCGGGTACGGACCGTCGCGGTCGCCCGCGAGGACGTCGTACCGGCCCTGCGCGAGGCCCTGAGCGACCGGTACGGCACCGGCGAGCCGCTGCCCGAGATCCTCGTCGGCCCCGACGCGGCGACTCAGGTCGCCGCCTCCGACTGCCACACCGTCCTGAACGGCATCACCGGCTCCATCGGCCTCGCCCCGACCCTCGCCGCCCTGGAGGCGGGCCGCACCCTCGCGCTCGCCAACAAGGAGTCGCTCATCGTGGGCGGCCCGCTGGTCAAGGCCCTCGCCAAGCCCGGACAGATCATCCCGGTGGACTCCGAGCACGCGGCGCTGTTCCAGGCACTGGCGTCCGGCACGAGAGCGGACGTGCGCAAGCTCGTCGTCACCGCCTCCGGGGGACCCTTCCGCGGCCGTACGAAGGCCGAGCTGGCGAACGTCACCGTCGAGGACGCCCTCGCGCACCCCACCTGGGCCATGGGCCCGGTGATCACGATCAACTCCGCGACCCTCGTCAACAAGGGCCTGGAGGTCATCGAGGCACACCTCCTCTACGACATTCCCTTCGATCGGATTGAGGTGGTCGTGCACCCGCAGTCGTATGTCCACTCGATGGTTGAGTTCACGGACGGATCCACGATCGCCCAGGCGACGCCCCCCGACATGCGCGGGCCGATCGCCATCGGCCTCGGCTGGCCCGAACGCGTCCCGGACGCGGCGCCCGCCTTCGACTGGAGCAAGGCGTCGACCTGGGAGTTCTTCCCGCTCGACAACGACGCGTTCCCGTCGGTGAACCTGGCGCGACACGTGGGCGAGCTCGCGGGCACCGCCCCGGCGGTGTTCAATGCCGCCAACGAGGAGTGCGTCGAGGCCTTCCGGGCCGGCGCGCTGCCGTTCGACGGGATCATGGACACCGTGACCCGGGTGGTGGACGAGCACGGCACCCCGCGTACGGGAACCTCGCTCACCGTCGCGGACGTCCTCGAAGCGGAGACCTGGGCACGGACCCGGGCCCGGCAACTGGCGGCACAGACGGCGGAGGCCCGTGCATGACGACCCTGATGTTCATCCTCGGCATAGTGGTCTTCGCCGTGGGCCTGCTGGTGTCGATCGCCTGGCACGAGCTGGGGCACCTGTCCACCGCCAAGCTCTTCGGCATCCGTGTGCCGCAGTACATGGTCGGCTTCGGCCCGACCATCTTCTCCCGCAAGAAGGGCGACACCGAGTACGGCATCAAGGCCATCCCGTTCGGCGGCTACATCCGCATGATCGGCATGTTCCCGCCCGGCCCGGACGGCCGCCTGGAGGCGCGCTCCACCTCGCCCTGGCGCGGCATGATCGAGGACGCCCGCTCGGCCGCCTTCGAGGAACTGCGCCCCGGTGACGAGACCCGCCTCTTCTACACCCGCAAGCCCTGGAAACGGGTCATCGTGATGTTCGCGGGCCCGTTCATGAACCTGATCCTCGCGGTGGCGCTGTTCCTCACCGTCCTCATGGGCTTCGGCATCTCCCAGCAGACCAACACGGTCAGCTCGGTCTCCCAGTGCGTCATCGCCCAGAGCCAGAACCGGGACGACTGCAGGAAGTCGGACCCGGCCTCCCCGGCCGCGGCCGCCGGCCTCAAGGCGGGTGACAAGATCGTCTCCTTCGCCGGCGTGAAGACCGACGACTGGAACAGGCTCTCCGACCTCATCCGCGCCAACCCCGACAAGGAGGTGGCGATCGTCGTCGACCGCAAGGGTGAGGAAGTGACCCTGCACGCGAAGATCGCCTCCAACCAGGTCGCCAAGAAGGACTCCAGCGGCCAGTACGTCCAGGGCGAGTACGTCACCGCCGGCTTCCTCGGCTTCAGCGCCGCCACCGGCATCGTCAAACAGGACTTCGGCGACTCCGTGACCTGGATGGGCGACCGCGTCGCCGACGCCGTCGACTCCCTGGCCGCCATCCCGAGCAAGATCCCCGCCCTGTGGGACGCGGCCTTCGGCGACGGCGTGCGCGAGCCGGACTCCCCGATGGGCGTGGTCGGCGCGGCCCGCGTCGGCGGCGAGATCTTCACCCTGGACATCCCCGCGACCCAGCAACTGGCCATGGCCCTGATGCTGGTCGCCGGCTTCAACCTCTCCCTGTTCCTCTTCAACATGCTCCCGCTGCTGCCCCTCGACGGCGGCCACATCGCGGGCGCCCTGTGGGAAGCCCTGCGCCGCAACGCGGCGAAGGTGCTGCGCCGGCCGGACCCGGGCCCGTTCGACGTGGCGAAGCTGATGCCAGTCGCCTATGTGGTGGCGGGGATCTTCATCTGCTTCACGATCCTGGTCCTGATCGCGGACGTGGTTAACCCGGTGAGAATCTCCTAGCCACCAGGAGTTCGCGGCGGCCCGGCATGGTGGATGCCGGGCCGCCTCCCGTCGAGTGGGTTTACGGCCGATGGGGTCCCCCCGCCGAGTGGTTCGAGGTGGGGAAGTGCTCGCGCCCGGGCACGTGCCGTAATCTCGAAGCCTGGAGCCCGCCGCTGACGGGACCGGGACCTTGATCCACGACTTGGGGTTGCACAGCAGATGACTGCGATTTCTCTCGGCATGCCGTCCGTTCCGACCAGGCTCGCCGAGCGCCGGAAGAGCCGGCAGATCCAGGTCGGAACCGTGGCGGTCGGCGGTGACGCCCCGGTGTCCGTGCAGTCGATGACCACGACCCGCACGTCCGACATCGGCGCCACGCTCCAGCAGATCGCCGAGCTCACCGCCTCCGGCTGCCAGATCGTCCGCGTGGCCTGCCCGACCCAGGACGACGCCGACGCCCTCTCGACCATCGCCCGCAAGTCGCAGATCCCGGTCATCGCCGACATCCACTTCCAGCCCAAGTACGTCTTCGCGGCCATCGAGGCCGGCTGCGCCGCGGTCCGCGTGAACCCCGGCAACATCAAGCAGTTCGACGACCAGGTCAAGGAGATCGCCAGGGCGGCGAAGGACCACGGCACCCCGATCCGCATCGGCGTGAACGCGGGCTCGCTGGACCGGCGCCTGCTCCAGAAGTACGGCAAGGCGACCCCCGAGGCGCTGGCCGAATCCGCCCTGTGGGAGGCGTCCCTCTTCGAGGAGCACGACTTCCGGGACATCAAGATCTCCGTCAAGCACAACGACCCGGTCGTGATGGTCGAGGCGTACCGCCAGCTCGCCGCCCAGTGCGACTACCCCCTCCACCTCGGTGTGACGGAGGCCGGCCCCGCCTTCCAGGGCACGATCAAGTCGGCGGTCGCCTTCGGCGCGCTGCTCTCCCAGGGCATCGGCGACACGATCCGCGTCTCCCTGTCGGCCCCGCCGGTCGAGGAGGTCAAGGTCGGCAACCAGATCCTGGAGTCGCTCAACCTCAAGCAGCGCGGCCTGGAGATCGTCTCCTGCCCGTCCTGCGGCCGCGCCCAGGTCGACGTCTACAAGCTGGCCGAGGAAGTCACCGCCGGCCTGACCGGCATGGAGGTCCCGCTGCGCGTCGCCGTCATGGGGTGCGTCGTCAACGGCCCGGGCGAGGCCCGCGAGGCCGACCTCGGCGTCGCCTCCGGCAACGGCAAGGGCCAGATCTTCGTCAAGGGCGAGGTCATCAAGACCGTCCCCGAGTCCAAGATCGTCGAGACCCTCATCGAGGAGGCCATGAAGCTGGCCGAACAGATGGAGGCCGACGGCGTCGCTTCGGGCGAGCCGTCGGTCGCGGTGGCGGGCTGACGTTCTTTCGAGCGCCGGTCAGCTGCACTCAGCCCGTCCGGCGTTTGAGGACGAGGCCCCTTCAGGGCCGAAGCGGGGGTCTGGGGGCGGCAGCCCCCAGGGACGGCACCACCGGCCGACGGTCACCTACACACGGGCGGCACCACACACAGGGCGACGCTGCTCAGCTTCCGCAGGTACAGTGCGGAGATCAGCAGATCCCAGTGTGAGGCCCCGCCCGTGTTGACCCAGACGACCTCCCGGGTCCTCGAACCGAGCGACCTGGACGCCGCGCTCGCCGTCCTGAACCGTGAGCCGGTCGCGAACGCCTTCGTGACGTCCCGGGTGCAGATCGCCGGACTCGACCCGTGGCGGCTCGGCGGCGAGATGTGGGGCTGGTACGAGGACGGCATGCTCACGTCCCTGTGCTACGCCGGCGCCAACCTGGTCCCGATCTGCGCGGCCCCGCGGGCCGTGCGCGCCTTCGCCGACCGCGCCCGCAGGGCCGGCCGCCGCTGCTCCTCCGTCGTCGGTCCGGCCGAAGCGACCTCCCTGCTCTGGCGGTTGCTGGAACCGAACTGGGGCCCGGCCCGCGAGGTCCGCCCGCACCAGCCGCTCATGGTCACCGACCGCGCGTCCACCACGATCGCCCCGGACCCCTACGTCCGTCGCATCCGCAAGGACGAGATGGACACGATCATGCCGGCGTGCGTGGCGATGTTCACCGAGGAGGTCGGCGTCTCGCCGATGGCGGGGGACGGCGGGCTGCTGTACCAGGCCCGAGTCGCCGAACTCGTCGGCTCCGGCCGCTCCTTCGCCCGCCTCGACGCCGACGGCAAGGTCGTCTTCAAGGCAGAGATCGGCGCCGCGACCGACCGCGCCTGCCAGATCCAGGGCGTGTGGGTGGCCCCCGAGTACCGGGGGAGGGGCCTGGCGGCTCCGGGCATGGCGGCGGTCCTGCGCTACGCGCTCGCGGACGTGGCTCCGGTGGTCAGCTTGTACGTGAACGACTTCAACACGGCGGCGAGAAGGACGTACAGGCGGGTGGGCTTCCAGGAGGTCGGCGAGTTCATGAGTGTCCTGTTCTGACCGGACCGACCTCCGCCGAAACCCCCCCTGTAGGCTCCCCGCATGGACCTCGTCATCGGCCCCTTGAACCTCTCCACCCACGTAGACGAGGCCCTGGCCGTCCAAGCCCTCGCCTTCGGACTCGGCCCCGACGAGGTCGCCGTACGCCGCCAGATCGTGCTGCGCCACATGACCTACCCGGGCGCGCGGGCCTTCGGCGCCACCACCAAAGGCCGCCTCGTCGGCTTCGTGTACGGCATGCCCAACGACCGCACCCACTGGTGGTCCACGGTCGTCGAGCCGTACCTCCGCGCCAGGCACTGCGACGACTGGCTCGACGACTCCTTCGTGATCACCGAGCTGCACGTCCACCCGCACCACCAGAACCGTGGCATCGGCCGCGCGCTGATCACCACGATCACCGACACCGCCGCCGAACCCCGTTCGATCCTCTCCGCGATCGACCAGGACAGCCCGGCCCGCGGCCTCTACCACTCCCTCGGCTACCAGGACCTCGCCCGTCAGGTCCTGTTCCCGAGCGCCCCGAAGCCGTACGCCGTGATGGGCGCCCCCCTGCCGCTGCGCCGCCGCTAACCGATTTCCACCGCCCCGTACCCCCCGGCTAACCTCCTGCCATCACCCCACTCGCAGCAGGAGTACGAGAACCATGGCGAAGCTACCGGTCCAGCGCATGTCCCAGTTGATGGCGAAGACGCTGCGCGACGACCCGGCGGACGCCGAGGTCCTCAGCCACAAGCTGCTCGTGCGCGCCGGCTACGTCCGCCGCACGGCGGCCGGTATCTGGAGCTGGCTGCCGCTGGGCAAGAAGGTCCTCGCCAACGTGGAGCGGATCGTCCGTGAGGAGATGGACGCGATCGGCGCCCAGGAGGTGCTGCTCCCCGCGCTGCTGCCGCGTGAGCCGTACGACGCGACCGGGCGCTGGGACGAGTACGGCCCGGAGCTGTTCCGCCTGAAGGACCGCAAGGGCGGCGACTACCTGCTCGGCCCGACCCACGAGGAGATCTTCACGCTGATCGTGAAGGACCAGGCGTCCTCCTACAAGGACCTGCCGGTCATCCTCTACCAGATCCAGCACAAGTACCGCGACGAGGCCCGCCCCCGCGCCGGCATCCTGCGCGGCCGCGAGTTCCTCATGAAGGACTCGTACTCCTTCGACACCGAGGACGAGGGCCTCGCCCGGTCGTACGCCCTGCACCGCCAGGCCTACCAGCAGGTCTTCGAGCGCCTCGGCCTCGACTACCGCATCTGTGCCGCCACCGCGGGCGCGATGGGCGGCTCGAAGTCGGAGGAGTTCCTGGCCCCGGCCGGCGCCGGCGAGGACACCTTCGCGGACTGCCCGAACTGCGACTTCGCGGCGAACACCGAGGCGATCACGTACGAGCTGAAGGCGGTGGACGGCTCCGGGGTCCCGGCCGCCGAGGAGATCCCCACCCCCGACACCCCGACCATTGAGACCCTGGCCGCCTCCCTCGGCGTCCCGGCCTCCGCCACGCTCAAGAACCTCCTCGTGAAGGTCGACGGCGAGATCGTGGCCGTCGGCGTGCCCGGCGACCGTGAGGTCGACATGGGCAAGGTCGAGGCGCACTTCGCCCCGGCCACCGTCGAGATGGTCACCGAGGCGGACTTCGCGGGCCGCCCGGACCTGGTCCGCGGCTACGTCGGCCCGCAGGGCCTGGGGGAGAAGGTCACGTACATCGCCGACCCGCGCGTGGCCCCCGGCACCGCGTGGATCACGGGCGCCAACAAGGCGCACACGCACGCGAAGAACGTCGTCGCGGGCCGCGACTTCGAGGTCGGCGAGTACGTCGACGTCGTGGTCGTACAGGAGGGCGACCCCTGCCCGAAGTGCGGCACCGGCCTCAAGCTGGACCGCGCCATCGAGATCGGCCACATCTTCCAGCTGGGCCGCAAGTACGCCGACGCCCTCAAGCTCGACGTCCTCGGCCAGAACGGCAAGCCCGTCCGCGTCACCATGGGTTCCTACGGCATCGGTGTCTCCCGCGCGGTCGCCGCCCTCGCCGAGCAGACCGCCGACGACAAGGGCCTGTGCTGGCCCAAGGAGGTCGCCCCGGCCGACGTGCACGTCGTGGCCGCGGGCAAGGCCCTCCAGACCGAACTCGCCCTCGACGTCTCCGACAAGCTGGCCGCGGCCGGCCTCCGCGTCCTGGTGGACGACCGGGCCGGCGTCTCGCCGGGCGTGAAGTTCACGGACTCGGAGCTGATGGGCGTACCGCAGATCCTGGTGGCCGGACGGCGGGCCGCCGAGGGCGTGCTGGAGCTGAAGGACCGCCGGACCGGTGAGCGCGAGGAGCTGACGGTCGAGGAGGCGATCGCCCGACTGACCGCCTGACCTCCTTATAAGCCTGACCGCTTATAAGGAGGCTCTCAGAGAGTTCTGTGGAGGCGTATGGGCGCCTCACAGACTTCTCTCAGATCGTTCCCCGACCGTAGGGCGTGACACAGCGTCACTACGGGAGGGGAACGTCATGGCAGCCAGGGAACGAGGTGCCGCCACCGCGGTCCGCAGAGGGACGCGGCGCACGGCGGCCGCCGCGGCAGCGATCACGCTCGCCGCGGCGGCGGGAGTGTTCGCTCTGGTGGGCACCATGCAGGCGGACGCCGACACGACGGCGAGCGGCAGCACCGGGTCGAGCAGCTCGAGCTCCAGCAGCACGGCCGACACCGACACCGGTACGGATGCATCGGCGCCCTCGTCGAGCGGCTCGTCGTCGGACAACTCGTCGTCCTCCGGCAGTCTCACCGCAGGCAGCGGCTCCGCCGACTCCACCTCGGGGGCGTCGTGATGACCGCCGGCTCCCCGCGCAGCACGGCCGCCACCGAGTGGCGTGCCCTCGGTACGACCGTCCGGCTCGTCGTCACCGACCCGGCCCTCCTCGACTCCTGCAACCTCCTCCTGGCCCGGCACCTCGCCGAGGTCGACGCGGCGTGCAGCCGCTTCCGTACCGACTCCGAACTCGTCGCGCTCGACAGCGCCCAGGGCCGCCCGGTCCGGGTCAGCCCGCTGCTCGCCGAGGCCCTCGCGGTGGCCCTCGCCGCCGCGGAGGCGACGGACGGGGCGGTCGACCCGACGGTCGGCTCGGCGATGGCCGCGATCGGCTACGACCGCGACTTCACCCTCGTCCAGGAGGACGACCGCCCGGTACGGCTGCGCGTGAAACGGGCGCCCGGCCGGCGCCAGGTGCGGCTGGACCGCGCGACACGCACGGTCACCGTCCCGCCCGGCGTCCGCCTCGACCTCGGCGCCACCGCCAAGGCCTGGGCCGCCGACAGAGCCGCGGCCATGCTGGCCCGCGCCGCGGACTGCGGGGTCCTGGTCGGCCTCGGCGGCGACACGGCCGTCGCGGGCGAGCCCCCGGCCGGCGGCTGGCAGATCCGCGTCCAGGACGTCACCGGCCCCGTCGAGGAGACGCCGACGCAGGGCCCGTACGCCACGGTCGGCCTCCACGCCGGCGGCCTCGCCACCTCCGGCACGGCGGCCCGCCGCTGGCACCGGAGCGGCCACGACCTCCACCACATCGTCGACCCGCACACCGGCCTGCCGGTCCGCACCCCCTGGCGCACGGTCTCGGTCGCCGCGGCCAGCTGCGCCGACGCCAACGCGGCGACCACCGCGGCCCTGGTGAAGGGCGCGGGCGCGGAACGGTGGCTGGCCCGGCGCGGACTGCCGGCGAGGCTGGTCGCGCGGAACGGGGCTGTCGTGACGACCCCGGGCTGGCCCGCCCCGGTCGCCGCGGAGACAGCCGCATGACCTCCGAAGCGCTCTGGTACGCCAACCGGGCCACCGGCGCCGTCTGCCTCGTCCTGTTCACCATCGTCGTCCTGCTCGGCATCGCCGTGCGGCTGCGCGGCCGGATCCCGGGCCTGCCCCGGTTCGGCACGGTGCGCCTCCACCGCACCCTGTCCCTCTCCGCGACCGCCTTCCTGACCCTCCACCTCACCACCGCGATCGTCGACGGCTACGTCGACATCACCGTCCTCGACGCCGTCGTGCCCTTCGCCTCCGGCTACCAGCCCCTCTGGCTCGGCCTCGGCACGGTCGCCCTCGACCTGATGCTCGCGGTCGTGATCACCAGCCTCCTGCGGGAACGCATCGGGCATCGCGTCTGGCGGGCCGTGCACTGACTGGCCTACGCCTCCTGGCCTCTCGCCCTGATCCACGGCCTCGGCATCGGCACGGACACCGGCACCGACTGGATGACCTGGCTGACCGTCGCCTGCGTGGCCGCCGTCGTCGCCGCCTTCGGCATCCGCGTCGCGCACTCCGCCCGCGCCGCCCGCCGCACCCCCGCCGCCCTGCTCCGCACGGCCGAAGGAGCCCGACCGTCACCATGACCATGACCTTCCCGGACCTGCACATGTCCCCCCGGCTGCTCGCCCCCGGCGGCGCCCCCGCCGACCTCGCCACCCACGAGCAGCGCTACGGCCCTCTGCCGTACGGCGAGCCCGTCGCCCTCCTGCGTACGGTCGCCGAGTCCGGCCTCACCGGCCGGGGCGGAGCCGCCTTCCCCGTGTACCGCAAGCTGGCCTCGGTCGCCGAGGCGGGCCGCCGCACCGGTCGTGCGCCGGTCGTCGTCGCCAACGGCGCCGAGGGCGAGCCCGCGAGCCGCAAGGACAAGACGCTGCTGTGCCGGTCGCCGCATCTCGTCCTGGACGGGCTGCAGGTGGCGGCCGCGGCGGTCGGCGCGGGGGAGGCCCACCTGGCCGTGGAGGACGGCGCGTCCTGGGGCTACCCGCTCGTCGCCGGCACCCCCGTCCCCGCCAGAACCGTCAAACGCGCCCGCAGGGCGGTGGCCGACTGCCCGGTCCTCGCTCTCAAACTGGCGTCGACGGGGCGGAGTTGGAGGGGGCGGAGTTAGAGCCAGCCCGCGAACTCCAGCAACAGCTCCGCATCCTTCGGCCGCCCCACCCGGAGCGCCCGCACCCCCGACTCGACCGCCCGGAACAGCGTCCAGCCGCGCAGCCGTTCCTGGTCCACGTCCAGCGACTCCGCGAGCCGCTTCACCCGCCGCCGGGTCGTCGCCGCCCCCGAGGGCGAGGCGATCAGGTCCTCCACCCGGTCCCGCACCAGCCGCGCCAGATCGAAGGCGCACTCGCCGACCACCGGGTCCGGCCCCACGGCCAGCCACGGCGCCCGCTCACCGGCGAGCACCTTGCTCTGCCGGAACGTCCCGTGCAGCAGCCGGTCCTCCGGCGGCGCGGCCAGCAGCTCCTCGCGGGCCGCGAGCGCCGCGTCCACCAGCGACGCCACCTCCGCATCGGCCGCGGCACTCGCCCGCATCGCCCCGGCCTGCCGCCCGGTCCGCTCGGCCACCGTCTCGAACACATGCCCACCGGGCGCCTCGACCCACAGCCGCCGCAACGTCCCCGCCGCCTCCAGCAGCGCCTTCGCCTCCGGCAACGACCGCACCGACACATCCGGATGCAACCGCTCCAGAAGCAGCACGCCCTCCGCGGCAAAGGGTTCGAGCAGTTGGACGGCGCCCAGACCGCCCCAGTGCGCGAGCGCGGCCCGCTCACTCTCCGGGCGGGCCCGGGGCGGGGCCAGCTTGAGCACGGCGGGCGTCCCGTCCGGTCGCCGCACCAGCACGACCAGGCTGCTGCGCCCACCGGGCAACTGCACCCGCTCGACGGTCAACTCGCGCAGTTCGACGGCCCGTCGGGCCGCCTCGGGCAGCTTCTCCAACCAGTCGTCACCGTCCGGTGCCGTCTCGCCGAGCGCCCTCACCAGACGCTGCGGCGGTTCGAAAGCCATGCGCGAGTCGTTTCCTTCCTGTACGCGTTACGAGGTCGGCGTCGCCGCCGCCGGGCCCGATGGCGAAGCCGTCGCCGCCCGCTCGGCGAGCCCAGGGAAGGCTACGCTCTCGCCGCGCCAGCGCACCGCCCGCACCGCCGCCTCCCGCAGCGCCTCGGCCGCCGTGCCCCGCCGCCCGCCCTCCGCAGCCCGCACCAGGTCGGAGTACACCCCGGCCACCCGGTCCTCCAGCTCGGCGGCCAGCCGTACCGCCGTGGCCGAGTCCGGCACCGGGAAGGGCAGCGCGTACGCCGCCGCCGCGGCCACCGGCGTGCCGCCCGCGTCCCGCACCTCGCGCGCCAGCGCGTCGCGCCGGGCCCGATGGGCGTCGTACGCCGCCTTCGCCTCCGTACGACGGCCCTCGCGGATCCGGCCGCCGACCACCCCGTAGCCGTACACCGCCGCGTGCTCGGCGGCCAGCGCCGCCTGGAGGGCCTTCAGCTCCTGTTCCTTCGGTTCCTGTTCCTTCACTTCGCACCCTCCGTCAGCAGATACGCGTGCGCCGCCCCGGCCGCGGCGACCGAGGCCAGCAGCCGCGCCGGCTCACCCGGCAGGTCGAGCAGCGCCTTCGCCCGCCGGTCCGCGAGGGACCGCTCGGCGGCGGCGAGTTCGGCGAGGGCGGCCTTCTCGTCGGCCGGGACCGAAGGAGACGGCGCGGCGGAGGCGGGGGGCGGGGAGGCCGCGGAAGGCGACACGGAAGGCGACACGGAGGGCGACGCCTTCCCGAGGCCCCCGAACGCCTCCGCATGCCGTACGGCCTCCGACCGCAGTGGTCCCAGCCGCTGCGCCAGCGCGGGATGTACGGCGATGACGGCGTCGTACCGTGCCACCAGATCCGTGCTCTCACCGGCCGCACGCGCGCGTGCCCGCTCCACGACCGACGGACTGCCGCCCGTCGTACCGCCGTCCGATTCCTCGGACCCGGTGGAGCAGCCCACCAACAGGACGGCCCCGGCGGCCGAGGCGAGCAGGGTTCTTCTGCGCGGCCCCGAGGGGGTGCGCGGCGGTGGAGCGTACGGCACGTCAGACGTCCTCGGGGAGCTCGTAAGAACACGCGGGCGGGCAGGGCGGCCCCCGCCGGTGATCACGGTACCCGCGCACCGGCTCGGCACCACTCAGCGGCACCGCCCCCGGTGCAGGTGGACGGCAACACTCCCCTGGACCGGATACCCTTTGACCAGACACGCGCCCTACCCACAACAGCACACGCGGCCGAGGAGTCACCCGGATGAGCACCACCCAGAGCGAGAGGCTGCGAGAGCTCCTGGAACCGCTCGTCAGCTCACAGGGCCTGGATCTCGAAGAGATCGCGGTGGACTCGGTCGGACGCAAGCGTGTGCTGCGCGTGGTCGTCGACTCCGACACCGGCGCCGACCTCGACCAGATCGCCGATGTGAGCCGCGAGCTCTCGGCGAAGCTCGACGAGACGGACGCGATGGGCCAGGGCGAGTACACCCTCGAGGTCGGAACCCCCGGCGCGGAGCGCCTCCTCAAGGAGCACCGGCACTACGTACGCGCCACGAGCCGGCTGGTGAAGTTCCAGCTGACCGACGGCGACGAGCTGGTCGCCAGGATCCTGAAGGTCGACGACGAGGGTCTCGACCTGGAAGTGCCCGGTGTGAAGGGCCGCAAGGCCACCGCCCGCAGACTCGCCTTCGGGGACATCGACCGGGCTCGCGTCCAGGTCGAGTTCAACCGCAAGGACAAGGACGACATGAAGGAAGAGGAGGAGGCGTAGCCATGGACATCGACATGAGTGCCCTGCGGGGCTTGGTGCGGGAGAAGGAGATCTCCTTCGAGCTGCTGGTCGAGGCGATCGAGTCGGCCCTCCTCATCGCCTACCACCGCACCGACGGAAGCCGCCGCCACGCGCGCGTGGAGCTCAACCGGGAGAGTGGCCACGTGACGGTGTGGGCGAAGGAGGACCCCGAGGACCTCGAGGAGGGCCAGGAGCCCCGCGAGTTCGACGACACCCCGTCCGGCTTCGGCCGTATCGCCGCGACCACCGCCAAGCAGGTCATCCTGCAGCGGCTGCGCGACGCCGAGGACGACGCGACGCTCGGCGAGTACGCGGGCCGGGAGGGCGACATCGTCACCGGCGTGGTCCAGCAGGGCCGCGACCCGAAGAACGTGCTCGTGGACATCGGCAAGCTGGAGGCCATCCTGCCGGTGCAGGAGCAGGTCCCGGGGGAGACGTATCAGCACGGGATGCGCCTTCGGTCGTACGTCGTCCGGGTGGCGAAGGGGGTCCGCGGTCCGTCCGTGACCCTGTCCCGCACACATCCCAATCTGGTGAAGAAACTCTTCGCGCTCGAGGTGCCGGAGATCGCCGACGGGTCCGTCGAGATCTCCGCCATCGCCCGCGAGGCCGGCCACCGCACGAAGATCGCCGTTCGGTCCACCCGTTCGGGTCTGAACGCCAAGGGTGCCTGCATCGGCCCCATGGGCGGCCGGGTGCGCAATGTCATGGGCGAGCTGAATGGTGAGAAGATCGACATCGTCGACTGGTCGGACGACCCGGCCGAGATGGTGGCGAACGCGCTCTCCCCGGCCCGCGTCTCCAAGGTGGAGGTCGTGGACATGGCGGCCCGCTCCGCGCGTGTGACGGTGCCCGACTACCAGCTGTCCCTGGCGATCGGCAAGGAAGGGCAGAACGCCCGCCTCGCGGCCCGTCTGACCGGCTGGCGGATCGACATCCGTCCGGACACCGAGCAGCCCGGGGAATAGATCCAAGCCGCAGGTGGCTGAGATCACGACAGTTTCATGCGCGGCAACTGTTCGATTCTTGCCCCGAAGGGGTGAGGTCGGTGCGGGGAGGTAGACTTAAGAGTGTCTGGCCGGACGCGAGCCCGCGCATGCCCTGAACGCACCTGTGTGGGGTGCCGGGAGCGAGCGGCCAAGAAGGACTTGCTGCGGATCGTGGCCATCGAGGGTGAATGCGTCCCCGATGATCGCGGTACGCTGCCCGGCCGGGGTGCGTATGTGCACCCCGCCCTGGTCTGTTTCGACCTGGCGGTACGCCGTCGGGCTATCCCACGGGCGCTGCGCGCCCCGGGACCGCTCGACACCAAGGCGTTGCGTCTCTACGTCGAGCAGGCAACACCGTAAGAAGCGTCGTACGGAACCCCCGTGCGGCCCTGGTACCCCGCGAGTTGGAAGTAGGTCGAGATTGCGATGAGCACTCGATGAGCACGCGATGAGTACGCCCATGAAGTAGCGACGGTCCGGACACATCCCGGACCTAAAAGGAGCGAAGTGGCTAAGGTCCGGGTATACGAACTCGCCAAGGAGTTCGGGGTTGAGAGCAAGGTCGTCATGGCCAAGCTCCAAGAACTCGGTGAATTTGTCCGTTCGGCTTCCTCGACGATCGAGGCGCCCGTCGTACGCAAGCTGACAGACGCCCTCCAGCAGGGCAACGGAGGCGGCAAGCCCGCCTCCGCACGCAAGGCTGCTCCGGCCAGGCCGGCAGCCCCCTCTCCCGCGCAGGCCGCCCGTCCGGCAGCCCCGCGCCCGCCGGCTCCCAAGCCGGCCGCCGCCGAGCAGCCCGCGGCTCCCGCCGCGCCGGCCGCTCCCGGCTCCCGTCCCACTCCGGGCCCGAAGCCCGCGCCGCGGCCCGCCCCGGCGTCTCCGGCTCCGACCACGCCCGAGTTCACGGCACCGCCGGCGGCTCCCGCCGCACCGGCTGCCTCCTCGGGCACCAGCGCCCCCTCCGGCTCTGGCACCGGCACCGGCTCCGGCCCCCGTCCGGGCGCCCCGCGTCCGGCCGGCCAGGCCCCGCGTCCGGGCTCCCGTCCGGCCGGTCCCGGCCAGGGCGGCCAGGGTCGCGGTGACCGTCCCGACCGTGGTGACCGTCCCGCCGCTCCGCGTCAGGGCGGCCAGTCGGCCCGTCCCGGTGCTCGTCCGGCCGGTCCCCGTCCGGGCAACAACCCGTTCACCTCTGGTGGCTCCACCGGCATGGCGCGCCCGCAGGCGCCCCGTCCGGGCGGCGCGCCTCGACCGGCCGGGGGCCACGGCGGCCCTGGTGGCCCCGGTGGCGCTCCCGGCGGCGCCCCGCGTCCGCAGGGCCAGGGTCAGGGCGGTCCCCGTCCCCAGGGCGCTTCGGGCGGTCCCCGTCCGCAGTCTCCGGGCGGCGCGCGTCCCAGCCCGGGCGGTATGCCCCGTCCGCAGGGCGGCGGTCCGCGTCCCGGCGGCGGTCCTGGTGGTAACCGTCCGAACCCCGGCATGATGCCGCAGCGTCCTGCTGCCGGCCCGCGTCCCGGCGGCGGTGGCCCTGGTGGCCGCGGTCCCGGTGGCGGTGGCGGCGGTCGTCCCGGTGGCGCCGGCGGCGGTCGTCCGGGTGGCGGCGGCTTCGCCGGTCGTCCGGCCGGTCCCGGTGGCGGTGGCGGCGGTTTCGCCGGTCGTCCCGGTGGTCCCGGTGGCGGTGGCGGCGGTTTCGCCGGTCGTCCCGGTGGTCCCGGCGGTGGCGGCGGCGGTCGTCCCGGCTTCGGTGGTCGTCCCGGTGGTCCGGGCGGTCGTGGTGGCACGCAGGGCGCCTTCGGTCGTCCCGGTGGTCCCGCGCGTCGCGGTCGCAAGTCGAAGCGGCAGAGGCGCCAGGAGTACGAGGCCATGCAGGCCCCGTCGGTCGGCGGCGTGATGCTGCCTCGCGGCAACGGACAGTCCGTCCGCCTGTCGCGCGGTGCCTCCCTCACCGACTTCGCCGAGAAGATCGGCGCCAACCCGGCGTCACTCGTCGGCGTGATGATGAACCTCGGTGAGATGGTCACTGCCACGCAGTCCGTCTCCGACGAGACGCTGAAGCTCCTCGCGGACGAGATGAACTTCGTCCTCGAGATCGTCAGCCCCGAGGAGGAGGACCGCGAGCTGCTCGAGTCCTTCGACATCGAGTTCGGCGAGGACGAGGGTGGCGAGGAGTTCCTCGTCGCGCGTCCGCCGGTCGTGACCGTCATGGGTCACGTCGACCACGGCAAGACCCGCCTCCTCGACACCATCCGCAAGACGAACGTCGTCGCGGGCGAGGCCGGCGGTATCACGCAGCACATCGGTGCGTACCAGGTCACGACTCAGGTCAACGACGAAGAGCGCAAGATCACCTTCATCGACACCCCGGGTCACGAGGCGTTCACCGCCATGCGTGCCCGTGGTGCCAAGTCGACCGACATCGCGATCCTCGTGGTGGCGGCCAACGACGGTGTGATGCCCCAGACGATCGAGGCGCTGAACCACGCCAAGGCGGCCGACGTGCCGATCGTGGTCGCGGTCAACAAGATCGACGTCGAGGGTGCCGACCCGACCAAGGTGCGCGGTCAGCTGACCGAATACGGCCTCGTGGCCGAGGAGTACGGCGGCGACACCATGTTCGTCGACATCTCCGCCAAGCAGGGCCTCAACATCGAGGCTCTTCTGGAGGCCGTGGTCCTCACCGCGGACGCCTCGCTCGACCTGCGGGCCAACCCGGAGCAGGACGCGCAGGGTATTGCGATCGAGTCCCGTCTCGACCGCGGCCGCGGTGCCGTCGCGACCGTCCTGGTCCAGCGAGGCACCCTGCGGGTCGGCGACACCATGGTGGTCGGCGACGCGTACGGCCGTGTCCGCGCGATGCTCGACGACACGGGCGAGAACCTGGAAGAGGCGGGTCCGTCGACTCCGGTCCTCGTCCTCGGTCTCACCAACGTCCCGGGTGCCGGCGACAACTTCCTCGTCGTCGACGAGGACCGTACGGCCCGCCAGATCGCCGAGAAGCGCGCCGCTCGTGAGCGGAACGCCAACTTCGCCCGCCGGGGTGTCCGGTTCTCCCTGGAGAACCTGGACGAGGCCCTCAAGGCCGGTCTGGTGCAGGAACTCAACCTCATCATCAAGGGCGACGCGTCCGGTTCGGTGGAGGCTCTCGAGTCCTCGCTGCTCCAGCTCGACGTCGGCGAAGAGGTCGACATCCGCGTCCTGCACCGTGGTGTCGGTGCGGTCACGGAGTCGGACATCGACCTGGCGATGGGCTCGGACGCCATCGTGATCGGCTTCAACGTGCGCGCCGCAGGGCGTGCCGCGCAGATGGCCGAACGCGAAGGCGTGGACGTCCGTTACTACTCGGTCATCTACCAGGCGATCGAGGAGATCGAGGCGGCCCTGAAGGGCATGCTGAAGCCGGAGTACGAAGAGGTCGAGCTCGGTACGGCGGAGATCCGCGAGGTCTTCAAGTCGTCCAAGCTGGGCAACATCGCCGGTGTCCTGGTCCGGTCGGGCGAGGTCAAGCGCAACACCAAGGCGCGCCTCATCCGCGACGGCAAGGTGGTCGCGGAAAGCCTCACCATCTCCGGTCTGCGTCGCTTCAAGGACGACGTCACCGAGATCCGCGAAGGCTTCGAGGGTGGTATCAACCTCGGAAACTTCAACGACATCAAGGTCGACGACGTCATCGCGACGTACGAGATGCGCGAGAAGCCGCGGGCGTAACAGCCGACGGTTCCTTCGCCGGCCGGCGGGACTTGCGTCCCGTCGGCCGGCTTCGGCCATGTCCAGCCCCTCCGGCGTTCGAGGAGCGGGGTGGGCAGGGCCGGCTGGGGCGAGAGCGGGGTGGGCCGGGGCGGCGGGGGCGAAACAATCCCGTCGAGCGGCCCGCCCGTTCGTTGTACCGTTCCTGATGTCCCTGCCCACTGGATGGCGGGGCCATCGATCCCGTGCCGGCGGGTGAACCGGCTACACACATGTATGTGGGGACGCTGTCCTTCGACCTCCTCCTCGGCGACGTACATTCGCTGAAGGAGAAGCGCTCCGTCGTCCGCCCGATCGTCGCCGAGCTGCAGCGGAAGTACGCGGTGAGCGCGGCCGAGGTGGACCATATGGACCTTCACCGCAGGGCCGTCATCGGCCTCGCGCTGGTGTCTGGCGACGCGGGGCACGTGACCGACGTACTGGACCGGTGCGAGCGCCTGGTCGCCGGGCGCCCCGAGGTGGAACTGCTGTCGGTGAGACGGCGCTTCCACGGCGACGACGACTAGATTTTCTGAACGTGGAACAGGAAGAACGGGAGACGACCAGTGGCCGACAACGCGCGGGCCAAGAGGCTGGCGGACCTCATCCGAGAGGTGGTGGCCCAGAAGCTGCAGCGTGGGATCAAGGACCCGCGGCTCGGCTCGAAGGTCACCATCACGGACACCCGGGTCACGGGTGACCTGCGGGAGGCGACCGTCTTCTACACGGTGTACGGGGACGACGAGGAGCGGGCGGAAGCGGCCGCCGGACTGGAGAGCGCCAAGGGCGTGCTCCGTTCCGCGGTCGGCCAGGCCGCGGGCGTGAAGTTCACGCCGACGCTGACCTTCGTGGCCGACGCCCTGCCGGACACCGCCAAGACCATCGAGGACCTGCTCGACAAGGCACGGGCCTCGGACGCGAAGGTGCGCGAGGTCTCGGCCGGCGCGGCCTTCGCCGGTGAGCCGGACCCGTACAAGAAGCCGGGCGAGGACGAGGACGACGCCGCCGAATGACCCAGCAGAACCGGACGCCCGACGGCCTTGTCATCGTCGACAAGCCGTCGGGCTTCACTTCGCACGATGTCGTCGCCAAGATGCGCGGCATCGCCCGGACCCGCCGTGTCGGCCACGCCGGCACCCTCGATCCGATGGCGACGGGAGTCCTCGTCCTCGGCGTGGAGAAGGCGACCAAGCTCCTCGGGCACCTCGCGCTCACCGAGAAGGAGTACCTGGGGACCATCCGCCTCGGGCAGACGACCCTGACCGACGACGCCGAGGGCGAGATCACGGGGTCGGTCGACGCCTCGAAGGTCACCCGCGACGCCGTCGAAGCCGGGATCGCCAAGCTGAGCGGCGACATCATGCAGGTGCCGTCCAAGGTAAGCGCCATCAAGATCAAGGGCGTGCGGTCCTACAAGCGGGCGCGGGAGGGCGAGGAGTTCGAGATCCCCGCCCGGCCCGTCACCGTCTCGTCCTTCGCGGTGTACGACGTCCGGGACGCCGTCGCCGAGGACGGCACCCCGGTCCTGGACCTGGTGGTGTCGGTGGTCTGCTCGTCCGGCACGTATATCCGGGCGCTGGCCCGCGACCTGGGCGCCGACCTGGGCGTCGGCGGCCACCTCACGGCGCTGCGCCGGACGCGCGTCGGACCGTACAAGCTGGACTCGGCCCGCACCCTCGACCAGCTCCAGCAGGAGCTGACGGTGATGCCGATCGCCGAGGCCGCCTCGGCCGCGTTCCCGCGCTGGGACGTGGACGAGAAGCGGGCCCGGCTGCTCACCAACGGGGTACGGCTCGACATGCCCGGCGCCTACACCGGCGCCGGCGCCGTGGCCGTCTACGACCCCGAGGGCCGCTTCCTCGCGCTCGTCGAGGAGCACAAGGGCAAGGCGAAGAGCCTCGCCATCTTCGGCTGAGCCCGACGACTGGCACATGGCGCTGCATCCGCCCGTGGAGCGGCGATCACGGGGTCGTCACTGCCGCCGCTCCACGGTCCCCCTCGGTTCCCCCACCCCTAGGGTGTATCCAGGCGCCCTCGTCCATTCACCCGACCGGGCAGGCGCTCGGAGTGAAGTGGGGGAGCGGAAGGGGGCGCGTTCGTCGCGCGATCTGTCCGGCTGATCATCTCGCGCCTACCGTCGAATCAGGCACGTGCGTGCGTACGGCAGACAGGCGCGTGTGTACGGCGGGGAGGTTCGACCATGGCGGGACGGGGCCCGCGGACCGGGGACGCCCGCGGCACGGAACGCTCGCGGCATGCGGGCGGCGGCCGACAGGGCAGGGGTGCCGGGGAGCCGGAGGACGGCCCCGCCCGGGACGACTCATTCATCTCACTCATCCGCATCCACGACCTCGCCGGCCGCCCCTGCGGCACCGGCTTCCTGGCCGACCACCACGGCACGGTCGTCACCAGCCACGAGACCGTCGACGGCTTGCTCCGGCTGGTCCTGTACGGCGCCGGGGACCGCAGCTGCGTCGTGACCGCCGACGCGGTGACCCCTCTTCCCGACCTGGACCTGGCCCTCGTCCGCACCGAAGGCAGCCTCGGCGTGGACCCGCTGCCCGTCACCGTGCGGGACCGGATCGCGACGGGTACGTACGTGAGGGTCCCAGCCGGCTGCTGGCGCGAGGCCCGGGTCCTGGGTGCGACTCCCGTGACGTACACCGCGACGGACCGCTTCCATCTCCTGGGCGACGCCCTCGAGCTGGCGATCGGCACGGCCGGCCGCGACGCCCTGCGACTGGGCGGCGGGGCCGCCGGGGGACCGGTCCTCGACGCCGCGACCGGCGCCGTGGTCGGCGTCCTCGGCACGGCGCTGCGGAGCGGCCACCGGGATGTGGGTTTCGCGGTACCACTCCGCCCGGCACCGAGCGGCCCTCTCGCGGACCTGCTTGCCGTGAACGCGGCGACGGTCCCTGCGTACGGCGCCGACCTCAACCTGGCCGGGGTGCTGGAGCTCACGGCGACCTCGGTGGGGCAGGACGGGCCGGTGGGGGTGTTGGCGGGGTATATGGGGCGGCCTGGTGACAGGGGGGTGGGCGAGGGCCTCGGTGGGATGACCGCGGGTTCTGGTTGGTCGAGTCCGGGCCCGGGTGGGGTGGGGGTGAGCGCGGGCGGGGCGGGGACGTGCGCAGGTGGGGCGGGCGAAGGCTCCGGGAGGCTGCGTGCTGGTGCCGGTGGGTCGCAGGCGGGGGCGGCTTGGCCTGAAGAGGGCTGGGGTGGGGCGGGTTCCGGCGTGGGCGGGGCTGGTGCGGGAGCGGGCGAGCCGGGGACGGGGGCGCGAGAGCCGGGTTCGGGCAGGAGTGGCGCGGCGGCGGGTCAGTCGGGTGTGTTCGGGGCTGGTGCGGGAGCGGGCCAGCCGGGTGTGGCGGTCGGCGGGGCCGGCGCTTGGGCGCGCGCACATGGTGTGGGTGGGGCTGGTGCGGCGGCGGGTCAGCCGGGTGTGGCGGCTGGCGGGGCCGGCGCTTGGGCGCGCGCACATGGTGTGGGTGGGGCTGGTGCGGCGGCGGGTCAGCCGGGTGTGGCGGTCGGCGGGGCCGGCGCTTGGGCGCGCGAACCTGGTGTGGTCGGGGCTGGTGCGGGTGAGTGCGGTGTGGGTGCCGGTGGAGCGGGGGTGCCTGCGCCGGTTGAACGGGGTGCCGTGGTGGGGGAGTTCGCCGCGTTCGTCGCGGGGGAAGCCGCCGTCCTCGGGCTTGTCGGGGCGCCCGGCAGCGGCCGTACGACCGAGCTCGCGGCTCTTGCCGCGCGGCGTCATCGCGGCGCGGAACCCGCACCCACGTTGTGGCTGCGTGGTGCCGATCTGAGGGACGACGACGGCTCGGTGGCGGACGCGGCGCGGCGGGCGCTGGCTCGGGCGGTGCGGATCGTCGCGGCGTCCGACCGGCCGGCGGGTGTCCGCGCCCAAGCGACCGAGGACGGCACCGGCAGCGCCGAGCGAGGCCGTGGCGGGGGAGAAGAGGGCGCCGCACGTGCCGAGCGAGGCCGGGGGCGGGAGCGCTCGCACGCCCTCGCGCCCGACGACCTCGGGGACACCAGCCCCGAACGCCTCGCCCGCCTCGCCCGCACGGCCGGCCGCCCCCTCCTGCTCCTCCTGGACGGCCCCGAGGAGATGCCGCCCGTTCTGGCCCACCGCCTCGCCGAGTGGACCGACGGGACGGCGACGTGGCTGCGGGAGACGGGGGCGCGGCTGATGGTGGCATGTCGGGGGGAGTACTGGGAGGAGGCAGGGGCGGGGTTCCCCGAGGAGATGCTGCATCGACCGGCCTTGGCCGCCGATGCCGGTCCGCATTTTCCAGAGGGCGAAACTCCCCCACGGCTCCCCCCGTGCGTCCACCTCGGCGACCTGCGCGAGGACGAGGCCCGCCAAGCCCGCGCGTGGTACCGCATCCCCGAGAGCGTCCTCCAGGACCCCGACGCCCGTCACCCCCTCACCCTCCGCCTCCTCTCGGAGATCCGCGCCGCCCACCCCGACGCCCCCGACACCCCCCTGGACCGCCACGACGTCTTCTCGGCCCATCTCGACCTGATGTGCCTGCGCATCGCGGTCCGCCTGGCCGCGGAGAGCGGCCTCCGCGGCACCGCCGTACGCCGCCTCGCCGCCAAGGTCTCCGGCCAGGTCCACGAGGCCGCCCGCCGCAGCCTGGGCCCCGGGCAGGGCGAGCTGGACCGGAAGTCGTTCGAGGCGGTGTTCCCGTGGGGGCAGGCGCCCGCGCGGCTCGGCGGCGGCACCGGCTGGGCCTCCGCCGTACTCACCGAAGGCCTCCTCGTCCCCGCCGCCGGCGGTTACCGCTTCGCCCACGAGGAGCTCGCCGACTGGATCCAGGGCATGCACCTCGACCTGGACGAGGCGCTGCGCGCCCTGGTCCACCGCCGCCGCACCCACCCGCACGGCGAGCACCCCCTCCCCGTGCCGCACCACCGCATCGGCCCCGTCGTCCAGGCCCTGCTGCTCCTGGCCCGCCAGCACGGCACTCGCGAACTCGCCGCCCGTCTGGAGGAGTTGGTGCACGCCCTGGAGGACGACCCGCACTCCTGGTGGGCCGCCCGCCTCCCCGCCGAGGTCCTCCTCCGCGTGCCCGACGCGACGCCGTACACCCCCCTCCTCCGCCATCTCACCGACCGGCTGGTGGCCTGGCGGCAGCAGGCACGCCCCGTGCCCACCGCGTTCGGGCCGGACTTCTGGACGTCCCTGCCGCTCCCGCCCGACACCCGCTTCGACCTGCTGCGCCGGCTCGTCCTCGCCGACGGCCCGCCGCACGAGACCGACGGCCCGCGGTTCCTGGACGCCGCGGCCCGGCTACTCACCGCCGACCCCACCGCCGTACAACCGCACCTGACCCGCTGGTTCGACGACGAGCGACCGTTGCCCGCCGCCCCGCACGCGACCGTGGCGAAGGCCGCGCAGGCGCTGCTGCACACCCACCGGCACCGGGCCCTGGACGACCTGACGGAGGTCCTCGTCGACAGCGCCCACGCCAGGGCCGACGAGCTGCTCGCCGTACTGGCCGAGGACGAGCCGTCGGCCGTGTGCCGGGCCGTGGACCGGTGGGCGCACGACGAGCGGCCCGCGCGGCGGGTCGCCGCTGTGGCGTACGGACTGCGCGCCGCCCCGCACGTACGCACCGAGGCCGACCGCGAACTGCTGCGCTACGCCGCCCTCGCCCTGCTCGCCCGCCCCGCCGACTGCACCCTGCACGGCGGCGCGCTCGCCCTGCTCGTCCGGGATCCGCACACCCGGGACCGCCATCTCCCGCAGGCCCTCGGGCACTTCGCGGCCGGCGATCCGCAACTGCCGCCCGACGCCCTGGTACCCGCCCTGGCGACCCACCCGGACCAGGTCCTGGACGCCTTCCGGGCCCGCCTGCGCCGCCCGGACGCCGGGGCGGCGCTGCGCACGCTCGCCGACGTCACCACGCCCGCCCTGGCCCGCCGGGTCGCGGCCCTCGTACGGGAGGCGGTGGAGCGGCGCCCGGAGACGGCCGCGGACGTGGCGGCGTACGTGGACCGGCGGCTGGAGCACGGCCCCACCGCCCGGACAGTTCTGCTCCCCCTGGTCGGCGGCCTGCTGGACGGCGGCACCGAGCAGGTGCGGGCGGCCCTCGCGGCCGTACTCGCCGCCCCCGGGACACCCGCCTCCCGCCCCCTGCGCCAGGAGCTCCTCGAACTCCTCCTGGGCCGCGAACAGGACCCGTCCGTCCTGATGGCCGTACTGCACGCGGCAGCCTCACTGGGCGAAGACGACTCCCTCGTCGCCCGCGGCCTGGTCCACCGCACCGGCCTCCTCCTCGTCCGCACCCCGGAAGGGGCGACCCGCTTCGACCGCGGCCTCGTCGACCTCGGGCGGCACGTGCCCGGCTTCGCCGCGCTGGTGGCAGGCTGGCTTGCGGAGACCCCTCAGGAATGGGCGGCCGTGGTGGGACCGAGTGCCCGCCGGATGATCGAGAACCTGGCGGGCGTACGGGTACCCGCCTGACGGGTCGCACGTGCGCCGGGTCACAGCCCCCATGCCGATGCAGGCCCCGGCACCCCGGCATGGCACCCTTAGACCTGCGTATGAGACAAGCACGGACACCGGTTCGACGAGTTTGCGACGAGGAGCAGTCACAGTGCAGCGCTGGCGTGGCTTGGAGGACATCCCCGAGGACTGGGGGCGCAGCGTCGTCACCATCGGTTCCTACGACGGGGTCCACCGCGGGCACCAGCTGATCATCCGGCATGCCGTGGAACGCGCCGGTGAGCTGGGCGTCCCGGCCGTCGTCGTCACCTTCGATCCGCACCCCAGCGAGGTCGTCCGCCCCGGCAGCCACCCGCCGCTGCTCTCCCCGCACCACCGCCGCGCCGAACTGATGGCCGAGCTGGGCGTGGACGCGGTCCTGATCCTCCCGTTCACTACGGAGTTCTCGAAGCTGTCTCCGGCCGACTTCGTCGTCAAGGTCCTCGTCGACAAGCTGCACGCCAGGGCCGTCGTCGAGGGCCCCAACTTCCGCTTCGGCCACAAGGCCGCGGGGAACGTGGAGTTCCTCGCCGAGCAGGGCAAGGTCTACGACTTCGAGGTCGAGGTCGTAGACCTGTACGTGTCCGGCACGGCGGGCGGCGGCGAGCCGTTCTCCTCGACCCTGACCCGGCGCCTGGTCGCCGGCGGGGACGTCGAAGGCGCCGCCGAGATCCTGGGCCGCCCGCACCGCGTGGAGGGCGTGGTCGTCCGCGGCGCCCAGCGCGGCCGCGAGATGGGCTTCCCGACGGCGAACGTCGAGACCCTCCCCCACACCGCCATCCCGGCCGACGGCGTCTACGCCGGCTGGCTGCACGTGAACGGCGAGGCGATGCCCGCCGCGATCTCCGTCGGCACGAACCCGCAGTTCGACGGCACCGAGCGCACGGTGGAGGCGTACGCCATCGACCGCGTGGACCTCGACCTGTACGGCCTGCACGTCGCCGTCGACTTCCTGGCCTTCGTCCGCGGCCAGGCGAAGTTCGACACGCTGGACGCGCTGCTGGAGCAGATTGCTCGGGACGTGAAGCGGTGCCGGGAGCTGGTGGGGGCGGCGGAGGCCGCCGAGTAGGTCTTGCCAGGGCTTGCCCTGCTGTGTGACGCCGAAGGGCGGCCGGTGCCTCTCAGGCACCGGCCGCCCTTTCGTGTGGCCTACTGCTACTGCTGTGGGGGCGGCGGTTGCGGGGGCGGGGTCTGTCCACCCGGCTGGCCTTGCTGTCCCGGTTGGCCTTGCTGTCCCGGCTGGGGATAGCCGTAGCCCTGCTGGGGATAGGGCTGCCCGTGCTGGGGGTACGGCTGACCGGGCGCGGCGGGCGGTTGTCCCGGCTGGCCCGGCTGTCCCGGCTGGGCGTAGGGCTGGCCCTGCGGGTACGGCTGACCCGGCTGCTGGCCGGGGTGGGGCTGCTGCTGCGGATACGGGCCCGGTTGCCCAGGCTGACCCGGCTGACCCGGCTGTCCCGGTTGGGCGTACGGCTGGGCGGCGGCCTGGCCCGGCATCGGTGGGGCCGCCACCGGGGGCGGGTTGCCGTTGGCGGTCCATAGGCCGTGCAGCTGCTGGTGCCGTACGAAGTCCTCGGCGACCATCGCCGCGAGGTTGAAGTACGCCTCCCGCACCTTCGGCCGCATCATGTCGAGGTCGACCTCGGCGCCAGCCGAGAGGTGTTCGTCGAAGGGGACGACGACGACTCCGCGGCAGCGCGTCTCGAAGTGGCTGACGATGTCCTCGACCTTGATCATCTTGCCGGTCTCACGGACCCCGGAGATGACCGTGAGGGACCGCGAGACGAGGTCGGCGTAGCCGTGCGCGGACAGCCAGTCCAGGGTCGTGCTGGCGCTGCTCGCACCGTCCACGGACGGCGTGGAGATGATGATGAGCTGGTCGGCGAGGTCGAGCACACCACGCATGGCGCTGTAGAGCAGACCGGTGCCGGAGTCGGTGAGGATGATCGGGTACTGGTTGCCGAGCACGTCGATCGCGCGCCGGTAGTCCTCGTCGTTGAACGTGGTCGACACGGCCGGGTCGACGTCATTGGCGATGATCTCCAGGCCGGACGCGGCCTGGGAGGTGAACCGCCGGATGTCCATGTACGAGTTGAGGTACGGGATCGCCTGGACGAGGTCGCGGATCGTGGCCCCGGTCTCGCGGCGGACCCGGCGGCCGAGCGTGCCGGCGTCCGGGTTGGCGTCGATCGCGAGGATCTTGTCCTGCCGCTCGGTGGCGAGCGTGGAGCCGAGCGCGGTGGTCGTGGTGGTCTTGCCGACGCCGCCCTTGAGGCTGATGACGGCGATCCGGTAGCAGGACAGCACCGGCGTGCGGATCAGCTCCAACTTCCGCTGCCGCTCGGCCTCTTCCTTCTTCCCGCCGAGCTTGAACTTGGAGCCGGCCGCCGGGCGGCTGCTCTTCGCCTTCTGCTTCTTGCTGTTGAGCAGGCGGTCGGAGGACAGTTCCACGGCCGCGGTGTAACCGAGGGGCGCGGCACCGGGGTTGGCCTGCTGCCGCTGGTCGTGCTGAACGGCCTGGGGCCAGGCGGCACCGGTGCGCGGGTCTACGGCCGGGTGGGGTTGCTGGGGTTGCTGGGGCTGTGGGGGCTGCTGACCGGGCTGGCCCTGCTGGCCCTGCTGGGGGTACGGCTGGGCCTGAGGGCCGGCTTGCGGGGGTCGGCCGTCGGGCTGCTGCGGGGCGCCCGGGTGGGCTTGCGCGGGGTTGGCCGGGTGGCCGGGGTGGCCCTGCTGGGCGGGCGGCTGGGGGAAGCCGTAACCGCCGGGCTGGGCGTTCGGGGCCGGGGTCTGTGCCTGCGCCTCTGCCGGGGCGCCGGGGGTGCCGGGCTGCGGGAAGCCGTACCCGCCCTGGGCGTTGGGCGCGGGGGGCTGGGGGAAGCCGTAACCACCCTGCGCGTTGGGCGCCGGCGCCGGCGGCTGGGGGAAGTATCCGCCCTGGGCGGCGGCAGGCGGCTGTTGGGGGGCCGGGGCGCCGGGGTGCGGGAAGCCGTAGCCGGGCTGCGACGGGGCCTGCTGGGTTTCCGGGTTCGGCGGCGTCGGCCCGGCCTGCGGGTTCCAGGCGGTCGGCGCGGGCTGCGGCGCCTGCGGCTGGAAGGGCGGCTGCTGTGGGTGTGCGGGCTGTGCGGGCGCGGCGGGGTCCGGCTGCGGCTGCGCGGGCCACTGCGGCGCGGCCGTGGGGGCGGCGGGCTGGTACGACGGCGGCAGCGGCGGCACGCCGCTCTGCGGGGCCGGCGGGGGAGTCCAAGCGGAGGGGGCGCCCTGGGGGGCGGCGTCGGGTTGCGGTGCGTCGGCACCGGCGTTCGGCGAGGAGGTGTCCTCTGCAGCCTCGGCCTCGGCCTCGGTCTCCGTCTCGCCGTTCGTGGGAGTGGCGTCGTCGGACACGGGGGCGGGAGCCTCAGTGACCTCTGCGGAGTCCTCGGCGTCGCCGGCCCGGTCGTCCGTCTCGGCACCGGCCGAATCGGCGGCCGTACGGTCGGTATCGCCCTCACCGTCGCCCTCACCGTCGTCGTCGCTGTCGCCGGACTGTGCCGAAGCGCCGGTCGAAGCCTGCTCGGCGGAACCGTCGCCCGCGGGCTGGCCCTCGTTCTCCTCGGCCGGCTGCTGCGGGGTTCCCGATCCGGACCCGCCTGCTGCCTGCGCTTCGGCAGCGGCGGCCAGTTCCGCGATCTCCTGCTTCAGGGAGGCGGCGGAGAACCGCATGGTGGCGCCGCTCTCCAGATCGCCGTTCCCGGCCTCCTCCTCGCCGAAAGCCGGGAAGGGGGAGGGAGAGGGGTCCGCCGGGGCAGGAGCGACAGGCGGTGCCGGGGAGACCGGCGGGGCGGAGGCGACCGGCGGTGCCGGCGGAGCAGGCGGTGCGACGGGCGCCTCGGGCGGGGCCGGAGCCCACTGCGCATGGCCCCCCTGCGCATGGCCCCCCTGCGCCTGCCCTTGAGCCGGTCCCTCCGGCTGCCCCTGCGGCTGCTGCAGCTCGAAGCCGCCGCTCGCGGGAGGCGACGGCGGGGCCATCGGTTCAGCCGCCGGCGTGGCCGGAGGCGGCGGCGAGAACGAGCTGTCCGGCGGCGAGAACGCGTTGTCCGGCGGCGGCGGAACGGCCGCGGGCGTAGGTGTACCAGAGGCCCCGCCGGCCGCCGCGCCCTGTCCAGACGCCGTGTCGCCCGAGTTCTGCGTGTACCAGGCGGGCGGCGCGTAGTCGATGGTGAACTCGCCCGTCATCTCGATGGCGGACTCGGCGTCGGGCTGGTCATCGTCGGGTGTGGCCCAGCCCCCGCGGATCCCGTCCCGATCGCTGCTCACAATTCCTCCTGGTGTGGTCGAGCACCCTCATGCCGTGCCGGGGCGACCATTACTTGTCGGCCTTGGTCGTTCGAGGTCGTCCGATCCACCGGCTCCCCCTGGGGCGCCGACGCCCGGTCAACGGGGTTCTGGCGTCGCGCCCGGTACCAGCCTAATCACCATGCGCCCCACCTCGGCAGGCCCATCCATCCCTCCGGGCCTGCCTCCGGCATCACAACCGTCCCTGAAGTGCCGCGCACAACGCCAATTCCGGCGAACAAACCGCCCGAAAGCGGATACGACGGTGCGCGGCAAAGCGGAACATTTGCCCTCGAATGGTCAATTCGCGTCAGGTGACGACTGATTCAGTCCATCCTTCGAGGCATACCCAACAATCCGATCTCGGCGTCGGTGGGCTGCGTCAACACGTACTGCCGGTCGCGATCCGTGCACCAGAGCGTGAGCCCGTCGGAGAGACCGGGCAGCGCGTCCATCTCCGCCCGGGGCAACGCCATCGTACGGCCCAGTTCCGTGGCCTCGTCCGGCGAGATGCGCTGCACGCCGACGAGCCGGGCCTGTCTGAGCAGCCGCGGGGCCACCGGGCTGAGATACGGCAGCAGCGTCAGCACCGCCTGCCAGGGCCCGGACACGACCCGACCGCGCGGCGGGCGCATGCCGCAGTCCCGCACCACCAGCACCGGCGTACCGGCCGAGGTGCCCTGCGGGGGCACCCGCCCGACGTCGTACACCGCCAGACCGTTCTGCCCGCCGCCCATCGCGTGCACCATCTGCATCCAGGCCTGCGGCCGCCCCGTCTCCACGGCGACCCGCGCGCCCGTCGCCGCCGCCCGGAGCGCGATGACCTGCGCGGTCCACAGACCACCGATGAGGACGACGTCGTACGGCGTCGGCCGGTTGAGCCCCAGCACCGCGGGCCGGCCGTCCGCGTCCACGCCGATGACCACGCCGTCGTCGCCTATGGGCAGCGTGAGCGCGTCCAGCTGTTCCACGGGCAGGGAGTGCCGCGGATGGCGCGGGCCGATCAATCCGAAGCCGCTGCGCAGCAGATCGCGTGCCCGCTGCGGGGCGGTGGGCCGGGGTTCCCCGCGACCGGTGGCCGTCTGTCCCGCGCGCGTGGTCATCGCCGTCACCGGACACCTCCGAGGGGCATTGTGGCGAGCATGCCGGGGACCTGTTCCCGGTCGAGGCGGGCGAGCCCGGTGCCGGTGTGCCGGGCCGCGCCCTGCACCGCCCGTCTGGCGGCGACGAGTTCGTCGTCACTGCGCCCGGTCACCCGCAGGTGCCCGCACACGGAGACCTCCTGCCGCTCCCCGCGCGTGAGCGTGAGACTGAAGGTGGTGGCGAGTGCCGGAACTGCTGTGACCAGGGCGACCAACTGCGGCAGCGAGGGCGCTCTTTCACCGCCGAGCGACGGCCACCGGCGGATCCAGTACGTGGTGTGCCTGCGGTTGTCGCAGCGCCAGCTCCGGCTGGACTCCTCGGTCCGCCGCTCCCGCGTGTCCGTCCGTCCGGCCTCCGCGGTCACCAGCGGGTTGGCACAGGCCGAGGTGGCGATGGCGGAGGTCAGCTCCTCCTCGTCGAGGAGGGTGGCGCGGAATCCCGCCCCGGTCAGCCGGCTCGCGAGGTGATCGGCCGCGCGTACGACACACTTCTGCGCGCCGACGAGACCGCCACCGCGCGCCTCCACCGCCTCCGGGCACAGCTCCGGGTCGAGCTTCAACGCGATCCACGTGATCCGCACGGCCGGCGCACCCGTCTGCTCCTGCAGCGGCGCGTAGTTGGCGACGGCCACCGACTGCTGGGGCAGATGGAGCGCGGGCGCGGGCTGGGTGTGCAGGACGACCTGAGCCGACTCCAGCCTGATGTCGTCGACGTCCAGGGCGTCGTACACCAGCGAGATCGGCAGCGGCTGCCGGTTCCGCTCCGCGCGCAGGGCGGTGGCGTCGGCCTCCACCTGGAGGACGGCGGTGACGAAGGTGCCGTCGCCGATGACGCCGACGGAGCGGCGGTCACGGCCGGCGTACGTGCTCGTGCGCAGGGTCGGGTCGCACTCCACGGCCGGCGCGAGCCCCGGCTCCGTGCCCTCCGGTATCGGCGTACTCGCGGCCCGGCGCTGCCGCGCGCGCAACGCTCTTGCCATGGCCAGCCATTCGGGCAGGGAGCGGCCGCGGCGACGCAGGAAGGCGAGCAGCACGAGGCAGACGGCGACGACGGCCGCGGCCACCAGGGCGACGGTGCCGATCACCCACCCGACGAGCAGGACGGCGAGCGCGATCTCCAGCAGGACGACGCGTTGCAACCGGAATGCCCCGGCCTGACCCGAACGCACCCTGAGGTGGAGTGTGCCCGGCGAGGCCGGCCGCTGCACCGGCGTCTGCCGGGGTGTTGCCGGTGTCTGTCCGGGCGCCGACGAGCCCCGTGACCGCGATCGGCCGCGGGACCGGGCGCGTGTTCCGGAAGCCATCACTCCATCCCCCCGTTCTGCTCACAACTCACTGGTATTTCAGCACTGCACAAGGCATTTGAAGGCCCGAGCACCCTACCCGCTCCACAAGTACCCGCGGATACCAGGCATAGTAGGGGGCCGCTCTGACATCGGAGGCGGGGGACCACGTCACCCCGGCGAGCGCGGACCATGTGAACACGGGGAGAGACAGGCACAGATGGCATCCAGGCGCGATCAGCTCAATGCCTACACCTTCGCGAAGCGCCGCATGCTGGCGGCCTTCCTGCAGTCGTCGCCCGACGGTTCGGAGGAGGGGGCGCCCCGCCCGCTGCGGTCGATACTTCCCGGCATCATCGTGGGCGTGATCGTCATCGCGGTCTTTGGGGCGTGGGGGATGTTCAAACCCACCGCACCCAAGGGCTGGAACACCCCCAACGCCAAGGTGATCATCGCCAGCGACTCGACCACGCGTTATGTCGTGCTGAAGACCGGCACCCAGGTCCAGCTGCATCCGGTCCTCAACATGGCGTCCGCCAAGCTGCTCCTCAACGAGGGCAAGGGCGAGGTCGTGACCGTCGCCGAGTCCGTCCTCGACAACGGCAAGATCCCGCACGGCGTGACCATCGGCATCCCGTACGCACCGGACCGCCTGCCCTCGGCGTCCGAGGCGGGCAGCGACAAGCGCTGGGTGGTCTGCGAACGCCCCAGCGCGGGCGGTGAGTCCATCCAGAAGGCGGCCCTGGTCCTCGCCTCCCGTGACATGAAGGCGACCGAGGGCAAGGGAGAGAAGCTCGCGGGCGGTCAACTCCTCTACGTCGCGGACCCGAACGGCAACCGTTACGTCGTCGACGCGGGCGGACGGGCGTACCCCATCGACAAGACCGACGAACTGCTGCTGCGTGCCGTCGTCGGTTCCGGCCGGGAGCCCCAGAAGGTGTCCAAGGAGTGGCTCGCCACTCTGCACACCGGTGACGCGATCTCCTTCCCGGAGATTCCCGACCAGCCGGGTACCGCGGCCGGTGCCCCCGGTCAGCTGGACGAGACGACCAACAGGGTCGGCATGGTGCTGAAGGCGTCCGACCTCAACAGCGACCAGTACTACGTGGTGCTGCCCGGCCGGGTCGCCCCCATCTCCGCCTTCGTCGCCCAACTCCTGCTGTTCAGCGAGGACCTGGCCACCCTCGGCCAGGCCGGTGACGCCAAGGAGATGAGCCCCGGTGCGATCGTCCCGGGCAAGGCGTTCGGCACCGAGGAGGTCTGGCCCACCGAGGACCCCCAGCCCGTCAACGACGCCTCCGGCGTGGCAGGCAGTCGCAGCACCGTCTGCAACGTCCTGCGCGGCGTGAACGGCGACTCCGGCGCCACCACCCTGAGCACCTGGGCGGGCACCGACTTCCCGGCCAAGCTCCCCACCGGCTCCTCCAGCGCCTACGTCACGCCCGGCTCCGGTCAGCTCTACCGCCAGTTCCAGGGCAAGGAGACCAAGGCCGGCCCCGTCTTCCTCGTCACCGACACGGGCCTGCGCTACGTACTCCAGTCCAACGCCGACAGCGGCACGGACGACGCCGGCATCGGCACGACGGCCAAGGAGCGCGAGCAGGCCCAGCAGGAGGCCGAGCAGGCCCAGACCCGGCTCGGCTACAAGGACGTGGACCCCGCGCCGGTCCCCGCAGCCTGGTCGGAGTTCCTGCCCACGGGCCCACGCCTGTCGACGACGGCGGCACGCCAGCCGCAGGGCTCCTGAGGGGTGCGGACATGCGACACCTGCCCTCCGTCCGCCGCTTGACGACCGCGGCGGCCGCGACCCTGCTCACGACTGCCCCCGTCCTCTTCGCGCCCCCCGCGGCGGCGGCCGACCTCCCGTACTCGGACCAGTGCGCCTTCCCCAACGGCAAGTACCCGGGCCGCCCTTGGTCCCTGCAGCGCGTCCTCCTGGACGAACTGTGGAGCCAGTCCAGGGGCAAGGGAGTACGGGTAGCGGTGATCGACACCGGCGTGGACGTCACGAACCCTCAGCTCACCGACGCGGTGGACGTGAAGAGCGGCCGTAACCTCCTGCCGAAGAACCTCAAGGACGACGACGGCAACCCGCTCGAGCGAGGCAAGGAGAACGGCACCACGGACACCGTCGGCCACGGCACCAAGGTCGCCGGCATCATCGCGGCCCGCCCCGTCGAGGGCACCGGCTTCGTGGGCCTGGCCCCCGAGGCGACGATCATCCCCATCCAGCAGAACGACGCAGAGGGCCACGGCACCACCGAGACCCTGGCCGACGCGATCCGTTACGCCATCACGGCCGGGGCAGGCGTCATCAACATCTCCCAGGACACGTCCAACGCGGTGAAGCCGTCCTCCGACCTGGAGTTGGCGATCAACGAGGCCCTGTCCCAGAAGATCGTCGTGGTGGCCTCGGCCGGTAACGACGGCCTCGGCGGCAACGTCAAGGAGACCTACCCCGCGTCCTACAAGGGCGTCCTCGCGGTCGCCTCCTCGGACCGCAACAACGAACGCGCCTCCTTCTCCCAGTCCGGCGAGTTCGTCGGCGTGGCCGCCCCCGGCGTCGACATGATCTCCACCGTCCCCAAGGGCGGCCACTGTTCCGACAGCGGTACGAGCTTCTCCGCGCCGTACGTCGCGGGTGTCGCGGCCCTGATCAAGGCCAAGCACCCGACGTGGACGGCCCAGCAGATCGTCGCCCAGATCGAACAGACCGCGGAACGCACCATCGCGGGCCACGACCGCCTGGTCGGCTGGGGTGTTGTGGACCCCGTACGCGCCCTCACGGAGGACAACGAACCGCTGGAGTCCCCCAACCCCCAAGAGGGCCTCAGCAAACCGGAAGCCCCCACACCGGCCAAGTTCCAGATCGGCGAAACGGCTGCGGAACGGAACGCCCGCCTCGCCACGTACGTCTCTGTGGGCGCGGTGGTACTCGTGGCCGGACTCGGCGGTACGGCTGTGGCGATCCGGGATGCGCGGAGGCGGGGGCGACGGGTTGTGGGGGCGGAGTAGGCGGCAGTAGGCGACAGGGGCATCTCCGCGTCCGTGGAGTGCAGTTGGGGTGCGCCGGTTCCGACATCCGTACGATTGCCGGAACAGCAGTCGGAACAACAAGTGACTCGTGATGCCGAAGCGACGGGGGCAGAGGTACGGGTATGGGTGTGAACGGAGCAGGTTCGGCGCAGGGGGGCGGCAAGAACCTCCGGGTCTCGTCCCACGACTTGACCAAGCTCGCCGGCGACCTGGACGACATGCAGGACCACTTGGACAAGCAGGTCAAACGCATGGACGCGGTCGTCGACCGCATCGAGGCGGGATGGCGCGGGCCGGCGGCCTTCGTGTACCGCGACTTCCACCGAGCGGCCGCTGAGGACGCCGTACGCATCCGTGAGGTGATGAGGCTGCTGGAGGAGGCGGTGCGGCTGAGCCGCGACGGCTTCTCCCGGGACGACCTCGACGTGCTGGCGCAGATGCGGCAGATCCAGGTGGACGTCGGGAGCGAGGTGGACAGACTGTCGACGCCGAACACCGAGGCACCGGCGTCGGCGCCGCGCAGCAGCCTCGACGACTTGTAGCCCTTTCAGAACCGCAGTTGCCGATACGAACACAGGGGGATCATGTCGACAGGCTCCGCACCCGACGAGGACATATGCGTTTCCTTCGACACCCTCACCGAGCTGGCCGCCGACCTGGAGGACATCCTCAAGCAGCTCAATGGCAGGCTGGATGACCTCTACGACCGGGTCGTGCCCGTCGTGCTGTCGTGGCAGGGCGAGACCCGCGACGTCTTCGTCGACAAACTCGACGAGTGGGACCGCTCCGCCCAGGACCTGCAAGCGGCCCAGAAGTGGCTGCACGAGTACGTGACCACGGGCCACACGAACTACGCGGCCGCGCACCTCGCGGTGCTGCGAGGCTGGGGCGGTGCCTGATGGCCGAGCGGCGGCCCACGGACGAGGAACGCGCACAGGAGCGGTCGGACACCCGAACCCGTTCGCCCAAGACGAGCGGCGGCGGATTCGACGTACAGCCGCAGCACGTGCATTACACCGCGCTCGTGGTGCGTGACGGGCAGTTCGACTACGACAAGGGCGCCAGGGCTCTCGCCGACGTGCTCAACGAGTACAGCCAGTCGGCGGGAACCGGCTGGGGCGCGGATGCCTTCGCGGCGGCGTACAAGTCGGTGAACGAGAAGTTCCTGGAGCTCTGGGCGAAGAGCGTGGTCAGCGTGGGTGGTGTCGCCGTCGGCCTGACGGACACGGCCAACAAGTACACCCAGGCCGACTGGCAGGCCCGCAGGATGTACGGCCCGCCGCCCGTCGAGAAACCGCCGCCTGCCGTCATCGAGAACACGCCCAAGTACGGCCCGGTCAACGACATCAAGTGGTCTGGCACCGGCGAGGACGCGGACTCCTGGGACATCTCCGGAATCCTGGGCGAGGTGCCCGACTTCCTCGCCGACGTCATCCGGCCCGCGATCGAGCACGGCCTCAACCTCGGCAAAATGCACGAGATCACCCCGGGAGCCAGGGACGAGGAGCTCAAGGGCATGGCCACGGCCTGGCGCGCGGCCGAGAAGGACGCGAAGGCGGCGTCGGACAACTTCAACGGCGCCATCAAGTTCATCACCAACAACAAGGGCAACGACGAGTGGCAGGGCGCGATGAAGGCGTTCTGCCAGACCATCTGGGGCACCACCGAATGGGGCAGGACCTACGACGCGCAGGGCAACCGGGCCTCCATGGGCCGCAGTTGGAAGACCAACCGCAGCGTCGTGCCCGCGAAGCAGCGGCCCATCATCGAGATCCTCCGCCAGACCGCGACCACCGTGCAGGAGACCCTCGACCATCTGGCCGAGGTGCGCATCAAGACCGCGGAGACGACCACCCGGCTCGGCCAGGAGGCCGCGAAGGCGACGGTCAAGGACCTGACCACGGGCCTTGACCTCTTCGAGTTGACCCGGCTCGCGGCGACCATGGCGTTCGGCGAGATCGTGCTGACGTTCCGCTCACACATGGACAAGGCGGCCGCCGACGCGGCCGTCGAGAAGTACCACCAGGCCTTCAGCGACGCCGCCACCAAGTTGAAGACGCTGGAGATCGAGCTGGACGAGGCACTGCTCAGTGTGCCCACGTTCCGCGCGGAGGCGGCGCGCGCCGAGGCGTACGGTGCGCGCTCCCTGAACGACTTCAAGAAGGAACACATCTGGCAGCGTACGGAGAGCCAGATCCCCTACAAATACTCCATCGATCTGGCCACCGAGGAGGAACTGTACGGTGGGCACAGCATTGACAGGCATGTCGGGCTGACGGATGCGCAGCTGACTCAGCGGTTGCGGGACGAGGCGACCGGGGCGGGCAAGGTCGATATTCCCGCGGCTTCCTCCTTCACCGATCTGGATTCGGCGCAGTATTACACTCAGCACAATGTCCGGACCAATACGGCAGAAATCGACAAGTGGATTCAAGGTCCGCCGCCTCCGGTGCCAGGTGAAAAGCAGGAATTCTCCGTGGGTGCGGTGCCCTCGGGACCTCTGGGGACTCCGGCGGTGACGGGGCGTACGGCGCCGGTGGTGAACGATCGGGCGACGCCACCACAGGACGCTCACGGTGTTCTGACCGTGCTCAAGTACGAACCGAACCTGGACCCGCCGTTCGTGGTCCTGACGTCCATGCCCCAATGATGAGTGAGGAGACAGCGATGGCCGGACTCGACGAGCGTTCGTGGTCCGAAGCGATCGACATGTACGAGCGTCGGGCGACCATTGCCAAGGCGACGAGCAGGGAGCACGAGAACTGGGTGCTCGACCTGTCCACCCTGATGCGCGGTGACATCCGCGACACCCGCGGCTGGCGCACGGTGGACATGTGGGAGGGCGAACTCGAAAGGCTCGACGAACCGTCCTACCCCTTCGTCATGCCTCCGGAGGCCGTCGCGACGGCGGACGCATGGAAGCGCTATCTGCATGAGATCTCGCGTTCTCAGGCCGTACGGTTCCTCGTGGCCCTTTCCACGCCCTGGATCGATGTCACAAAGGAACCGGACTTCGAGGAGCGCAGGGAGGCTCTTGAAGCGAAGGCCCGAGTCATGCTGTCGCGTTTCCCTGAAGGCTCGCACTTCTATGCGAACACCGGGCACGGCAGCGATACCCGCGACTATTACCAGCGGGTTTCTCGTTGGTTCCCCTTTTCCGTGCGCACCTTCGACTTCGGCTTGGTACTCGTGTCGGAGACGGAAGTCGGGATGGTCTGGTCATTCCGCTGATGTGATGCGATCCGCCGCGCTGCCCGATCCTCCGTACTGCCCACGAGGGAGAAGCCCCTTGCGCACCCGTACCGCCACCTACCCCGACCGCGCGACCGCCCAGTGGGCGACCCAGCGCGTGGTCACCGTCAACGAACAGGTCGTCCACCGTTGGCTGGCGCAGTCGACCCGGCAGCGGCTGACCATCGAGGCGGCGTGGCCGTCCCGCGAGGAGCCCGTCGGGCGGGTGCTCCTCCAGGCGATGATGCTGGCGGGCCGCGGCTCCGTCGACGCACGGGCCGCCCGGGTCGTGCTGCGCCGCGAGCCGTCCGCCGCGCACGGGTTCGCCGTGCACGCCAGTTTCCCCGTCTACTTGTGAAGGCAGTTGGCCGACCGTGCCCCTGAGCCCTCTCGAACACGACCGCCGCTACGGCGAGCTGGACCAGGTGATGCGTGCCTACGCCGGTCAGCCGGCGGACGACACCGCGGACAAGCCCAGCGCGGCCCTGACCGCGTACCTGCGGCAGACCTGGCACAGCCGCCCGTGGGCCCTGGCTGTCGCCGAGCGGCAACTGCGCGAGTATGCCGACAACCCGCCCGGCCGACTCAGGCTGCGCCTGGGCGAGTTCTACCCGATCCCTGACGTCGGCCTGCCCGAGGGTGAGATCCAACAGTGGCTGTACTGCCTCGCGGACCACATCAAGCACAGCATCGAGGAGGGCGCGGTTCCGCCCACGGCCACCCCCGCCACCCACTGGGAGTGGCACGCCCGCTTCCCCGAACTCGGCCAGTTTCTGGGCGGCTGGTTCTCGCAGGACATGTCGGACGAGTTCGACGACCATGACGCGGCGGTCGACGACTACCGAACCTCGACCGACCCGCAGCTCACGGCCCGCCTCGTCGGCGAGCTGCACGAACTGCTCGCGCTGGACCTCGACGAGTCCGACTACGCCTTGGCCGTCGCGGAGTTGGGCATGGAGGTCGATCCGCCGGCCCCGTACTCGCCCGGTGGCTGGCTGGCGTTGGTCGCCGATCGGATCAGTGCGCCGCGGGCGGAGTACGGGCCCCGGGAGACGGGGACGCGTGAGTGACCGAGCCAGGCGATGAGTTGTCGTCAAGCGCCGTTGTCAGTTCGGAGCCGGGGAAGCCGTGCCGTCGGCCTCGAAGTCGAAGTTGATCGGGTCTTCTTCGACAGAGGTCACCTTGACCGTCACGCCCAAGGTGCTGCCGTCGTCTGCCGTGAGCGTGCAACGGGTGGTGGTACCGACCTTCCCGGTGAGGTCCTCGGGACACGTGATATCTGGCTTCGGCTGGCCCGTTGTGGCGGCGAGCTTCTCGGCGAGGGTGGTGGCCAGCGTGTCGGAAGACATCTTCGGCAAGGACGTTCCGACACTGACCGAGCCCGAGCAGCCGACGAGCAGCACGCCGGCTGCCACGGCCGAGAGACTCCAAGTCGCTGCGGACAAGCGGGCCATGGTCATGAGGGCGCCATTCCCGGTGATCAGGTGTGCGTTGCAGGGTGGATGAGGTCCGGGCGCGTTTTGGCATCGCAAAGATTGAGCCATGTGCGGCAGGCGACCTCTCGGAACGGCTCTGGTTCTCGGACGAGCGCGGTGAAACGGGGTCGCTCTGTCCAAGTTTCAGTCAGTTCAGGGAAATTTGGGGCGGGTTTCCTGACGGTGTCTCGACAACTTCGTAACTCACCTAACACAAAGTTCAGTTGGCCGCGATTTACACAATGACTACAGTAGTTATCGAGTGTGTTGATCAGGCCACCGCCTGTGCACCGCTCGACAGCTTCACCAACGGGGAACGGGGAAGGAAGGCATCGTGCCTGCTGCGGAGCGCCAGGCTCTCAAGGTCACTCTGGAGTCGCTCGGAGAGTTCAAGAAGCGTGTGGACACCGCGCTCTCCAACTTCGAGGAGTCTCAGGGCAGTGCGCAGAAGGTGGGGGCGCACCGCCTATCGGAAGCGTCGTTCAAGGGCGCAGGTCGCTTCGCCGAGGCTACGGGGCTCCACGCGCAGTACGAGCGCGTCCACGAGCGGCTGACCGCGCTCTCCAAGAACCTGGGCCTCCAGATAGAGGCGCTCCAGATCGCCGTCAACGGCGCGCGCGGCAACTTCAGCGACCTCGAAGAGGAGCAGCGGCGACGGTTCTGGGAGATCCAGACCGAGATCGGGCGGCAGGAAGAGGAAGCGCGGCGGGAGAGGGCCGCCGCAGAAGCAGCGAAACACGGCGAACCCGCGAAGAAGCGCTCCGACGACAAGCAGGCAGGGGGTGGCCTCTAGTGAGCGACGAGCGGAAGCACCAGGATCCGCACCAGGCGGAGCAGGAAGACGCCGCAGCGCAGCTCAGCGCCATCGACATGATCAATCAGGGGACGGCGTTCGTCAGCAGGGTCCTTCCCTTTGGCGGTGGTCTCCCCCGCGTCTTCGGCAAGACGGACTTCGAGAGCCACGACCTGAACGCCATGATCGACTTGGTCGAGTCCGCGAAACCGGAGGATCTGGAGACCGCGGGCAAGGCTCTGTGGGACGCCAAGGACGCCATCGAAACGGCCGCCAACGAGCTCAAGGACCATATTGGGAGGGTTGAGTGGGAGGGCGAGTCCGCCACGGCCTTCCACACATGGGGCGGCAACCTCGTCAAGCATGCTCTTGAGCTCGCGACCTTCGCCGAAGCAGCCGGTACCCAGGTCACGGCAGCGGCCACGGGCCTCGCGTCGGTCCGAAGCGCCATGCCGCCTCGCGACACCCGGCTCGTCCGCACACCGGTGGAGGACATCCCGACGCCGAAGCAGGTTGACGGCAACGAGGAGTACACGGCGGCCGTCAAGGTCGAGAGGGACCGCCAAGAGGCGATCAACCAGATGAACCGGCTGGCCTCCTTCTACGAGGTGTCGGAGGGATACCTGGCGAAGCAGGAGGCGCCTACGTTCGAGGCTATGCCGGATGTGGGGGTGCCGAAGCCGGCGTGGACCTCGATCGAAGGCCCACGAGAGTCGCAAGGCGGCGGGGAGGTGGCGGCCACCCGTGAGTACGTAGCGGTCGGCCATGAGTCGTCGAGTGCGGCGACTGGTCACGCGCGGTCGGTTGACACCACGCCACCGCTCAAGCATGTGGACGACTCGATCATCTCCCCGGACCGGAACGTCGGTACGAAGATCGACAGTGTTGGAACGCTGCCGCCGCAGGAGACCACGAAGCCGGTGGCTGTGACGCCGCCGACCCCGACCGGGCCGAGCGGAACCACGACGGGCACGGTTCCTCCTTTTGCCGTCGGCGTGCCACCCACGTCGACCGGCCGCACCTCAGGGTTCGGCCCGGCGACTGGCAACAGGGCCCCGATCTCGGCACAGGGCCGTACGGCCACGCCCAGCGGCACCACTGGTGGGCGCAGCGCGACGGGCCCGATGGGACGTACGACTCCTCCTGGGCAGTCGGGAGTCCGAGGCGGGGGCACAGCGGCAGGTACGTCGCCCATGGGTCGTGGTGTCTCCGGAGGAACGCCTCGCCCCATCGGAGGGGCTACGAACAGCCGTGCCGGTGGCACGGGGTCCATGGGGGCAGGACGCGGCAATGGTGTTGTCGGAGGACGGCCCACCACCGGTGCCACTCCGGGGTCGACTGGTTCCAGGATGCCTCGCGGTACTGTCGTCGGCGCCGAGGGCAACACCGCCCCCCGTACGCCCGCTGGCAAGATCGGACAACGCGGGGTCATCGGGGCACCGAACTCCCCTTCTACTCCCGGCGCTCGAACGGGGCAGACTGCCCGACCCGCCGGGGGCAATCCTGACGGAGTTGTCGGTACGCCCAAGGGGCGAGCCTCCGCAGCGAGAAGCGGTGGAGCGGCCGGAGGCAGTGCTGAAGCTGCGCACGGCCCAAGGGGGAACCGGCGGAACCCGAACGGTGATGACCGAGAGGGCGAACGTCAGCCCGACCCTCAGCGGCGTAATGCGCCGCCAGTGACTGACTGAACACGAGCGAGGATCTACAGAGGCATGACAGGGACCAGCCCACGTGGCGGAATGACTGCGCTCTTCGCAAGACGTGCCGGACGACGAGTGTCGGCCGTGTGCGCGGCACTCGGCGCTTTCGCCGTCGTGTCTTCGGGGCTGGCTCCGAGTGCGGTGGCCGCCGATGTCCAGTCAAAGCAGTGGTACTTGGACGCGATGGACGCGGAAGGGATGTGGAAGATCAGTACGGGCACGGGCGTCAAGGTTGCTGTCGTGGACACTGGTGTGAATCCCGCGACTTCGTCGCTGAAGGGCCAAGTACTTACGGACGAGGTCCCCAAGGCTGTTTCGCGCGGTGCGACCAATGACTTTGACGGCCACGGCACGACCATGTCGGAGTTGATCGCTGGCACAGGCGCTGGCGGAGGCTTGCAAGGACTGGCTCCCGGAGCGAAGATCGTCCCCTATCAGGTGAACCTGAAGGGTAATCCGGACAAAAAGGCGCCTGAGGTTGCGGAAGCGATCAAGGCTGCCGCTGAAAGCGACGCTCAGATCATCAACATGTCTTTCGGTGGCAACACCATCGACCCGGATGTGGAGGAGGCGGTGAAGTACGCCGAATCCAAAGGCAAGTTGATGTTCGCCGGCACGGGCAACGACGCTGAAACCAAGAACTTCGTAGGCTACCCAGCCGCCTACCCTTATGTCGTCGGAGTAGCTGCCTCAGACGAGGATGGGAAAGTGGGAGACTTCTCGGAGCACGGCAATTATGTCGATCTCGCGGCTCCCGGCCTAAAGGTGCCCACGTGGTGTGACGCCACGTTTCGCGCGTACTGCGATGACGGACATGGAACAAGTATCGCCACCGCCATCGCCTCGGCCTCCGCTGCCCTCATCTGGTCCGCCCACCCCAACTGGACGGCCAACCAGGTGCTCGCCACCTTGATCGACACAGCCAGCCGTGACTGGCCGAAGGACCAGCCGAGTAACTATCTCGGCTACGGCCTCGTCCGTCCTCGCAAGGTGCTGGAAAACAGCAGTATCAACCCGGGCCCCGCCAACACGGACCCTCTTAGCTACGAGAACGGGACCGGCGTCACCGGAGCCTCCTCTTCTCCCTCCGCTCCCGCCTCAGCCTCGTCACAAGCGCCGAAGGACACGTCAGGCGGCGCAACCTCAGCGGCAGGCTCCACCTCGAACTCCTCCGACGACAACACCCAGTTGTACGTGATCCTGGGCGCCGCCCTTGTCGTGGCAATCGGCGGCGGAGCCTTCGCCGTGGCACGAAAGAGGCGAACCACCTGACCGCTTCCCGTACCTGCGCCACACTTCTGTGTTGCGCAACCCGTAGGCGGCTCTCTCAACACCCCCGCAACTAACAGCAATTACACGAAGGGAATTCTGGCTATGGTGGCTGGGCAGAAGCTCAACGATACCGAAGTAATCAGGCTCGAAAAGGAGATGGTTCAGCGGTACGAGTCGATCCAGGGACAGCTCAGCCGTCTCCAGGGAACGCTGGACACGATGGAGGCAAACTGGCGAGGCGTCGGCGCCAGGGCCTTCAACGACAAGCAGGTCGAGATCAACCAGCGCGTCAAGAGCATCGGCGCACTGCTCACGTGGTTCCTGGACAACATCAACGAGACCCGCAAGCTCACGAACACGAATGAGGACGCGGTGCGCTCCACCATGCAGAGCATCGATATCCAGTACGGCGGAGAGAAGTCGGCTCTCAACAGCTACTGAGCGGCACACCTCGCGTATGCGGGCAGTCGTGCCCGCAAGAAGCCAATGAAGAGATGAGGAACCATGGTTAACGTCCACAACGACGAGATGGCTGTGAAGTACGGCGGTCTCGACGCGATCACCACTGAGCTCGGCAAGCAGGCCAATAAGCTGGAAGAGGACATCCAGGCGCTCAAGGCCGCCGTGTTGAAGGTCGCCGCCGGCTGGGAAGGTGAAGCCGCGGACGCGTTCGGTGGGAAGATGCAGCAGTGGGACAAAGACGCTGCCGCGCTCCACTCGGCGCTCGTGTCCATCGGCCAGAAGGTCACCCAGGCCGGCGGCGACTACCGCGCCGGTGACCTCAAGGGAGCCAGCTACTTCCAGTGAGCTGAGCGGATCGACATGACAGGGTGGGCACGCACGGGAGGTGCCCACCCTATGTCGTGCCCGCGCCCCGGACTTCCGCAAGACCGTGTTCCGGCGTGCTTCGCAGCCGCGAAAGCGGCGCGGATCATGGATCGGGAATCGCTGCCCGGTGCAGGCGACGGACACCCAGAAGTCGGTGAAGTGCCGGAATGCGTCGCTGCCTCATGCGGGATCGGCTCGTACACGCTGATCAGTGCGGTGACCGGTCCTTGCGATGCATCCCGGTGCCGGTGGTTCTGAGTTCGACCGATCTCTGCGGTTCAGGTCTGATCAGAAAAGCTGCTCGCTGGCCACTGCGTTGGCGAATCGCGACCATGCTGCTCGGCATGCAGTTACCCAAGGCAGCTGCGGGTTCTTAGAATCGCGGATGACAATCGAGTATCCGTTCTGGGCTATCTCGATACAGTTGTTGCCGGACGCCTCCGAGAACGATGACTTGACCCACTTCAACTCGGACAAAGTGTCTTCCTTTATAGATCCTTGGCAATTTCGAGGATTCGGTCCCTCGAACGCTTGGGATCCAAGGTTACTTGTTCGACCGCGTCCAGGCGGCGGCGGAAGTTGGCCAGCTGTGTGGGGGAGTCGAAGAAGACGGCACCGATTGGTGTGTCCAGCTGCACGGTGTCGAGATGAGCGCTGTCGGCAGCTGCGTACAGCACTGAGTCGCCGGCCATCGGGAACCCTCCGGCGCTGAATGGGATGATCAGGAGTTCCACGTGCCCGCGTTCACTCTCTTCGAGTAGGCGGTTAAGCTGCGCCTTCGCCACATGCCGTCCGCCCACCCGCATGTGAAGGGCGGCCTCGTGGATCAGCCCTTGATACGTCACTGGCGGCGTTTTGGTGATGACTGCGTGGCGGGCGAGCCGTTGAGCGATGCGGAGCTCGACCTCAAGACGCGGCAACGCTGGGATGAACAGGTCGAAGAGGGCGCGGGCGTGGTCCTCGACCTGAAACATGCCGGGGATGTGGGCCGTCTGCAAGGTACGGAGTGACGTGGCGTGCTGTTCCAGCTCGGCCACGTCGAGGAAGTCTGGCGGGACCTTGCCGCGATACTCGTCCCACCAGCCTGAGCTGCGGCCACCCGTCATGGCTGCCAGGGCATCGATCAGAGTCGGGTCATCGCATTCGTAGATGCCAGCGAGTCGCCGCAACCGCTGCTCGCTGACGCCGAAGCGTCCCGCTTCCACGTTGGAGATGGTCGTGCGGTCCGTACCGAGCAATTCGGCCGCCCTTGGGGCGGACAGGCCGGCGGCCTCGCGCAACCGTCGCAGCTCCGCGCCGAAGCGGCGCTGACGGACGGTGGGTGTCTGCCGTGGTGCCATGCGTCTCTCCTTGTTCGCGCTCAGTGTGCCCAGTCACCCTTCGTGGGTCCACTGAACCCGATAATTCAACTCGTTGGAGGGAAGCTGGTATCACGGGTTGGAATTGAAGTCTATGGTGTGGCTCAGGTCACTGTCGACCCCGTGTGAGAGGTGCAACTTGGACGCCGCGACTCCTCCCGTCACCACTGTCTTCGATGCCACACCAACCCGAGTTGGCTGGGACGCCACTGTGTTGGATCCCTACCGTCCGGTGACCGAAGCACGGCATCGCGCCCGTGTTTGGCTTCAACAGCACTGGAAGCTCCCAGGCTTGGCAGACTCCGTGGAACTCGCGGTCGGAGAGCTTTGCGCGAACGCCGTGCGGCATGGCGGCGGACTGGCTGGACTTGAGCTGATTCTGGGAGCGGGAGGACGCTTCACCCCTCGAGTCTTGCGAGTGATGGTGATCGACCACGCTCCGGATCGGGCGCCAGAACTGCCAGATGCCGGCGACGTGTTCTGCGAACAGGGCCGTGGCCTGCGCCTGGTCGAAGCCCTTGCGTGGCGCTGGGGCTGGCATTGCACCGGCTTCGATGAGAAGCAGGTCTGGTGCACCTTCGTCATCGGCCCCTCGACCAAAGCTGGGGGAGAGTCAGGACCAGTGTCACAGACTGATGTGCCCTGAGTCTGAACCGCTCTGGGATCGGTGGAGGCTCGGCGTTGACTCCAGCCGCCGGTTGGGGCTGGAGTTGAGCGTAGTAGTTGATCTTGTGTTCGTGGGGTGGGATGCCTCCGACCGCGGTGTGGAGGCGCTGGAATGTAGAACCAGTCGACCCATTCCGCGGTGGCGAGTTCGACGTCGGCGAGTCGTCCAGTGCACCTGTCCAGGATGGCTCGCCGACCTGCTGGGCTGTGATCCGGCTGGGGCCGACACTCTGGCCGTGGACGGCAGGAGCGCTCGCGGCTCGCGCCACGGCACCACTTCAGCCGCATCTGATGTTCGCGATGACCGGCAGCGGCCAGACCATCACCCAGCTGCCGGTGCCGGACAAGACGAATGAAATCACCTGCTTCACCGCCCTGTTGGAGCCCTACGACCTGACCGGAGTGATGGTGACCGCCGACGCTCTCCACACCCAGCGTGACCACGCCCGCTTCCTCCGGGAGGAGAAGAGGGCGCACGATGCGATCACGAGACTTTGCAACAGCCCTTGTCGGCAGGGTCCTTCAGCTTGGTAAGCGCCCCCTCACTGTCAACTCGCCGCCGGGAACTTTTTGAGCGTTCCGAGATCGTTGGGAATCTTGCTGTCGTCGAAACATTTCATCTGCTGGGCCAACTTGACTGCAGCGGCGTGCGCGATGTGGGTCAGTAGTTCAGGAGCTTGATCGGCCTGATTGGTGTCCAAGGACCCCAAGGAGCCCTGAAGGTCCACCGCGAGCACGGTTTTCTCGGCGCTGCCAGGTCCCACAGGGCATCGGAAGCTGAACTCGGCGAACTGTTCCCCGGCGTACGCATAGGGTTCAGCTGCGTCCTTCTGTCCGGTGCCGGAGATGTCGAAGTGGGTGACATCGTCGGTGCTCTGCCAGGAGTAGTCTCCTGGCGACAGTTTGAGCCATTCGGTGGCGACGGCGAGGCTCGCGTAGCTGGACCCGTCGGCAGAGTTCGGGAGGCAAAGGTTGATCTTCTTGCCTCGTTCGGCGAACGATGATTCGCCGCGCAGATCCGACGCCGCCTGGGAGAGCTTCTCCACCCGTTGGTCACCAGTCCCGGCCGTTTCCGTGAAACGCTCGGACCCGGTGAGTTCCTCCAGAGCAGATCCACCTTCGTCGCCCAGGAGCGCGTCGCAGAGGCGAGTAGCCGACACCCCCTCCTGAGCCTTGTGAGAAGGGCTCGGAGCGGGATCGGGCGTGGAATCCGCCGAGCATCCGCACAGTGTTATGGCGAGGAAGCATCCCGATACCGCAAGGGCGGGATTCCTGGAGACAAATGTCATGACTTCAGCCTTGCGGGGTAGGGAGTTGGCCGACGTTCTCTTGATTCTGGCTTCCGCGCGTGTAACCCTCGGTGTAAGCGCGCTGTATGGAACTGCTGAGCATCTGATATTCAGGCCGACTCCAGGAGGCATCCTTGTCGGCTCGCTCAAGAACGGAAAGGCCGGGCTGCCAGGACGCCTTGTAGCCGTTCTCGAAGACGTGATTTCCGTCGGCATGGTACTTTTCGGAATTGTCCCTGTGCTGAGACTCCGCGTACTCGTCCAGGTTCTTCTCGATAAGGCCGTCAACCACGCCATTGGTTTGGTCGCTGACAATCGGTACGACAGTCGCGGCCAGCCCGCTGCTCGGTTCGGGCACCAAGGAGAAGAATCCACCCGTGACCGCGCCGGCGATCATCTTCTGGCGCTCCACACTGGCGTCGATCTTCTCGTTGTAAGCGTCGTCCAGGGCTTTGCCATGAGCCTTGATCTCTTCGGCGCGAGACCTGTCCAGGATGCCCTGGACCTCTGCTCCGTGCCGGATGGCCGTCTCGGACTGGAATGAGTTCAGGTCACCGTCGGCTTCCATCGTCGGCGGATACTTGTCGACCAAGGACGTCGTATACACCTGCTGGGCGGTTCCCAACTCGGCATACGCGGCAGGATCCTGTCCGAGCGTGCTGATGAACTTGCTGACGCCGAGTCCCTCGGTGTCGAAGTGTGCGCGTTCTCCGAGGGACGTGCGTTCCCCACTGTCCATGGCGTAGAGCGACTTGTCGGCATTACCGTCCATGGCCCAGTTGATGTCGTCGATGTAAGAGGCGCCGATCTTGCCGAGGCTGTCTGCGATGCCTTCCTGATCGTGCATCAGCTGAGCCCCGCTGGGGGCGGTCTGCTTGTCGTCCTTGTACTCAGCGTCACGCCCGTACAGATCCACGACCTTCTCGGCGACCTTGGCGGTCTCCATATCACGGTGCAACGCAGGCGGGTTGGCGTCGTAGGCCGCACCGGTCGTCGCCGATTCCAGCGCGTGTCCAAGGGAGTTGTACCCGGCGACGGTCTTCGCGCCATCTTCGGCGAAGTCCTTGGGCCACTCCCGATCCTCGGTGAGGTACTCGAAGTGCTTCCCGTCGTTGAAGAAATCCGTCGAGGCCTCCGAATTGTGTCCCAGCGCTTCCATAAACCCGGTCATCGGATCTCGGCCTGCGTCATTCTTGGAGCCGTAGTGGAGCTGTTCGTACTGGCCCGAGTGGTCCCACGGGAGGACGTCCTCGCGCCGGACGTTGCGCTGGAGCCCTCCATACTCGTCGGATGAGTCGTTTTTCTCCCAGGAAATCAGCTTGTCGCCGTAGTCGTGAAGGAAGTCCGTCTCGTAGGAGCCGTGACGCATGAGGTTGCTCATGACCTGGAAGCCGTAAACGGGGTTCTCCCCCTTCGGCCGAACGTCGGTGCCTCCCAGCGCGATCACGTCGCTCTTCCATTGGTGCATCTTTTCGCTGTCCGAGTGACTTGCGGTCGCGAGACTCGTGCCGAGTTGCTTCTCCAGGCCCTCGATGAGCTTCATCCGCTCCTTTTGCTCGTCGGAAAGACCTTGGCGGGAGCGGGGGTTTACATAGAACTGGGAGTCGTTGACGACCTCCGCGTAGAACTCAAGGGTCCGCTTTGGGCCGGCGTCAGTGGCGAGCTTCTCGGCAAACAGCGGGTCGTTCTTATATTTGGACAGCGTGGTGTTCAGCGCGTTGAGTTCGGTGTTGCTGAGCTCGCTGGGATCCTCCTTGAGGATCTTTGCCGCCTTCTCCGCCGCTTCCACGGCTTCGGCCGCCTGGTCCCGGTTCTTATAGCTGGCGTCCGAGAAGCCATACTCGGCCTGGTCCACGAGAAGTCGAAGCACCTTGGCTGCGCTGTTGTCGCTCTCCGTAGCCTTGGCCAGGATTTTCTTGACCTCCTCCATGAGGTTGTCCACGTCCTGCTGGGTGTGCTCTGGAAGGTCGGTGCCCTTGGCGGCTCGGTCGGGGTGGATGTTCATCGTGACGGTAAATGTGCCGTTGCCGGTGTCCATCACGGTGAGGTTCTTCTTGGCGCCACGTGAGATGGCGCCCTGGAGCTGCTCCTGATAGTCGGCAAGCTCCCCTTTTGTGTCGGAGAGGATCTTGGTGACGGAGTCGGCCTGCGTGTGCGCGTCGGCGAACTCCTGCGCGGTCTTGTCGATGAAGTTGCGAGTGACGGTGGCGTTGACGCCGGACCAGCTGGCCTTGTCGGCCTTGGCCTTGAGGTTGCGCTCGGCGTCGTCCTTAAGGTCCGCGAGCTTTTTCGTCATCTGCCGCCAGTCGGTGATCGCGTCTTCGAGTTTCGTGAAGCTGCCGAAGCGGAGTGCGTCCAGATCCATCGGTTCAGGAGCCCTTCCGTGCGTCGAAGCCCTGGTCCAGCTGGGAAATGCTGCTGAGCGTGCTGGCGATGTACGTGTCGTCGGCGGCGTGCTGGTTCTTGGTGAACCGGAGATGGTTGGAGATGTGGGCGCAGGCGTCCAGCAGGTTCTGCACCTGGTCGATCCAGCGTTCGGCGACGTGATCGAGGGCACCACCGATCGCGAATCCCTCGCTCTTAAGACCAGTGGCGGCCTGTTGGGAGGAGACGCGCGCGTGACCGCTGTACTGCCCGAAGTCCTCGAAGAGATCGTGGGCAGCCTTGCCGACCGCCGCGAGGTCCTTCTGGCTGGCGGTGAGGTCTCCCTGGGTGCTGGCGCCGCCCCCTCCCTGATCCGCAGGAAGCTGATTGAGCTGCATATGCGCAGACTGCTTCTGCGCGGCATCGGCCTTCAGTTGTTCCCACTCGTCCCACGCCACGCGCGGACCCCTTCCCCGTTGGTTCACACTTCCCGTCGAAATCCGTCCGGAGGGTTCCATGCCTGGCCCTTCCGGACGGAAGCATTCTGTCAACGCAGCTGCCGGAAACCGGCCAAGTTTTGTCGGAACGAGCCTCAATGTAGGTCGGCCACCAACCCCACCTGCACCAACGGCTTCCCCCGCCGCCGAGACACAAAGACCCCCCGCCCCGCAGGCATCGGCCGCGGCCGAACCCCACCCAGCAGATCACCCTCGCCCGGGTCGCCGGCCAGGACGACACCCTGCGCGCCCAGTTCCTTGATGCGCTGCATGAAGGCCTCGTAAGCCGCCCGCCCGGCACCCGCAGTCGACCGCGCGATGATGAACCGCACCCCCACGTCCCGGGCGAACGGCAACAGCTCCGTCAACCCCGCCAGCGGATTCCCGCTCGACGTCGACACGAGGTCGTAGTCATCGACGACGACGTACACCGTCGGCCCCTGCCACCAGCTCCGGTCCCGCAGCTGCTGCGCCGTCACGTCGGCCGTGGGGGAGCGGCGCTGCATCAGGTCGGCCAGAGCGGCCATGTGGTGGTCCATGGAGTTGGACATGGGGATGTACTCGGCGAGGTGGGACGCCGGCGTCACGTCCAGCAGCGAGCGCCGGTTGTCGATGACGAACAGCTTGGCTTCGTGGCCCGCGTACCGCTCCGTGATCTGCTTGATCAGCAGCCGCAGCAGGTTCGACTTGCCCGACTCGCTCTCGCCGAAGATGAGGAAGAACGGGTCCTGCTCGAAGTCGACGAAGACCGGTTCGAGGTTGTCCTCGTCGAGGGCGAAGGCGACACCTCGGCGCGGAAAGCGATCCCCCGAAGGCAGCTGCGCGGCCGAGAACTCGCGGGGCAGCAACCGGACTTGGGGTGCGCCGGGCGCCTGCCAGTGCCGGGAGACCTCGGTCGCCAGCGCCGCCGTGGCGTCCGCCAGGTCCGTGTCGGACATCAGCCCGTCGATGCGCGGCACCGCCGCCATGAAGTGCAGCTTCCCTGGCGCCTGTCCGCGGCCAGGCACGCCGGCCGGCACGTTCGCGGCCACCTTGCGGTCCAGCTCGGAGTCCATCGTGTCGCCGAGCCGCAGCTCCAGGCGGTTCATCAGGTGGTCCTTCAGAGCGGCCCTGACCTCCATCGAACGCGAGGCCGTCAGGATCAGGTGGATGCCGTAACCGAGACCGCGCGCCGCGATGTCGTGGATCACCTGGTCCATCGCCTCATAGTCGGCACGGAAGTTGCCCCAGCCGTCGATGACCAGGAAGACGTCACCCCACGGCTGGTCCGTGACCGAGATGTCGCCTCGGGCACGGCGCGCCCGGAAGTCCGCGATGGACGCGATGCCGGCGGCGCGGAAGTACTCCTCGCGGCGGGTCAGCACGCCGTACACCTCGGCCACCGTGCGCCGCACCCGCTCGGGATCCAGACGCGAGGCCACTCCACCGACGTGCGGCAGTCCGGCGACCGCGGCCATGCCGCCACCGCCGAAGTCGAGGCCGTAGAACTGGACCTCGTGCGGCGTGTGGGTGAGGGCGAAGGAACAGATCAGCGAGCGCAGCAGCGTCGACTTGCCGGACTGTGGACCGCCGACGATCTGCATGTGGCCGGCCGCGCCGGAGAAGTCGGCCCAGAGCGGGTCGCGGCGCTGCTCGTACGGCTTGTCCACCAGGCCGAGGGGTACGACCAGGCGGCCGGCGCCCTCGTAGCCCGGTTGCGTGAGCCCGCGGCCCTGCACCGCGGTGAGTCCGGGCAGGAGAGAGTCCATCGACGGCGGGCTGTCCAGCGGCGGCAGCCACACCTGGTGGGCCGCCGGTCCCTGCGCCTCCAACCGGCGCACGACCACGTCCAGCACGGTGTCCGCAAGGGCGTCGTCGACCTGCGGATCGTCCGCAGCCGAAGGCCGCTGCTGCGGCACCGCCACATACTGCACCGGCACCTCGGCCGCCGTGAACAGCACCGGCCGCCGGTCCACCGGCAGCGGGCCGCCGCTCAGTGCCGAACGCTGTGGGCCGGAGCGGTACACACCGGAGACGTACGCCGCCTTGAAGCGCACCATCTCACCCGTGCCGTGCTTCAGGATGCCGGAGCCGGGGACGTTCGGCAGTTCGTAGGCGTCCGGTACGCCGATCGCGGCCCGGGACTCCGCGGCGGAGAACGTCCGCAGACCGATCCGGTACGACAGGTAGGTCTCCAGACCGCGCAGGCGCCCCTCCTCCAGGCGCTGTGACGCCAGCAGCAGGTGCACGCCCAGCGATCGTCCGATACGGCCGATCTGCACGAACATCTCGATAAAGTCCGGTTTGGCGGTCAGGAGTTCACTGAACTCGTCGATCACCAGCACCAAGGACGGAATCGGCTGCAGCGGCGCGCCCGCCGCCCGCGCCTTCTCGTAGTCGTGGATGTTGGCGTAGTTGCCCGCGTCGCGCAGCATCTCCTGGCGGCGGTTGAGCTCGCCGCGGATGGAGTCGCCCATGCGGTCGACCAGGGTCAGGTCGTCCGCGAGGTTGGTGATGACGGCCGCCACGTGCGGCATCTGCGCCATGCCCGCGAAGGTCGCGCCGCCCTTGAAGTCCGCGAGGACGAAGTTCAGCGTTTCCGAGGAGTGCGTCACCGCGAGGCCCAGCACGAGGGTGCGCAGCAGCTCCGACTTGCCGGAACCGGTGGCGCCGACGCACAGGCCGTGCGGGCCCATGCCCTCCTGCGCGGCCTCCTTGAGGTCCAGCATGACGGGCCGGCCGTCTTCGCCGAGCCCGATCGGCACCCGCAGCCGCTCGGCCAGCGAACGCGGCCGCCAGGTGCGGTTGGTGTCGACGGACGCCGCGTCACCGAGGTTCAGCAGGTCGGTGAAGTCCAGGTTGGCCAGCAGCGGTTCGTCGTCGTCCCCGCCGGTGGCCATCCGCAGCGGGGCGAGCTGCCGGGCGAGGGCTTCGGCGGACTCATGGGACAGGACGTCGGGAGTCCCCTCGTAGACGACGCCGTGCCCCGACTCCAGGTGCAGCGCTTCGGGTGCTACGACGATGGAGAGCTCGCCGCCGGCCCCGGTCAGCTCGCCGGGGACGACCTCGAGGACCGTCACGCCCTGCAGACCCTCGGGGTTGGCCAGGACGGAGTCCGGCGGCAGGGAGAGGCCGTCGAGTACGACGACGATGTGGGGTTCCTCCGGCAGCGGCGCGGCGTTCGGGTGGAAGCGCGGACGGCCGGTCAGCCGGGTGGCGAGCAGGTTCTCCAGCTCGCGGCTGTCGCTGTCGATCAGCCTGCGGCTGCCCGCGCCGTCCACGGCACCGGGAGCCTGGACGTGCGGGAGCCACTTGGCCCACTCCCAGTGGGGGAGGGCCTCACGGCCGGCCGCGACCACGATGAGCAGGTCCTCGGGGGAGTGCAGCGCGGCCAGCGAGCCGGCCATGGCCCGGGCGGAGGACCGTACGGACTGCGGGTCGCCGCTGATCGTGACGTGGTAGAAGGCCCGCAGCGAGACCGCCATCGGCAGGTCGTCCAGGGTGCTGTGGACGGAGAGGAAGCGCTGCATCGCACCCGCGGTCAGCGGCTCGAGTTGCTGGACAGGGGCGGTCTCGGGGGCGACCAGAGTGGTGGCGAGCGACTGCGAGCCGAGGCCGATGCGGACCTGGGCGAAGTCCTCGTCGCCCGGGCGGCGTTCCCACACCCGGCTGCCCTCGGCGACCAGGGCCCACAGTTGCTCGGGGGAGGGGTGGAGGAAGTACTGCGCGTCCCGCTGCGCCCTTGCCGTGTCGACGGCCGTGCGCCGGGTCTGCGCCAGGTAGCTCAGGTAGTCGCGGCGCATGTCCGCCAACTCCCCCTGGGAGCCTCGGCGGAAGCGGATCACCATCGCGATTGACATGGCGATCGTCGAGGCGATCATGATCATGCCCATGATCTTCATGAACGGCTGCCCGTTCGTGAAGAAGAAGACCACCGAGCCACCCATGCCGAGCGTCGGCAGGAGTTGCATCAGCACGCTTTCCTGGTGCCCCCGCGGCAGTTCGGGCGGAGGCTGCAGGACGATCTCCTGCGTGGACACTTCGGACGGCAGTGCCCGAGGCGGGCGCTTCACGACGATGTGGCTCACTGTCACCCATTCCCTTGGCCGGCCCGAGAGTCCGTCCGCCGCCCCGTGTCAGGCGGACGCAGGCCGCCGCGTGATCCTACTGACTTCATCAGGGACGAGGGGACGGTAGGGTGCCGGATGTTCGCGTGAGCACACGCGAGTTGGGCTGGTGGATCGGGGCATTCCGTGCGATCTGACGAGGTACGGAACCCCGGCGACAGCCCTGCGGCACCGTAGCCGCGACCTCGCCGCAGCGTCGGTCTCGACGGGCGGGGAAAGCGGCGCAGGACTTTCACGCCGCAGACGCAGAGCCATCACTGAGGGGGATCAGCAGGTGAGCATGACGGCCTCCGCGGCAGCCACCGGAGGAGGGGCCGGTGCGGCGACCTCCGGTGCGGGCACGGGGCTCGGCTTCTGCCGGGTCACGATCGTCGCGCCCGACAGCCGCATCGACGTGGCGTTGCCCGACGACATCCCGGTCGCCGACATCTATCCGGAGATCCTCAGGCTCTCCCAGCAGAGCCCCGCCGAGGGCGCACCCGTCGGCTACCACCTGGTACGCCGGGACGGCACCGTTCTCGACAGCTCCCGTTCCTTCGCCGCCCAGCGCATCCTCGACGGCGAACTCCTCACGCTGCGCCCCTTCTCCGAGTCGCTGCCCCCCGCGGTCTTCGACGACGTCTCCGAAGCGGTCGCGTCCGCCGTGACGAGTGAACGCACCTTGTGGAGCGGCGACTTGACCCGCGCCGCGGGCCTCGTCGGAGGAGGTGTACTGCCGGTCCTGCTCGCCTTCGTGGCCTGGACCGGCGACCCGCTCCACGACATGAACAGCCTGCCCGGCATCCTCGCCGGGGTCGCCGGTGTACTTCTGGTCGTCCTCTCCTGCGTACGCGCCAGGGTCTACGACGACCGGGCCTCGGCCATCGCCCTGGGACTCGGCGCCCTGCCCAACGTCGGCGTGGCCGGCTCGGGGCTCCTCCCGCTCGCCGACGGACAGGGGATCGGCAAGCTCCAGTTCCTCCTCGCCTGCGCGGCGGTGCTGCTGGCCTCGGTGCTGCTCACCCTCTGCTCGCCGAGTGGGGACGGCCCGTTCGTCGCCTTCGTCTTCGCCTCCGCCATCGGCCTGCTCGCCGTGTTCGCGGCGACCCTCGCCGACTGGACCCCCTCCGAGATCGCCGCCCTGTGCGCCCCGATCGCCGTCGGGGGCCTGGCCTTCCTGCCGGGTCTGTCGATGCGCTTCGCCCGGCTGCCGATCGGCTTCGACACCCCGGACACCGCCCCGCGCAGCGCGTACGACACCGACCCCGCCCCCCAGGAGCCGGTCGACGCCGAGCGGGTCACCGCCAAGGCCCGGCGCGGACACGAACTCCTGGTCGGCCTGGTGGGCGGCTGCGCGCTGATCGCCGTCGGTGCCTCGGCCGTCCTCGGCTTCTCGTCGAACGTCTGGGCCCAACTCCTCGCCCTCGCGACCGGCGTGGCCCTGCTGATGCGCGCGCACCTCTTCCGGTACACCGGCCAGGTCGCCCCCGTCCTGGGCGCCGGCCTCGCCTGCCTCGTACTGCTCGGCCTCGGGCTGGCGCTCAACCCGCCGCAATCGATCGTCCTCGAGGCCCTCAGGGGCGACCGCACCGACCTCGACATCCGGACCGTCTGGCTCGTGGCGGCGATCGCCGCGATGGCCGCGCTCGTCACGGCGATCGGCCTGATCGTCTCGCGCGGCGGCCTCACCCCGTTCTGGGGACGCTTCCTGGAGATCGCCGAGGGCTTCGTGCTGCTGACCCTGGTGCCGCTGGCACTGGCCGTCTTCGACGTGTACAGCACGGCCCGGTCGATGACGAGCTGAGCCGGCCGAACCGGCAATGAGTGAAGGGACCTCTGAGCGTGAGCTTCGGCCCACCTCCCTCCGTCTACACCCAGTCCAGCGTGACGGCGGACCACCAGCGCAGGAAGCGCCGTAGGACGTTGTTCGGCGCGGTGGCCGCCGTCCTGGGGATTGTGTTGGCCGGGGGTACCTGGCTGCTGTGGGAGCCCGATCCCGCACGGTCGGACAAGCCGGCGGCCACCGCGCCGAACCGCCTCGACATCCGTCAGACGGTCGAGACGCAGCCCGCGAGCACCAACGGCAAGATGGCCCTCCGCTTCTCCATAAACGACATGAGCGCCGGCCAACACCACGAGATGCCGGGCACCTGGGCCACGGACAAGATCCTCGCAAAGGGCATCAACAAGACACTCGTCGGCGTGAGCATCGGCACGGACGCCGCTCCGGGCGAAGAGAAGTGGAAGCTCCCCCTCGACGGCCCGATCTGCGGCTACACCCGCGATGTGAGCGTCGAGAACCGTACGGCCGTCCTCTTCCGGGCCGACAGCAGCGAGGGTGCCCTCTGCAACCACGTGGCCTTCGTCGACCTCGACACCGGCCTTGAGATCTGGCAGACCGACTTCCCGGCCTCCGCTGCCGGTGACTACCCGGGCGCTCCCAGCGACAGCGACACCCAGGACACCCCGAGCGTGGCCCTGACGCACGGCACGGTCATCGTGACCTGGGGCGGCGGCACGGACGCGTACACCATGGACACGGGCAAGCGCCGCTGGCGCACGACACCGACCGGCCCCTGCCAGGACATGGGCGCCGCCGGCGGGGGTGCGCTGGTCATCCGCCAGGAGTGCTGGAACCACGACGAGAGCCTTCCCCCCGACTCGCTGGAACGCGTCGCCTACAAGGCGCGCAAGGTGGACCCGAGCACGGGCAAGATCCTTTGGACCTACTCCGCCGCCGCGGGCATCAGGGACCTGAGGATCCCCTCAGCCGAACCCGCGGTACTCGCCGTCCAAGCCGGCAAGATCGGCATCTCCGAACTCCTCTCCCTTGACGACAGGGGCAAGGATCGCGCGACGATCCGACTTCAGAACGGCACCTACGTAGGCGAGTGCTCGTACAACGACTACCTCGTCGTCGACGACTGCCCGACCATCGCCGTCGGCGCCGGTCAGATCTTCCTGCGGAGCAAGGAGACGGGAGAGAAGGCCAACGCCAACTGGATCATCGGTTTCGACCTGGCGACCGGGAACACCACGAAGAAATTCGACTCCGGCCCCGGCTCGCTGCTCTACCCGATCCGGATGAGCGGCGACCGACTCCTCGCCCTGCGCGAAACCGACGACCACATCTCGCCCTCAGCGCTCGTCAGCCTTGACCCCAAGACCGGCAAGGAGACCCCGTACTTCTACTTCGACCTGCCAGAAGAGGCCGCCCTGCTCATGATGACGGAATACAACGACATCGTCGTCCAAGACGGCCGCCTCTTCTTCGGCGCCAAGGCTGTTGACGGCCCAGCCGCCGACCAGTCGAAGTGGATCTACATGGTCCTCGGCATCGAGAGCACCGCGGTCAAAGACCAGTAACCGGATCCGCACGTGGCGGCCTACACGTGGCGGCGGGGCGGATTCCGGATCCCCGCCGCCCTCTCCACGTCGCCTACGCGTCCTGCCCCCCGTTGTGCGGAGCCGCCTCCAGATCGAACTCCCCGTCCCGCGCCCCCAGCACGAACGCCCGCCACTCCGCCTCCGTGTACCGCAGCACGGTGTCGGGGTCGAGCGACGACCGCATGGCCACGGCGCCTTCGGGGAGGTAGGCGATCTCGACGCGCTCCTCGTGCTCCTCGGTGCCCGGCGCGCTGTGCCACTCGACGCCGGAGATGTCGAGGGCGTACAGCTCGTCCCTCTCCCGCTCCTTGCGTGCCTTGAGTTCCTCGTCCTTGGTGTCGGCCATGGCGATGTCTGATCCTTCCCTCTGCAACGAGCTGTCCAGTCACCCTACTTGCCACCGTTCCCCCTGGTCAGGCGTTTGCCCATGAGCGACCGTCACGAAGGGCGACAGCTCCCTCACACTTCCGTGCCCTCGTCAGAAAGGTCCCGACCGTGAGTTTCGGCCCACCGCCCTCCGTCTTCACCGAGTCCACCCTGGCGGCCGAGAAACGCAGGAAGCGCCGCAGGATGCTCGTCCTCGGTGCCACGACGACCGCACTCGCGGTGCTGCTCGCGGGGATATGGGCACTGTCGTACGACAGCACCGCCACCCCCTCCGGCCAGAGCCCGGTCGCGGCAGGCCAAGCCCCGGACGACATCCGGGAGACGATCGAGCGGCGGCCTGCGACCCCGGAAGCGGTGAGCGCGGTCGCGCGCCGCGCCGAGGGCGTCAAGGCCGGCCAGAACATCGAGGCGACGGGTACCTGGGCGACCGCCAGGACGTTTGCGAAGACCCTGGGCAACAGCATCACGGGGTACAGGATTTCGACCAACCGCCAGGCGTGGAAACTGGCCTTCCCCGGCAGCGTCTGCGCCGCCACCCCGCACGTCACCGTGGACGGCCGGACCGCCGTGCCTTCTCGAGCGAGCCCACCAGGACCGATCCGAGCGGTGGGACCATGAGCGGCCCGTGCGACCGGATCGCGATGTTCGACCTCGACACGGGCAAGCGGCTGTGGCACGTCCGGTTGCCCCAGAAGCGACTCATGCCCGCCAGGGTCACGATGACGCGCGGAAAGGTCATCGCGGCCTGGGAGGACGGCTCGGCGGCGTACGCCATGACCACCGGGAAGCTGCTCTGGTCGCACACGCCCGGACCGGCCTGCGGGGACAGCGGCTACGCCGGGGGTAAGGCCCTCGTGCGGGTCGTCAGGTGCGGCAACGCGGACAACAGCCGCTTTCGGGTGGAGGGGACGAACCCCGAGACCGGAAAGCCCTTGTGGACCTACACGGTGACTCCAGGCGTCCAGGACGTTCGTCTGGTCTCCTCGTCCCCCGTCGTCATCGCTGTCGCGGCGGGCGACCTCGTGATCACCGATCTGATCTCCCTGAGTGACCGGGGCGAGTTTCGCGCCACCATCTCGGTGCCCGTCCAGACCTACGTCACCAAGTGCGGCGACGGCATCGACGTCACGGGCCCGATCGAGACCTGTGACGCGGTGGTGGTCGACGAGCGGCAGCTGTACGTCGCCACTCAGGCACGGGACACCGGCACCGTGAGCGCCCACGGACAGGTGGCCAACGAGATCGTCGCCTTCGACCTGGCCACCGGGAAGAGCCTCAGGAAGTTCGACGCCAAGATCGGCCGCCCGATGTACCCCGTCCGTATGAGCGGCGACCTGCTGATCGCCGCTCGGGAGTCCTCCTCCGCACACACGCCCAGCGCCGCCGTGAGCATCGACCCCAGGTCGGGGAAGGAGACCCTGCTCCTGCTCTTCGGCACCGTCGGCATGCTGCCCTTCGAGTACCTGGACGTCCGCTACGAGCACGGCCGCATCTTCTTCGCCGCGACGAGCCTCGCCGGGCCGGTGAGCAAGGACGACGAAGGTGAGGGCCTCTGGCTTGCCGACGGGTTCGAGACCGGTGGCTGATACCGGGTGGCTGATACCCGAGACGACCCCGGTCAGGGGCGTCCTCCCAGGCTGGTACTCTGTGCTGTGGCCGTTTGTGTACGCGCCCCCGGAGCCCAGGCCCTGGAGGCCGCGCCCAGCGGATCCCCGCCTCCCGAGTATCGGAAGCTTCCCTGAGATTTAGACCAGGGGCACTCGGTGGCCTTCACAGACTACGAGGAGTACGCGTGTCGCTCGACGCCGCTACGAAGAAGCAGCTCATCAGCGAGTTCGGTACCAAGGAGGGCGACACCGGCTCCCCCGAGGTCCAGGTCGCGATGCTCTCGCGCCGTATCTCGGACCTGACCGAGCACCTCAAGACCCACAAGCACGACCACCACTCCCGCCGTGGTCTGCTGATCCTGGTCGGTCAGCGCCGCCGCCTGCTGCAGTACCTGGCCAAGAAGGACATCCAGCGCTTCCGTGCGCTGGTCGACCGCCTCGGCATCCGCCGCGGTGCGGCGGGCGCCAAGTAAGACGCCGTGAGGGGAGCGGTTCCCGTGACTAGGGGACCGCTCCCTTTGCTGTACGTAGGGAACGTGCGGAGTGTCACTGACGCTTTGTACTGTGGTAGCACAACGCAATACGTACGACGCAGAGTGATGACGCGTACTCGCTGAGGGTATGGCGTCATACGACAACGAACAACGAGGAGAAGCGCACCGCACCGCCGCCGGTCCTCGGTAGTGGCCCCCGGGGGAAGTGAGCCCCGAGGGCTTCGATCGAAGACCGGCCCGCACCAGACGGAGCGCTTCTCCGCAACCGTCCCCCTGCCACACGGGCAGTGAGGGACGAAAGACGACAAGTTACGGAGAAAACGCTAGTGGAGAACGAGACCCACTACGCCGAGGCCGTCATTGACAACGGTTCCTTCGGCACCCGCACCATCCGTTTCGAGACGGGCCGCCTGGCCAAGCAGGCCGCCGGCTCCGCCGTGGCGTACCTGGACGACGACACCATGGTGCTGTCGGCCACCACCGCCTCCAAGAACCCCAAGGACCAGCTCGACTTCTTCCCCCTCACGGTGGACGTCGAGGAGCGGATGTACGCCGCCGGCAAGATTCCCGGCAGCTTCTTCCGCCGTGAGGGCCGTCCCTCCGAGGACGCCATCCTCACCTGCCGCCTGATCGACCGCCCGCTGCGCCCGTCCTTCAAGAAGGGCCTGCGCAACGAGATCCAGGTCGTCGCCACCATCATGGCGCTCAACCCCGACCACCTGTACGACGTTGTGGCGATCAACGCCGCCTCCGCGTCCACGCAGCTGGCCGGTCTGCCCTTCTCCGGCCCGATCGGCGGCGTCCGCGTCGCGCTGATCAACGGCCAGTGGGTCGCGTTCCCGACGCACACCGAGCTCGAGGACGCCGTCTTCGACATGGTCGTCGCCGGTCGCGTCCTGGAGGACGGCGACGTCGCGATCATGATGGTCGAGGCCGAGGCCACCGAGAAGACCATCCAGCTGGTCGCGGGCGGCGCCGAGGCGCCGACCGAGGAGGTCGTCGCCTCCGGTCTGGACGCCGCGAAGCCCTTCATCAAGGTGCTCTGCAAGGCCCAGGCCGACCTCGCCGCGAAGGCCGCCAAGCCGACCGGCGAGTTCCCGGTCTTCCTCGACCACCAGGACGACGTCCTGGAGGCGCTGTCCGCCGCCGTCCGCCCGGAGCTCACCTCCGCGCTGACCATCGCGGGCAAGCAGGAGCGCGAGGCCGAGCTGGACCGCGTCAAGCAACTCGCCGCCGAGAAGCTCCTGCCGGACTTCGAGGGCCGCGAGAAGGAGATCTCCGCCGCGTACCGCTCGCTGACCAAGTCCCTGGTCCGTGAGCGCGTCATCAAGGAGAAGACGCGTATCGACGGCCGTGGGCTCACGGACATCCGTACGCTCGCCGCCGAGGTCGAGGCCATCCCGCGCGTGCACGGTTCGGCGCTGTTCGAGCGTGGCGAGACCCAGATCCTGGGCGTCACCACCCTGAACATGCTCCGGATGGAGCAGCAGCTGGACACCCTTTCCCCGGTGACCCGCAAGCGCTACATGCACAACTACAACTTCCCGCCGTACTCCGTCGGCGAGACCGGCCGCGTCGGCTCCCCGAAGCGCCGCGAGATCGGCCACGGCGCCCTCGCCGAGCGCGCCATCGTGCCGGTGCTGCCGACGCGCGAGGAGTTCCCCTACGCGATCCGTCAGGTGTCCGAGGCCCTCGGCTCCAACGGCTCGACGTCCATGGGCTCGGTCTGCGCCTCCACCATGTCGCTGCTGAACGCCGGTGTGCCCCTGAAGGCCCCCGTCGCCGGTATCGCCATGGGCCTGATCTCCCAGGAGATCAACGGCGAGACGCACTACGTCGCCCTCACCGACATCCTCGGTGCGGAGGACGCCTTCGGCGACATGGACTTCAAGGTCGCCGGCACCAAGGAGTTCGTGACCGCCCTCCAGCTCGACACCAAGCTGGACGGCATCCCGGCCTCCGTCCTGGCCGCGGCCCTCAAGCAGGCCCGCGACGCCCGCCTCCACATCCTCGACGTGATGATGGAAGCGATCGACACGCCGGACGAGATGTCCCCCAACGCCCCGCGGATCATCACCGTCAAGATCCCCGTGGACAAGATCGGCGAGGTCATCGGCCCGAAGGGCAAGATGATCAACCAGATCCAGGAGGACACCGGCGCCGAGATCACGATCGAGGACGACGGCACCATCTACATCGGTGCCCAGGTCGGCTCGCAGGCCGAGGCCGCCCGCGCCACGATCAACTCGATCGCCAACCCGACCATGCCGGAGGTCGGCGAGCGCTACCTGGGCACGGTCGTGAAGACGACCACCTTCGGTGCGTTCGTCTCGCTGCTCCCGGGCAAGGACGGTCTGCTGCACATCTCGCAGATCCGCAAGCTCGCTGGCGGCAAGCGCGTGGAGAACGTCGAGGACGTGCTCGGTGTGGGCTCCAAGGTCCAGGTCGAGATCGCTGAGATCGACTCCCGCGGCAAGCTCTCCCTCATCCCCGTGATCGAGGGCGAAGGCGACGACGACGAGAAGAAGGACGACACCGACCAGTGACGTCGAGCAGCTCCACGGCGACGGCCCGCACCTCCTCGGAGGCGCGGGCCGTCGCCCGTACCCAAACCCTGATCAAGGGGACCAACGGCATCGGTGTCGTCCGCAAGACCACCCTCCCCGGCGGCCTGCGCATCGTCACCGAGACCCTGCCCTCGGTCCGCTCGGCGACCTTCGGCATCTGGGCCCACGTCGGCTCCCGCGACGAGACGCCGACCCTGAACGGCGCCACGCACTACCTGGAGCACCTCCTCTTCAAGGGCACGTCACGCCGTAGCGCCCTGGACATCTCCTCCGCCATCGACGCGGTCGGCGGCGAGATGAACGCCTTCACGGCGAAGGAGTACACGTGCTACTACGCGCGCGTGCTCGACACCGACCTGCCCCTGGCCATCGACGTCGTCTGCGACATGCTCACGGGCTCCCTCATCCTCGAAGAGGACGTCAACGTCGAGCGGGGCGCGATCCTCGAAGAGATCGCCATGACCGAGGACGACCCGGGCGACTGCGTGCACGACCTGTTCGCGCACACCATGTTCGGCGACAACCCCCTCGGCCGCCCGGTCCTCGGCACGGTCGACACGGTCAACGCCCTCACCGCCGACCGCATCCGCCGCTTCTACAAGAAGCACTACGACCCGACCCACCTCGTGGTCGCCGCGGCCGGCAACATCGACCACAACAAGGTCGTACGACAGGTCCGCGCCGCCTTCGAGAGGGCGGGCTCCCTCAAGAACCCCGACGCCGAGCCCATCGCACCCCGTGAGGGCAGCCGAGCCCTGCGCACCGCGGGCCGCGTCGAGCTGATCGGCCGCAAGACCGAGCAGGCCCACGTCGTCCTGGGCATGCCGGGCCTGGCCCGCACGGACGAGCGCCGCTGGGCGCTGGGGGTGCTCAACACTGCCCTCGGCGGCGGCATGTCCTCCCGCCTCTTCCAGGAGGTCCGCGAGAAGCGCGGCCTGGCCTACAGCGTGTACTCGTACACCTCCGGCTTCGCCGACTGCGGCCTCTTCGGCGTGTACGCGGGCTGCCGCCCGAGCCAGGTGCACGACGTCCTGAAGATCTGCCGCGACGAACTCGACCACGTCGCCGAGCACAGCCTCTCGGACGACGAGATCGGCCGTGCCATCGGCCAGCTCCAGGGCTCCACCGTCCTCGGCCTGGAGGACACCGGCGCGCTGATGAACCGTATCGGCAAGAGCGAGCTGTGCTGGGGCGAGCAGATGTCCGTCGACGACATGCTGGCCCGGATAGCCTCGGTCACCCCGGACGACGTCCGGTCGGTCGCCCGCGAGATCCTGGGCCGACGGCCCTCGCTGTCGGTCATCGGCCCGCTGAAGGACAAGCAGGCGTCCCGACTGCACGAGGCCGTCGCCTGACCAAGTCCGAAACCCCGAGAATCCATAACCCCGAGACTCCGTAACCCCGAGACTCCGTCCCTGAGACTCCGGAACCCCGGTTAAGGAAGCAAGAAGATGAGCAAGCTGCGCGTGGCGGTCCTCGGTGCCAAGGGCCGGATCGGCTCCGAGGCGGTACGGGCGGTCGACGCCGCCGAGGACATGGAGCTGGTCGCCGCCCTCAGCCGGGGCGACAAGCTGGAGACGCTGGCCGAGAGCGGTGCCCAGGTCGCCGTCGAACTGACCACGCCGGCCTCGGTGATGGACAACCTCGACTACTGCGTACGGCACGGCATCCACGCCGTCGTCGGTACGACGGGCTGGACCGACGAGCGCCTCGCGCAGCTCGAGGGCTGGCTCGCCGAGTCCCCGGAGACCGGCGTGCTCATCGCGCCGAACTTCTCCATCGGGGCCGTACTGACGATGAAGTTCGCGCAGATCGCCGCGCCCTACTTCGAGTCCGTCGAGGTCGTCGAGCTGCACCACCCGAACAAGGTGGACGCCCCGTCCGGCACGGCCACCCGCACCGCCCAGCTCATCGCCGACGCCCGCCGCGCGGCCGGCTCCGCCCCGGCGCCGGACGCCACGGCGACGGCCCTGGACGGCGCCCGCGGAGCCAACGTCGACGGCGTTCCCGTGCACGCCATCCGCCTGCGCGGCCTGCTCGCCCACCAGGAGGTCCTGCTGGGCGGCGAGGGCGAGACACTGACCGTCCGCCACGACTCCCTGCACCACAGCAGCTTCATGCCGGGCATCCTGCTCGGCGCCCGCCGCGTGGTGACCACCCCGGGCCTGACCTTCGGCCTGGAACACTTCCTGGACCTGGGCTGACACCCGCCATGCGAGCCAAGCTCTCCTACGCCGTAACGGCCGCCGTCCTGGTCTTCTACTTCGTCCTGGTCGGCAGCCGCGGCGTCATGCTCATCCAGACCGGCACGCTCCTCACCGTCACCTTCGGCGTGGCGGTGCTGATCCTGCCGGTCATCGGCGTGTGGTTCCTGTGGAAGAACACCCAGTTCGTCCGCAGGGCCAACCAGCTCGCCGCCGAACTCGACGCCCAGGGCGGCCTGCCCGTCGACGAGCTGAAGCGCACCCCCGGCGGCCGCATCGACCGCGACTCCGCCGACGAGGTCTTCGCCAAGCGCAAGGCCGAGACGGAGGCGGCCCCCGACGACTGGCGCAGCTGGTTCCGCCTGGCCGTCGCCTACCAGGACGCCCGCGACACCCCGCGCGCCCGCAAGGCCATGCAGAGGGCGATCGCCCTCCACGACGGCAAACCGGTCCAGGTCTGACCGCTCCAGCCGCACGCCGAAGGGGCCGGCCCGCACCAGATGCGGACCGGCCCCTTCGCCGCGCTGCCGGACGTCAGCCCCGCCGGTACTCCTCGCCCCACGCCTCGACCGCGTCCGACGCCCTGTCGAAGGCCTCGGCACGCGCCAGGAAGTCCGCGTTGTGCGTGGTCAGCAGGGCCTGCGCGTCATCAGCGGCACGGTCGTGCCGTACGAGGAGCAGCGCCTGTCCCTGAACGGTGCGCGGCAGGCCGAGCCAACGCACCGGCTGCTGCACCGTCCGCACGGCTGCCACCCGGTCCCAGGGCACCGTATGCGTGAGGAAGAAGCCCACCCGGCGCAGGCCGAGCGCGCTCACCCACACGCCTACGCGCAGCAGCCGCAGGGCACCGGCGATGACGAGCAGCGCGATGCCGAACACCACACCCGCCTCGGACACCGAGCCGGTCAGCGCGATGATGACGGCCGCGAACAGCACGTACGAGGCGAGCAACAGCAGGATCGCGGCGGCGCCCACGCGCCACGGGCCGGGGCGGTAGGGGCGCCGCCAGCGGTCGCGGTCGTCGAACGGCAGCGCGACGTCGTCCATCGCCTCGAATGCGCGGTCGGCCGTCAGGAAGGGCAGGGGCACGGCTGGGTCCTCACTCAATCCATCCATGGGCTGTGCCCGGTGAGGTTATCCACCTGTACCCCCGCTCACCACCCTTGGGGGGCCGGATGGAGTCAGTGCCCCTGGGACGCCTGGGACTGCTGGGTCTGCGCCGACTGATCCGGACTCAGCGCCGGCATCCCGACGACCAGGGAGCCCACGAGCGCGGCGACGATGGTGAGCCCCAGCAGCCAGCGCCCGGCTATTTGACTCACGGACGCCCGCTCGCGAGGCGGGGGAGTGACATTGCTGCGGAACTTGTCGGCTTCGGCGAGGAAGGCGAACGGTACGGGTTCGCGCCGACGGAACATCGGGGGTGCTTCTCCCTTCCGGGATCGAACGAGTGACTCTCACTGACGCAGACGAGCGGGTGCCCCAAAAGGTGCCGTCTTTCGCCGAATTCGCAGAAGTTCACCGAAGTTGTCGCCTCCCGGCACCGAACGCCCCGATGTCAGTGCCGGGCCGTAGAGTGGGCGCCGCCCGAGAGAAGTGATGGAAGGACCCTCCGAGCCGTGACCGACACCCCCGCCGACGACCTCAAGCCCAGCTTCCGCAGCGAAGTCACCGTGGAGCTCGTCAAGCACACCGCGTCCGACGCGGACGTGCTCTTCGCCGCCCGCGTCTCGACCGTCGGCGAGCAGTCCCTGGAAGAGCTGGGCAAGGACCCGGAGCGCTCCAAGGGCCTGATCAACTACCTCATGCGGGACAGGCACGGCAGCCCCTTCGAGCACAACTCGATGACCTTCTTCATCAGCGCCCCGATCTTCGTCTTCCGCGAGTTCATGCGACACCGCGTGGGCTGGTCGTACAACGAGGAGAGCGGCCGCTACCGGGAGCTCCAGCCGGTCTTCTACGTCCCGGGCGAGTCCCGCAAGCTCGTCCAGGAGGGCCGCCCCGGCAAGTACGTCTTCGTGGAGGGCACCGAGGCCCAGCGGGAGCTGGTCGGCCGCACCATGGAGGACTCCTACCGCCAGGCGTACGAGGCCTACCAGGAGATGCTCGCCGCCGGCGTCGCCCGCGAGGTCGCCCGCGCGGTCCTCCCCGTCGGCCTCTTCTCCTCGATGTACGCCACCTGCAACGCCCGCTCGCTGATGCACTTCCTTGGTCTGCGCACCCAGCACGAGTTGGCGAAGGTCCCGTCCTTCCCGCAGCGTGAGATCGAGATGGTCGGCGAGAAGATGGAAGCCGAGTGGGCCAAGCTCATGCCGCTCACCTACGCGGCCTTCAATGCGAACGGCCGTGTGGCGCCGTAACGCACCCTCGTTCTCCCGCAGGGCACAGATGTACGGGTCAGCCTCACGAAGTGTCCGTATTGCGGCATTTAGAGAAGTTCATCTAGCCTGATCAAACGGACCCGGCACTGCTTGAACCCCCGAGCAGGCAGTGCCGGGCTCCGCATTTGTCACCACTTGTCGCCTCCCCCGAGGGCAGACCCGGCCTTGAGCAGCGAGTAGCGTGTTACCCATGGCTCCGACCTCCACTCCGCAGACCCCCTTCGGGCGGGTCCTCACCGCCATGGTCACGCCCTTCACGGCGGACGGCGCACTCGACCTCGACGGCGCACAGCGGCTCGCCACCCACCTGGTGGACGCAGGCAACGACGGCCTGATCATCAACGGGACCACCGGCGAGTCGCCCACGACCAGTGACGCGGAGAAATCGGATCTCGTACGAGCCATCCTGGAGGCCGTCGGCGACCGCGCCCACGTCGTCGCCGGCGTCGGCACGAACGACACCCACCACAGCATCGAGCTCGCCCGCGCCGCCGAGAGGACCGGCGCGCACGGCCTCCTGGTCGTCACGCCGTACTACAACAAGCCCCCGCAGGAGGGCCTGTACCGGCACTTCACAGCCATCGCCGACGCCGCCGAGCTGCCGGTCATGCTGTACGACATCCCCGGCCGCAGCGGCGTCCCGATCAACACCGAGACACTCGTCCGCCTCGCCGAGCACCCGCGGATCGTCGCCAACAAGGACGCCAAGGGCGACCTCGGCCGCGCCAGCTGGGCCATCGCCCGCTCCGGCCTCGCCTGGTACTCCGGCGACGACATGCTGAACCTGCCGCTGCTCTCCGTGGGCGCGGTCGGCTTCGTATCGGTCGTAGGCCATGTGGTCACGCCCGACCTGCGGGCCCTCGTGGAGGCCTTCGCCTCCGGTGATGTCCAGAAGGCCACCGAGATCCACCAGAAGCTGCTCCCGGTCTACACCGGCATGTTCCGCACCCAGGGCGTCATGACCACCAAGGCCGCGCTCGCCCTCCAGGGCCTGCCTGCCGGACCGCTGCGCGCCCCCATGGTCGAGCTCGCGCCCGAGGAGGTCGAGCAGCTCAAGATCGATCTTGCCGCCGGCGGGGTACAGCTCTAGCACCAGACTTCGCGAATCTCTTCGCGCGATCAGACTTCACAACTGAATAAGCAGGCCACCGGTGCCTGTGTCCACAACGACAACTGCTTCTGCACGAACGTCATGCGCGCCACGTGCCCACCGGTACGTGGCGCGTGTGGTGAGGAGAGTCTTTTGAGTCATCCGCATCCTGAACTCGGCCCGCCCCCGCCGCTCCCCGAGAGCGGCCTGCGCGTCACCCCGCTCGGCGGCCTCGGCGAAATCGGCCGGAACATGACGGTCTTCGAGTACGGCGGCCGTCTGCTGATCGTCGACTGCGGCGTGCTCTTCCCCGAGGAGGAGCAGCCCGGAATCGACCTGATCCTTCCGGACTTCTCGTCCGTACGGGACCGCCTCGACGACATCGAGGGCATCGTCCTTACGCACGGCCACGAGGACCACATCGGTGGTGTCCCCTATCTTCTCCGCGAGAAGCCGGACATCCCACTGATCGGCTCCAAGCTGACTCTCGCCCTGATCGAGGCGAAGCTCCAGGAGCACCGCATCCGCCCGTACACCCTGGAAGTGGCGGAGGGGCACCGAGAGCGCATCGGCCCCTTCGACTGCGAGTTCGTCGCGGTCAACCACTCCATCCCGGACGCCCTGGCCGTGGCCATCCGCACTCCGGCCGGCATGGTGGTCCACACGGGCGACTTCAAGATGGACCAGCTCCCGCTGGACAACCGCCTCACCGATCTCCACGCGTTCGCACGGCTGAGCGAGGAGGGCATCGACCTCCTTCTCTCCGACTCGACGAATGCCGAGGTCCCGGGGTTCGTTCCGCCCGAGCGCGACATCTCCAACGTCCTGCGCACGGTCTTCGGGAACGCGCGCAAGCGGATCATCGTGGCGAGCTTCGCCAGCCACGTCCACCGCATCCAGCAGATCCTGGACGCGGCCCACGAGTACGGCCGCAGGGTCGCCTTCGTCGGCCGCTCGATGGTCCGCAACATGGGCATCGCCAGGGACCTGGGATACCTCAAGGTCCCGCCGGGCCTGGTGGTGGACGTCAAGACGCTCGACGATCTGCCGGACCACGAGGTGGTCCTGGTCTGCACGGGTTCCCAGGGCGAACCGATGGCGGCCCTGTCCCGCATGGCCAACCGTGACCACCAGATCCGCATCGTCCCCGGCGACACGGTCATCCTGGCCTCGTCGCTGATCCCCGGCAACGAGAACGCGGTCTACCGCGTCATCAACGGCCTGACACGCTGGGGCGCGAACGTCGTCCACAAGGGCAACGCCAAGGTGCACGTCTCCGGCCACGCGTCCGCGGGCGAGCTCCTGTACTTCTACAACATCTGCCGCCCGAAGAACCTGATGCCGGTCCACGGCGAATGGCGCCACCTGCGCGCCAACGCCGAGCTGGGCGCTCTGACCGGCGTCCCGCACGACCGGATCGTCATCGCCGAGGACGGCGTGGTCGTCGACCTGGTCGGGGGCAAGGCGAAGATCTCCGGCAAGGTCCAGGCGGGTTACGTGTACGTCGACGGCCTCTCGGTCGGTGACGTGGGCGAGCCGGCGCTGAAGGACCGCAAGATCCTCGGAGACGAGGGCATCATCTCGGTCTTCGTGGTCCTCGACTCCTCGACCGGCAAGATCACAGGCGGACCGCACGTCCAGGCGCGCGGCTCCGGCATCGAGGACTCGGCCTTCAGCGATGTCATCCCGAGGATCACCGAGGTGCTGGAGCGGTCGGCCCAGGACGGCGTCGTGGAGCCGCACCAGATGCAGCAACTCATCCGCCGGACCCTGGGCAAGTGGGTCTCGGACAACTACCGGCGCAGGCCGATGATCCTCCCTGTGGTGGTGGAGGTCTGACGGTCCGTCGGCCTTCGTCCGCGTGACTCAGGAGCGGGGCGCCTCGATTTGCATCGAGGCGCCCCGCTCCAGTAGGTTTACGGCTCCGCCCAGACGGGAACCCGGCCGCTTCGTGCGCCGGAACCAGTCCCCGGGGGGCGGGAATTCCGACTCAGAACTTCTGATAAAGTCGGAATCGCCGGAAAGGGAAACGCGAGAGCGGGAACCTGGAAAGCACCGAGGAAATCGGATCGGGAAGATCTGGTAGACTCGGAAACGCAAGACCGAAGGGAAGCGCCCGGAGGAAAGCCCGAGAGGGTGAGTACAAAGGAAGCGTCCGTTCCTTGAGAACTCAACAGCGTGCCAAAAGTCAACGCCAGATATGTTGATACCCCGTCC
>NZ_JBWLKM010000002.1:221397-352841 GCF_059026085.1 Streptomyces sp. a15 | reverse complement strand
GCGCGTGATCCGCGTCCGGAGCCGGGTGCGGCGTCGTTGTATCAGACGGTTCCGTTCCGTCAGGACACCGCCTATATGGCGATCGGGGAGCGGACGAACGCGAACGGGTCGAAGAAGTTCCGGGAGGCGATGCTTCAGGGCCGCTGGGACGACTGTGTGGAAATCGCCCGCGAGCAGATCCGTGAGGGCGCCCACATGCTCGACCTGTGCGTCGACTACGTCGGCCGGGACGGGGTCGCGGACATGGAGGAACTGGCCGGCCGGTTCGCGACCGCCTCCACGCTGCCGATCGTGCTGGACTCCACCGAGGTCGACGTCCTGGAGGCCGGACTGGAGAAACTCGGCGGGCGCGCGGTGATCAACTCGGTCAACTACGAGGACGGCGACGGCCCCGACTCCCGCTTCGCCAAGGTCACCCGGCTGGCCCGGGAACACGGCGCGGCACTGATCGCGCTGACCATCGACGAACAGGGCCAGGCCCGCACCGTCGAGCACAAGGTCGCCATCGCCGAACGCCTCATCGACGACCTGACGACGAACTGGGGCATCCACGAGTCCGACATCCTCATCGACGCCCTGACCTTCACCATCTGCACCGGCCAGGAGGAATCCCGGGGCGACGGCATCGCCACCATCGGGGCGATCCGCGAACTCAAACGCCGCCACCCCCAGGTGCAGACCACCCTTGGGCTGTCGAACATCTCCTTCGGCCTCAACCCGGCCGCCCGCATGCTCCTCAACTCCGTCTTCCTGGACGAGTGCGTCAAGGCCGGCCTGGACTCGGCGATCGTCCACGCGAGCAAGATCCTGCCGATCGCCCGCTTCACCGACGAAGAAGTCACCACCGCCCTCGACCTGATCTACGACCGGCGCGCGGAGGGCTACGACCCGCTGCAGAAGCTGATGGCCCTGTTCGAGGGCGCCACCACCAAATCCCTGAAGGCGGGCCGGGCCGAGGAGCTGGCCGCCCTGCCGCTCAACGAACGCCTCAAGCGGCGCATCATCGACGGCGAGAAGAACGGCCTCGAAGCCGACCTGGACGCCGCCCTGCAGACGCGTCCGGCGCTGGACATCGTCAACGAGACCCTGCTGGACGGCATGAAGGTGGTCGGGGAGCTGTTCGGGTCGGGGCAGATGCAGCTGCCGTTCGTGCTGCAGTCCGCCGAGGTGATGAAGACCGCGGTCGCCTACCTGGAACCCCACATGGAAAAGGTCGAGGGCGACGAGGCCGGCAAGGGCACCATCGTGCTGGCCACGGTGCGCGGCGACGTGCACGACATCGGCAAGAACCTGGTCGACATCATCCTGTCCAACAACGGCTACAACGTGGTCAACCTGGGGATCAAGCAGCCCGTCTCGGCGATCCTGGAAGCCGCCGAGGAACACCGGGCGGATGTGATCGGCATGTCCGGGCTGCTGGTCAAATCCACGGTGATCATGAAGGAGAACCTCCAGGAGCTCAACCAGCGCGGCCTGGCCGCCGACTTCCCGGTCATCCTGGGCGGCGCCGCCCTGACCCGCGCCTACGTCGAGCAGGACCTGCACGACATCTACCAGGGCGAAGTCCGCTACGCCCGGGACGCCTTCGAGGGCCTGCGCCTGATGGACGCCCTGATCGGCGTCAAACGCGGCGTGCCCGGCGCCCAGCTGCCCGAACTCAAACAACGCCGCGTCCGCGCCACCGCCGCGGCCGAGGTCGAGGAACGCCCCCAGGAGGGCGCCGTCCGCTCCGACGTCGCCGTCGACAACCCGGTCCCCGCCCCGCCGTTCTGGGGCAGCCGCGTCATCAAGGGCATCCAGCTCAAGGAATACGCCACCTGGCTCGACGAGGGCGCCCTCTTCAAGGGCCAGTGGGGACTGAAGCAGGCCCGCACCGGCGACGGACCCACCTACGACGAACTCGTCGAGACCGAGGGCCGGCCCCGGCTGCGCGGCCTGCTGGACCAGCTGCAGCGGGACAACCTCCTCGAGGCCGCCGTGGTCTACGGCTACTACCGCTGCGTGTCCAAGGACGACGACCTGATCCTGCTGGACGAGCAGGGCAACGAGACCACCCGCTTCACCTTCCCCCGCCAGCGCCGCGGCCGGCGGCTGTGTCTGGCCGACTTCTTCCGCCCCGAAGAATCCGGCCAGACCGACGTGGTGGGCCTGCAGGTCGTCACCGTCGGCTCCAAGATCGGCGAACAGACCGCGAAACTCTTCGAGGCCAACGCCTACCGCGACTACCTCGAACTGCACGGCCTGTCCGTCCAGCTCGCCGAGGCCCTCGCCGAGTACTGGCACGCCCGCGTCCGTTCCGAACTCGGCTTCGCCGGCCAGGACCCCGACGCCATGGAAGACATGTTCGCCCTCAAATACCGCGGCGCCCGCTTCTCGCTCGGCTACGGCGCCTGCCCCAACCTCGAAGACCGCGCCAAGATCGCCGACCTCCTGCAGCCCGAACGCATCGGCGTCCACCTCTCCGAGGAATTCCAGCTCCACCCCGAACAGTCCACCGACGCCATCGTCATCCACCACCCCGAAGCCAAATACTTCAACGCACGCTGAGACGAGTCTCACCGAGCACACTGATCGGATAAGTCGTACACTGGTCGGTCCATCGCAGGCCGGTTCCCCATGTGGGAACCGGCCTGATCGTCCCTCAAGGAGGTGCGCCCGGATGACCAGTACGGTCCCTGCGCCAGACACTCGTACGGCCGAAGGCTCTGCCTTGCAGGCCGTGCTCCTCGACATGGACGGAACCCTGGTGGACACCGAGGGATTCTGGTGGGACGTCGAGGTCGAGATCTTCGCCGGCCTCGGCCACGCCCTCGACGACTCCTGGCGCCATGTCGTGGTCGGCGGCCCTATGAGCCGCAGCGCGGGGTTCCTGATCGAGGCCACCGGCGCCGACATCGCCCTCGCGGAGCTCACCGTGCTGCTGAACCAGGGCTTCGAGGACCGGATCGACCGTGCCCTGCCGCTGATGCCGGGAGCGACCCGGCTGCTGGCCGAGCTGGCTGCGCACGACATTCCCACGGCCCTGGTCTCCGCCTCGCACCGGCGCATCATCGACCGGGTGCTCACCTCGCTGGGGCCCCAGTACTTCGCCCTCACGGTCGCCGGTGACGAGGTGGGGCGTACCAAACCGCACCCCGATCCGTATCTCTTCGCCGCCGCCGGGCTCGGCGTGGATCCGGCCAGATGCGCGGTCGTCGAGGACACCTCGACCGGCGTCGCGTCGGCGGAGGCCGCGGGCTGCCATGTGGTGGCGGTGCCCTCGGTGGCGCCCATCGCCCCGGCCGCCCGGCGCACCGTCGTGACCTCGCTCGAAGAGGTGGACCTGGCATTTCTGCGCGGCCTGATGACGGAAATGCGCTAGGCGTTCACCCAGCGTGCAGCGCCGATAGGGTAAGAATTCCGCGAGAGGAATTGGACCGCGGCGGATGGCTGAATTCCGGCATGGGATCAGACCGTTGGGAATGTGACCTTCCCCACTCGCGCAGGGGTCGACAGAGGGTGGGGTATGTGGTCGCCGCTCTCCGTCGAGGGGTTGAGGCGTGCCCTTGTGTCCCGATTCATGAAAGCCTGCACTAATCCTTCCGGCCTTGGGTTTTCGGTCTGTCCGCAGCCGGTTTCGCTGCGTGATGGGGCCTCAACTCCGGTGGCTGCGAGCTGTCCTGCCGGTCCGGACTAATCTCCTAGCGAGAACATCGGCTTACCCCGTGATCCGCTGCGACACCCCATGCATGCCGGGTACACGGACTCGACAGCTCTGGAGAAACTCGAGCATGAACCGCAAGACTTTGGTGCTGCCGGCCGTGATCGGTCTGCTCGCGCCGGTGCTCGCTGCCTGTGGCGGGTCCGACAGCGGGAGTGACAGCGGCGGCGCGATCGTCGTCGGCACCACGGACCGGTTCACCGTCTCGAAGGACGCCCCCGCGCCCCTCGATCCGGCGTACGCCTACGACGTCGGCTCCTGGAACATCCTGCGCCAGACCGTGCAGACCCTGATGATCCAGCCCAAGGGCGAGGGCGACCCCGTACCGGAGGCCGCCCAGAGCTGCGGTTTCACCGACTCCGGCAACGAGCGCTACGCCTGCAAGCTCCGTGACGGTCTGAAGTTCGCCAACGGCGACGCCATCACGGCCGAGGACGTCAAGTTCTCGATCGACCGTGCTCGCGCCATCAAGGCCGACAGCGGTGTGTTCGCCCTGCTGTCCACCATCGACACCGTCGAGACGCAGGGCGACAACGAAGTCATCTTCCACCTCAAGACCGCGGACGCCACCTTCCCGTTCAAGCTGTCGACCCCCGTCGCCGGCATCGTCGACCCCGACGACTACAAGAAGGACAAGCTGCGCGGCGGCTTCGACGTGGACGGCTCGGGTCCGTACACCCTGCAGGCCGAGGTCAAGAACGACGAGCTCGTCGACGCCGTGTTCACCAAGAACCCCAACTACAAGGGGACGCTGAAGGTGAACAACGACAAGATCAGCATGCGCTCCTTCGAGGACGCCGATGCCATGGGCACCGCGCTCGAAAAGGGCGACATCAACGTGATGACCCGCACCATGTCGCCGGAGCAGATCGACAAGCTCACCAACGCCACCGGCGGCGACATCGACATCGTGGAGACGGCCGGCCTGGAGATCCGCTACCTGGGCTTCGACACCGACGCTCCGTCGGTGAAGTCCAAGGCGGTCCGCCAGGCGATGGCCCAGATCATCAACCGCAGCGAACTCGTCGCCAAGGTCTACGGCTCCCAGGCCGAGCCGCTGTACTCGATGGTCCCGGCCAGCATCACGGGCCACTCCAACGCGTTCTTCAACAAGTACGGCGACCCGAGCATCACCAAGGCCAAGGCCATGCTGAGCCAGGCCAACGTCACTACGCCGGTGAAGCTGACGCTGCACTACACGACCGACCACTACGGCCCGGCCACCAAGCAGGAGTTCGAGGTGCTGCAGAAGCAGCTCAACGACAGCGGCCTGTTCGACGTCGGTATCGAGGGCACCCCCTGGGAGACCTTCCGTCCCGCCGAGCAGAAGGGCGCGTACGACGTCTACGGCATGGGCTGGTTCCCGGACTTCCCGGACGCCGACAACTACCTCGCGCCGTTCCTCGACAAGGACAACACCATCGGCTCGCCGTATGTGAACAGCGAGATCCGAAACACCCTGATCCCGGACTCCCGCCGCGAGGCGGACCGGTTGGCCGCGGCGGCCGACCTGACGGACATTCAGGACATCGTCGCCGACGACGTTCCCGTCCTCCCGCTGTGGCAGGGCAAGCAGTACGTCGCCGCCCGCGACGACGTCACGGGAACCGCGTACGCGCTCAACTCCTCCTCGACGCTTCAGCTGTGGGAGCTCGGCCGTGGTGTGAGCGGCTGACACTGCCCGCACTCGGGGGCCCGGGAGGGTGGCCCCGGGTTCCCGACATCGACGACAAGGCACCTGCACGTGAACATGCGTAACCAGTGGCCGGTCCTGCCCATCGTGGCGGGGCTGGCCTCCGGTCTGTTGACCGGCTGTGGAACGGAGTCCGGCGGCTCCGGAGGCAGCGGTTCCACGGTGGTGATGGGGATGTCCGACGACGTCCTGGCCACCGACCCCGCCTCCGGCTACGACCCCGGCTCCTGGCTGATGTTCAACAACGTCTTCCAGTCGCTGCTGAGCTTCCCCAGGGGCGCCACGGAACCGCAGCCGGAGGCCGCCGAGGAGTGCTCCTTCACGGACACGCGGACCCAGGTCTACGAGTGCACGCTGAAGGACGGTCTCAAGTTCAGCAACGGTGACTCGCTCACCTCCGAGGACGTCAAGTTCTCCTTCGACCGCATGCTGAAGATCAACGACGACGCCGGTCCCGCGATCATGTTCCCCATGCTGGAGAAGGTCGAGACCCCGGACGAGAAGACGGTGGTCTTCCGCCTCAACACGCCCGACGCCACCTTCCCCAGCAAGATCGCCTCGGGTGCCGGCTCCATCGTCGACCACACCCAGTACGACGCCGACGGGCTGCGCGAGGACGGCGAAGCGGTCGGCTCCGGGCCGTACAAGCTGGACTCCTTCGGCGAGAACGAGGCCGTCTTCTCGGTCAACGAGAACTACAAGGGCACCGCCGACGTGCAGAACACCGGCGTGACGCTGAAGTTCTTCCACGGCGACCAGGCCGCACTGAAGAAGTCCCTGCTCGACAACAAGGTCGACATCGCCTACCGAGGCCTGTCCGCGAGCGACGTGGCCGACATCGAGCAGGCCGACGACAGCTCCGGCGTCGAGATCGTCGAGGGCAGCAGTGCCGAGGTCCAGCACCTGGTCTTCAACATGGACGACCCGGTCGCCGGACAGCTCGGCGTCCGCAAGGCCATCGCCCACCTGCTCGACCGCGACGCCCTCATCGAGGACGTCTACCAGGGCACGGCCACCCCGCTGTACTCGATCATCCCGGCGGGCATCTCCGGCCACAACACGGCCTACTTCGACACCTACGGCGCCCGCCCCTCCAAGGCCAAGGCGGCCGCCGCCCTGCAGGCGGACGGCATCACCGGGAAGGTGAAGCTGACCCTCTGGTCGACCCCGTCTCGCTACGGTCCCGCCACCGACGACGAGTTGAAGGCGATCGCCGAACAGCTCAACGCCAGCGGCCTGTTCGACGCCGATGTGCAGTCCGTGGCCTTCGACCAGTACGAGCAGGACATCGCCGACGGCAAGTACGGCGTCTACGTCAAGGGCTGGGTGCCCGACTACCCGGACGCCGACAACTTCACGGCCCCCTTCTTCGGCAAGGGCAACGTGCTGAGCAACAACTACGCCAACAACACCATCACCGGCACGCTCATCCCGCAGACCGCCGCCCAGAGCGACCGCGGGGCGACCGACGACGCCTACGGCAAGCTCCAGGACATCGTCGCCGACGAACTCCCGATCCTGCCCGTCTGGCAGGCCAAGCAGTACGCCGTCACCCGCGAGGACGTCTACGGCCTGGAGTACTGCCTCGACGCCTCGACCGTGTTCCGGTTCTGGGAGCTCAGCAAGGCCTGAGCCATGTCGTACGACGCCGAGGGCGCCCCCTGCTTGTGTGCGGGGGGCGCCCTCGGCGTCGTACGACTGCTTACTGCGCGCCGGGGCGCACCAGCCCGCTCTCGTACGCGTACACCGCCGCCTGCACGCGGTCACGCAGCCCCAGCTTGGTCAGGACATGACCGACGTGCGTCTTGACGGTGGTCTCGCTGACGAAGAGGTCGGCGGCGATTTCCGCGTTGGACAGCCCGCGCGCCACCAGCTTCAGCACCTCCACCTCGCGCTCGGTGAGGGTGTGCAGCGTGTCCGGCACCGGTTCCTCGCCGGACGGCAGATGCGTGGCGTACTTGTCGAGGAGCCGGCGCGTGATGCTCGGCGCGAGCATCGCCTCGCCCGCGGCCACCACCCGGATCGCCTGGACCAGCTCGTTGGCCGGGGCGTCCTTGAGCAGGAACCCGCTGGCTCCCGCGCGCAGCGCCTCCACCACATACTCGTCGAGATCGAACGTGGTCAGCACGAGCACCTTGGCCGGTCCGTCCCGACCGGGCCCGGTGATCTGCCGGGTCGCCTCCACACCGTCCATCCGCGGCATGCGGATGTCCATCAGAACCACATCGGGCTGCAGTGCCCGCACCTGGTCGAGAGCCTGGAGGCCGTCTCCGGCCTCGCCGACGACCGCGAGATCCTGCTCGGCCTCCAAAATCATCCGGAAGCCGGTGCGCAGCAGCGGCTGGTCGTCGACCAGTAGGACGCGGATGGCCACGTAAGTCTCCTTCGCTAGTCCGGCCCCATTCTGCCCTGCGCCGGGTCCCCGGACTCCGGCGCCCTCACCGGCAACGGATAGGGCGGGGGAGTGCCGCCGAACTCCGGGCAGTGGGCCTGGTGGTCGCACCAGCCGCACAGCTTGGTGGGGCGGGGCCGCCAGTCGCCCGATTCCGTGGCCTCCCGGATCGCCTCCCACAGGGCGTGCAGCTTGCGCTCGACGCGCTCCAGGTCGGCGAGGACCGGGTCGTACGTCAGGACGTCACCGCTGCCGAGGTAGACGAGCTGGAGCCGGCGTGGGATCACGTTCTTCAGGCGCCACACCACCAGGGCGTAGAACTTCATCTGGAAGAGAGCACCCTCGGCGTACTCCGGCCGGGGCGCCTTGCCCGTCTTGTAGTCGACGATCCGCACCTCACCGGTGGGCGCCACGTCGACCCGGTCGATGATCCCGCGCAGCTTCAGCCCGGAGTCCAGTCGGGCCTCGATGAACAGTTCGCGCTCGGCGGGTTCGAGCCGGGTCGGGTCCTCCAGCGTGAACCAGCGCTCCACCAGCCGCTCCGCCTCGCCGAGCCAGCGCGCCAGCCGCTCGCCGTCCGGATCGTCGGCGAACAGCTCGACGACCTCGGGCCGGGTCTCCCTGAGCCGGTCCCACTGGCCCGGGATGAGCGACTTGGCACGGGGAGCGGTCCGCTCCGCCGCCGGGGCGTCGAACAGCCGCTCCAGGACCGCGTGCACCAGCGTGCCCCTGGTCGCCGCCTCGCTCGGCTTCTCGGGCAGCCGGTCGATCACCCGGAACCGGTACAGCAGCGGGCACTGCATGAAGTCACCGGCACGGGAGGGGGACAGGGAGGCCGGCGCCACGGCCGTGGACGCGGCTATGGCCGTCGTGGCCGTCGTGGCCGTGGTGGCCACGGTGTCCACTGCCGTTGTCGCCGCCGTCGGCTCGGTCGTGACCGGCTGCTCCACCTCTGCGGTGTCGCCGCCGGTGGCCTCCATGACGCCCTCGGTGCTCGTCTCCATGACCACAGACCATACGGCCCGCCACTGACAGTGACCCAGTCACGGTCGTGGCCCTGCGCCGACGGAGGAAACACAGGGGGTGCCGGGGCGAACGCGTCGCGACGGACGCATACCATCGACCCGAGACCCTCCCGTCCGGCAGGCGCGGGAGACGCTTCGAACGAGGGGACACCGTGGACGAGAGCGGCGGTAGCGGGCAGCCGCGGCCCGGCAACGACGAATCGGCCGAGCACCACGCAGCACCTGCGACCCCGGCCCCCGACCCCGCACATCCCGACGAGGCCACCCCGACCGACGAACCGACCATGGTCGTACGCCGGTTGGATCTTCCAGCCGACGACAGCACCGGGGACGGCGCCACGGGCGACGACGGCACGGGTCGCGAAGCCCCGGGTCGCGAAGTCACGGGCCGCGAGGGGAACGGGCCCGCGGAGCACGGCACCGAAGCCAAGGGCACCGAAGCCAAGGGCACCGAAACGCACGGCACCGAAGCCAAGGGGACCGAAACCCACGGCTCAGAAACCCACGGCTCAGAAACGCACGGCTCCGCAGAGCAGGGGCAGAACCCGCAGACCAGCCCCGATCGCGACCACCAGCCCACCCCCACCTCCACACCTGCCCCGGCCTCCACAACACCTGCCCCGGTCTCCCCACCCGCCCCCGACGACCACCCCCACGCCGAAACCCCCGCCGGCGACCGCACCCTCGCGCACTCCGGTCTCGCCAAGGGCCGTCCGCCCAAGCGTCCCCGGGAACCCGGACCCGGCGGCGGGCTGCTGATGGGGCGGCCGTTCGGGGTGCCGGTGTACGTCGCGCCCAGCTGGTTCCTCGTCGCCGCCCTGATCACCTGGGTGTTCGGCGGCCAGCTCGACCGCGTGCTGCCGGAGCTCGGCGCCGCCCGCTACCTGGTCTCCCTCTTCTTCGCGGTCGCCTTCTACGCCTCCGTCCTCGTCCACGAACTGGCCCACACGGTCGCGGCCCTGCGCTTCAAGCTGCCCGTCCGCCGCATCCAGCTCCAGTTCTTCGGAGGCGTCTCCGAGATCGAGAAGGAGGCCGAGACCCCGGGCCGGGAGTTCTGGCTGGCCTTCGTCGGCCCGCTCCTCTCCCTGGTTCTCTCCGGCCTCTTCTACCTCGCCCTGCAGCCCGTCGAGCCCGGCACGGTCCCCGGCGTCCTGCTGGCCGGCCTGATGATCTCCAACCTGATCGTGGCCGCCTTCAACCTCCTGCCCGGCCTGCCCCTCGACGGTGGCCGGATGCTCCGTGCGGTCGTCTGGAAGATCACCGGCAGGCCGATGACCGGCACCATCGCCGCCGCCTGGGTCGGCCGCGCCCTCGCCGTCTCCGTCCTGATCGGCCTGCCGTTGCTCACCCAGTCCGGGGTGCTCGGCTCCAATGCCGAGGACAACGTCGGCATGGACACGGTCATGGACGCCCTGCTGGCCGCGATCCTCGCCGCGATCATCTGGACCGGGGCCGGCAACAGCCTGCGCATGGCCCGCCTGCGCGAGCACCTGCCCGAGCTGCGCGCCCGCAACCTCACCCGCCGCGCCGTCCCGGTCGAGACGGACACCCCGCTCTCCGAGGCCCTGCGCCGCGCCAACGCCGCCGGCGCCCGCGCCCTGGTCGTCGTCGACGCCGACGGCCAGCCCATCTCCCTCGTCCGCGAGGCCGCCATCGTGGGCGTACCGGAACACCGCCGCCCCTGGGTCGCCGTCAGCGGCCTCGCCCAGGACCTCACCGACGGCATGCGCGTCTCCGCGGAGCTGGCCGGCGAGGACCTCCTGGACGCCCTGCGCGCCACCCCCGCCACCGAGTACCTGGTGGTCGAGGAGACCGGCGAGATCTACGGCGTGCTGTCCGCGGCGGACGTGGAGCGGGCCTTCGTGAAGGCCATGGCCCGCCCCTCCTAGTGGTCGGCACCCCTCACAAACGCCGGTAGGCTGTTCACATGTCCGAACCGACCGGTGCCGCCCGCAGGCGCGGGCCCTTCAAGGTCGGGGACCAGGTTCAGCTGACCGACCCCAAGGGCCGCCACTACACGTTCACGCTCGAGGCCGGGAAGAACTTCCACACCCACAAGGGTTCCTTCCCGCACGACGAACTGATCGGTGCTCCCGAGGGCAGCGTTGTCCGTACCACCGGGAACGTCGCCTACCTCGCGCTGCGCCCCCTGCTCCCCGACTACGTCCTGTCCATGCCCCGCGGCGCCGCCGTGGTCTACCCCAAGGACGCGGGACAGATCCTCGCCTTCGCCGACATCTTCCCCGGCGCACGCGTCGTCGAGGCCGGCGTCGGCTCCGGCTCGCTCAGCAGTTTCCTGCTGCGCGCCATCGGCGACCAGGGCATGCTGCACTCCTACGAGCGCCGCGAGGACTTCGCCGAGATCGCCCAGCAGAACGTGGAGCGCTACTTCGGCGGCCCGCACCCGGCCTGGCAGCTCACCGTCGGCGACCTCCAGGACAACCTGAGCGACCCCGACGTGGACCGCGTCATCCTCGACATGCTCGCCCCCTGGGAGTGCCTGGAGGCCGTCTCCAAGGCGCTCGTGCCCGGCGGCATCCTGTGCTGCTACGTGGCGACCACCACCCAGCTCGCCCGGACCGTCGAGTCCATCCGCGAGATCGGCTGCTTCAACGAGCCGACCTCCTGGGAGTCGATGATCCGCAACTGGCACGTCGAGGGCCTGGCCGTCCGCCCGGACCACCGGATGATCGGCCACACCGGCTTCCTGCTCACCGCCCGCCGCCTCGCCGACGGCGTCGAGCCGCCCATGCGCCGCCGCCGCCCCGCCAAGGGCGCCTACGGCGAGGACTACACCGGTCCCAACGCCGACGCGGGCGCCGGCCGCTAGAGCCTGCCCCAGGGCGGCCTCGTGCCGCGACAACGTACAAGCACCGTGGCCCAGTTCCCCCAGACACCAGGGAACTGGGCCACGGCGCACCCACGTTGACACGGCGCCAGAATCCGTAGCACCGGCAGCCCTGTCCACACCCCTGGAACCGGCAGCCCCCGCACAACCGCAGAACCGGCAGCTCCGTCCACGCAGAACCCGCAACCCCAGCCACAGAGCCGGGACGTCTGAACTCCCACCCCGCCGTTCCCTCGCACTGTGACGTATGGCACCATGCAGGCCACCCCCACCGGCACAGCCCTCACGGGAGACCTTCCTAGTGCAGCAATCCGCCGTCCCGGAACTGGCACACACTCACACCCGCCCGATCCACTGGGTCGCCACCGCGACGGCGGTCGCCGGTGTCGTGGCCCTCTCCTCGGTCCTGCAGCCCAACCCGGCCACGGCCGCCCAGGCGGCCGGCACTCAGGCCAAAGGCGCCCCGGCCGTCACCGCGCCCCCTGATCCCGCGGGCGTCGACTTCCCGATCGAGTGCGGCCGGGTCAGGGAACTCGTGCAGAAGAAGGCTTCCGGAGACCTTGACGGCGACGGCAGTCCGGAGACGGTCGTCGTGGTGCACTGCGACGCGCCGATGGGAACTCCGCCCGACGGCGTGTACGTCCTCACCCGGGCCGCGGAGACCGGCAAGCCGCGGGTCGTCGCCACTCTGATCGATCCCAAGGACCGCCTCACCGTGACCGACTTCGCCCTCCGGGACGGAGCCGTCCTCGCGACACTCCTCGGCTACTCGTCCGCCGACGTGCCCAGTTGCTGTCCCGACGTGAAGGACAGCGCGAAGTGGCGGTGGAAGAACGACGCGTTCGTCCGCTCGACACCCGCCGGAACACAGACCGTCTGAGCCGCGCAACGTGAGTGTGTGAGAAATCCGACAGTGGTAACGCCGCGTAGCGGCAAGATCACTCGGCGTCCGGGCCGTAGATCTCGACCCTGTCCGAAACCCGACGGACGTGGATGCAGTCGCCCGGGCACTCCTTGGCGGAGTCCACTACATCCGTGAGAAGCGGTAGCGGTACGGGCGTTGTGGCTCCCTTGGCCTGGAGCAGCTCGTCGTCGGAGCCCTTCACATAGGCCAGGCCGTCGATGTCCAGCTCGAACACCTCGGGCGCGTACTGGGCGCAGATGCCGTCGCCGGTACAGAGATCCTGGTCGATCCAGACCTCCAGATCCTCGCCACCGGCCCCGGCCTCCTGCTGCACGCTCATGTCTCCTGCCGTTTCTGCGTCGAGCCGAACGGGAATCCGGCCAGCTCTGACGGGTGTTGAACGCTTCGACCCTACCTCCGGCAGCTTTCCAATCATGTTCGGTGGGTATTCACCTGGCGTGAGGGAGAGCGCAAGGGTGAAGATCGGACACACCCCGACAGTCTTTGTGATCTAGGGGTTTCAATCGACACCCACCCAGGTAGGGTCTGGAAGCGTCCAGCTCCCCTTGGAGGAGGTGAGGACCGTGGCAGCCCACGACGACGACATGAACCGCGGCATCCGCCCGGGACGAGGGTCCGAAGACCCTGCCGGGCAGGTTGCCTACCTTGAGCAGGAGATCGCCGTCCTGCGACGCAAGCTCGCCGACTCTCCGCGACACACGAGGATTCTCGAAGAGCGGATCGTCGAGCTGCAGACCAATCTGGCCGGCGTGTCCGCCCAGAACGAGCGACTCGCCAACACGCTCCGTGAGGCCCGCGACCAGATCGTGGCCCTCAAGGAGGAGGTCGACCGGCTCGCACAGCCGCCGGCCGGCTTCGGTGTCTTCCTCGTGGCGAATGAGGACGGCACGGCGGACATCTTCACCGGCGGCCGCAAGCTGCGGGTGAACGTCAGCCCGAGCGTGGAACTCGAGGAGCTCCGGCGCGGCCAGGAAGTGATGCTCAACGAGGCTCTCAACGTGGTCGAGGCCATGGAGTACGAGAGCGTCGGCGACATCGTCACCCTCAAGGAGATCCTCGAGGACGGCGAGCGCGCCCTCGTGGTGGGGCACACCGACGAGGAACGGGTGGTACGGCTCGCCGAGCCGCTGCTGGACGTGGTCATCCGCCCCGGCGACGCCCTGCTTCTCGAACCGCGCTCCGGATATGTCTACGAGGTCGTTCCCAAGAGCGAGGTCGAGGAACTCGTCCTCGAAGAGGTCCCGGACATCGGCTACGAGCAGATCGGTGGTCTCGGCGGCCAGATCGAGGCCATCCGCGACGCGGTCGAGCTCCCGTACCTCTATCCCGATCTGTTTAAGGAGCACGAACTGCGGCCGCCCAAGGGCGTCCTGCTCTACGGGCCTCCTGGATGCGGCAAGACACTCATCGCCAAGGCCGTCGCCAACTCGCTGGCCAAGAAGGTCGCCGAGGTGACCGGACAGGCCACGGGCAAGAGCTTCTTCCTCAACATCAAGGGTCCCGAGCTCCTGAACAAGTACGTCGGCGAGACCGAGCGGCAGATCCGCCTGGTCTTCCAGCGTGCTCGTGAGAAGGCCAGCGAGGGCACTCCCGTCATCGTCTTCTTCGACGAGATGGAGTCCCTCTTCCGCACCCGTGGCTCCGGTGTCAGCTCGGACGTGGAGAACACCATCGTCCCGCAGCTGCTCGCCGAGATCGACGGCGTGGAAGGCCTGCAGAACGTGGTCGTGATCGGCGCCTCCAACCGCGAGGACATGATCGACCCCGCCATCCTGCGGCCCGGCCGGCTGGACGTGAAGATCAAGATCGAGCGTCCGGACGCCGAGGCGGCCAAGGACATCTTCGGCAAGTACCTCACCGAGCGTCTGCCGCTGCACTCCGATGACGTCGGCGAGCACAGCGGCAGCAAGGCCTCCACGGTCCAGAGCATGATCCAGACGGCCGTGGAACACATGTACGCCGAATCCGAGGAAAACCGCTTCCTGGAAGTCACCTACGCCAACGGCGACAAGGAAGTCCTCTACTTCAAGGACTTCAATTCCGGCGCCATGATCGAGAACATCGTGGGCCGCGCCAAGAAAATGGCGATCAAGGACTTCCTGGAGCACAACCAGAAGGGTCTGAGGGTCTCCCACCTCCTGCAGGCCTGTGTGGACGAGTTCAAGGAGAACGAGGACCTGCCCAACACCACCAACCCGGACGACTGGGCCCGCATCTCCGGCAAGAAGGGCGAGCGGATCGTCTACATCCGTACGCTCATCACCGGAAAGCAGGGTGCGGACACCGGACGCTCCATCGACACGGTGGCGAACACCGGTCAGTACCTGTAAAAGACAGGGCGGCTGCGGGTGCCCCTCACCGGGTACCCGCAGCCGACTGTTTTTCGGGCGAGCTGGAGCAAGGTAATGACGCAAATGATCTCCCCACCAGCGCAGAGGCGTTCTAGGCTCTTCGGTACCGCCGAGTCGCGCAGTGCGGGGACGGGCACCGCACACGCACCGGAGCGCCAGCGGTACTTGAGCGGCGCCCCCGACCGAGGGCGCCGCCGGGCAAGGAGGGCCGCATGACCGTACGGCGAGTAATGGGCATCGAGACGGAGTACGGGATCTCCGTCCCCGGTCACCCCAACGCCAATGCCATGCTCACCTCGTCCCAGATCGTCAACGCCTACGCGGCGGCGATGCACCGGGCCCGCCGGGCCCGCTGGGATTTCGAGGAGGAGAATCCGCTGCGGGACGCGCGAGGCTTCGACCTCGCCCGCGAGGCCGCCGACTCGAGCCAGCTCACCGACGAGGACATCGGCCTGGCCAACGTGATCCTCACCAACGGCGCGCGGCTCTACGTCGACCACGCACACCCCGAGTACAGCGCCCCCGAGGTCACCAACCCGCGCGACGCCGTCCTGTGGGACAAGGCCGGCGAGCGCATCATGGCCGAGGCGGCGGAGCGGGCGGCCCAGCTCCCCGGCGCCCAGCCGATCCACCTCTACAAGAACAACACCGACAACAAGGGCGCGTCCTACGGCACGCACGAGAACTACCTGATGAAGCGGGAGACCCCCTTCTCGGACATCGTGCGCCACCTGACGCCGTTCTTCGTCTCCCGCCAGGTCGTCACCGGAGCGGGCCGCGTCGGCGTCGGACAGGACGGGCACGAGCACGGCTTCCAGCTGAGCCAGCGCGCCGACTACTTCGAGGTCGAGGTGGGCCTGGAGACCACCCTCAAGCGCCCGATCATCAACACCCGGGACGAGCCGCACGCCGACGCCGAGAAGTACCGCCGCCTGCACGTGATCATCGGCGACGCGAACCTCTCGGAGATCTCGACCTACCTGAAGCTGGGCACGACGGCCCTGGTCCTGTCCATGATCGAGGACGGCTTCATCGCCGTCGACCTGGCGGTGGACCAGCCCGTACGCACCCTCCACCAGGTCTCCCACGACCCGACGCTCAAGCGTCTGGTCACGCTCCGCAGCGGCCGGACACTCACCGCGGTCCAGCTGCAGATGGAGTACTTCGAGCTGTCGCGCAAGTACGTGGAGGAGCGGTACGGCGCGGACGCCGACGAGCAGACCAAGGACGTCCTGGCCCGTTGGGAGGACACCCTCAACCGGCTGGAGAACGACCCCATGAGCCTGGCCGGCGAGCTGGACTGGGTCGCCAAGCGGGAGCTCATGGAGGGCTACCGGCGCCGCGACGACCTCGACTGGGACGCCGCCCGGCTGCACCTGGTCGACCTGCAGTACGCCGACGTACGGCCCGACAAGGGCCTCTACAACCGTCTGGCGGCCCGCGGCCGCATCAAGCGGCTGCTGACCGACGACGAGGTCGAGCGGGCCCGTACGAAGCCACCTGAGGACACGCGCGCGTACTTCCGAGGCCGCTGCCTGGAGCAGTACGCCGACGACGTCGCCGCGGCCTCCTGGGACTCCGTGATCTTCGACCTGCCGGGCCGGGACTCGCTCCAGCGGGTCCCAACCCTGGAACCGCTTCGCGGAACGCGTAATCACGTCAAGGAGCTCCTGGACCGTTGCCGTACGGCGGAAGACCTGGTCAGGGTGCTGTCCGGCAACTGACGGGTACTCGGGGCCGACGCGGTACCCCGGGGTGGAATCCTCTCCGTCCGGGAATCATCGAGGTGGTCCCCGGATGTTGAGGGAACTGCGGGGCCGATGTCGGACCCTGCTTGTAGGGTCTGATCAAGAACGTCGAACCGAGCGGGGTGAGGGTTATGGCGACCAAGGACACCGGCGGCGGACAGCAGAAGGCGACGCGCAACACCGAGGAGGTCGAGGAGGCGCCCGAGGCGCAGGCATCCGAAGACCTCAAGGAGCGCCAGGAGAAGTTGAGCGACGACGTGGACTCCGTCCTGGACGAGATTGACGATGTCTTGGAGGAGAACGCAGAGGATTTCGTGCGAAGCTTCGTTCAAAAGGGTGGCCAGTAGGCACATTCTCCCTTCGAATCGAAGGTGAAGCGACAGGGGAGTCGTCGAGTGCTCGACGAGCAGGCGAAGAGGTGTTCGCGGTGCCGGGAGGTTAGACCGCGGACGGACTTCGCGAGTAACAAGTCCATGCGTGACGGGCTCCAGGCGTACTGCCGGGAGTGCTCATCGGAGTACTACCGGCAGCGCCAGGAGGCGAAGGGGCGGACAGTACGCGAGAAGGTGCCTGTCCCGCCTGGCCACAAGCCCTGTCGTGGCTGCGGAGAGGTCAAGCCCCACAGCGAGTGGCACCGCAAGAACAGCGCGCCGGACGGTCTGGCAAGCCGGTGCAAGACCTGCAAGGCAGCCACCGGCCCGGCTGGCCATCTTCGCAGGAAGTACGGCATCACCGAAGCCGAGCGTGACCAGATGATCCTGGCTCAAGGGGGCGTCTGTTGTATCTGTTTGGCGGCGCCTGCCACCCAGGTTGATCACTGCCACGAGACGGGTAGGGTCCGTGGCGTACTGTGCTTCAACTGCAATTCCGGCCTCGGCCTGTTGAGGGATGACCCCGAAGCGATGAACCGAGCTGCCGACTACCTGGAAGGAATCGCGTGGAAGCCAACACTCGTAGCACCGGGCGTCTACCAGCTGCCTTCCTGACGCCTGGGTCGTCCTCTTTCATGGACTTCCTGTCCGAACACCAGCCGGAGATCCTCCCGGGCAACCGGCAGCTCCCGCCCACCCAGGGCGTGATCGAGGCGCCGCACGGCACCACGATCGTGGCCGTGACGTTCCCCGGCGGTGTCGTGCTCGCCGGTGACCGGCGCGCCACGATGGGCAATGTCATCGCACAGCGCGACATCGAGAAGGTCTTCCCGGCCGACGAGTACTCGGCCGTCGGCATCGCCGGCACCGCCGGTCTCGCGGTCGAGATGGTCAAGCTCTTCCAGCTGGAGCTGGAGCACTTCGAGAAGGTCGAGGGTGCGCAGCTCTCCCTGGAGGGCAAGGCGAACCGCCTGTCGACCATGATCCGTTCCAACCTCGGCATGGCCATGCAGGGCCTGGCCGTGGTCCCGCTCTTCGCCGGGTTCGACGTGGACCGCGGCAAGGGCCGCATCTTCTCCTACGACGTCACCGGCGGCCGCTCCGAGGAGCACAACTTCGCCGCCACCGGCTCCGGGTCGGTCTTCGCCCGGGGCGCCATGAAGAAGCTCTTCCACGACGGCCTGACCGAGGCCGAGGCCACGATGCTCGTGGTGCAGGCCCTCTACGACGCGGCAGACGACGACTCGGCGACCGGCGGTCCCGATGTCGCGCGCCGGATCTACCCCATCGTCACCGTGATCACCGAGGACGGCTTCCGCCGGCTCGGCGAGGACGAGTCCTCCGAGATCGCCCGCTCGATCCTGGAGCGGCGCCTGGAGCAGCCCGACGGCCCGCGCGCCGCGCTGCTCTAGCCGACGGGCCGGTTCTTACCAAGGTGATCCAGGGAATTCGACGGAACTCAGAAGAGAGGGACGGATAACCGGTGTCGACGCCGTTCTATGTCTCACCCCAGCAGGCCATGGCCGACCGGGCGGAGTACGCCCGCAAGGGCATCGCCCGTGGCCGCAGCCTGGTCGTGCTGCAGTACGCCGACGGCATCGTCTTCGTCGGCGAGAACCCGTCCCGCGCGCTGCACAAGTTCAGCGAGATCTACGACCGGATCGGCTTCGCGGCCGCCGGCAAGTACAACGAGTACGAGAACCTCCGCATCGGCGGCGTCCGGTACGCCGACCTGCGGGGCTACACCTACGACCGTGACGACGTGACGGCCCGAGGTCTGGCCAACGTCTACGCACAGACCTTGGGCACGATCTTCTCGTCCGCGGCCGAGAAGCCGTACGAGGTGGAGCTGGTCGTCGCCGAGGTCGGGGAGACGCCCGAGGGCGACCAGATCTACCGGCTGCCGCACGACGGTTCGATCGTGGACGAGCACGGCTCGGTCGCGGTCGGCGGCAACGCCGAGACGATCAGCAGCTACCTGGACCAGCGTCACGAGGACGGCATGTCGCTCGCCGGGGCGCTGAAGCTGGCCGTCCAGGCGCTGTCCCGGGACACCAACGGCAGCGAGCGGGAGATCCCCGCCGAGCGCCTGGAGGTCGCGGTGCTGGACCGTACGCGTCCGCAGAAGCGCAAGTTCAAGCGCATCGTCGGCGGGCAGCTGGGCCGGCTGCTGGAGGCCGGCGGAGCGACCACCGAGGCGGAGAGCGCCGAGGAACCCGACGAGAAGTAGCCCATCCCGCTTCCGATGTGCCCCGGCCGACCCTCGGCCGGGGCACAGGCGCTTCAGGAGGCGCTCGGGGGCCCCGTGGAGCCCCGCACGACCAGCTCGACGGGAATATCCCCGGCCTCGGGAGTACGGCCCTCCAGGACCGCCAGAAGGGCCTGCATGCCGCGCTCGCCGAACAGCTCGGCGTCCAGCCGGACCGTCGTCAGCTCCGGGTCGATGGCCGTGGCCAGAGCGAGGTCGTCGAGCCCGGTGACGGACACGTCGTCGGGGACGCGCAGTCCCAGGCGCCGCAGCGCCTTGTAGGCGCCGGCGGCGAGCTTGTCGTCGTCGCAGACCAGCGCCGTCGGTCGCGGGCCCGGGGCGGCCAGCGCGGTCTCGGCGGCTGCCAGGGCGCCCTCGATGGAGATCGGCGCGCGGGCCGTGCGCAGCGAGGTGCCGGGCACCTCGCCGACCCGGGCGGCCAGCTCGCGGGCGCGCACCTCGAAGGTCCAGGACGGCACGTCCGCCGCCAGGTGCAGGAAGCGGCGGTGTCCCAGGCCCAGGAGGTGCTCGGCGACCTGCCGCACGCCGTCGGTGATGTCCAGGTTGACCGTGGCCACGCCGAGGCTTCCCGACGGGTCGCTGTCCAGCATCACCAACGGCAGCTGGTCGCCGCGGATCGCGGAGAGGGCGTCGGCGGCCATGGAGGAGGCGATGACGCCGTCCAGGGCGGCCTGCGCGGAGGCGAAGGGGTCCCGGGCGGGGCCGATGCCCTCGGGGGAGGGATACAGGACCACCCCGAAGCCGTGTTCGGCGGCGACCCGGGCCGCGCCCGTGTAGACGCCGGCGAAGAACTCGGTCGTCAGCGCGGGGACCACCAGCAGCACCGTGCGGGTGCGGCCCAGGCGCAGGTTGCGGGCGGCCAGGTTGGGCCGGTAGCCCAGCTCGCGGGCGGCCTCCCGGACGCGTTCGGCGGTGGTCTCCGACACCCGCCCGCGCCACTTGTCGCCCAGGACCAGGGAGACCGCGGCCTGGGAGACGCCGGCGGCCTGGGCGACGTCACGGCTCGTGGGGCGGGTGCTGCCTCGTGCCACCGGCTGCCTGCTCCTTCGTCTGGACGCGTGGACAGCGCACATGGTACGTATGACAGAGGACGTTATACGTAACACGCGACGTGTGATCGGCAAGCGTCAACCGCGAGGGAAGGACGGGACAGGGCCGTGGGATACCTGGAGATCCTCAGGGCGAGGCACGCCGCCCGGCTGCTCGTCGGCACCCTCGTGGGGAGGCTGCCGAACGCCACCGCCGCGATCGCGATCGTGCTGTTCGTCCGCGCGGAGGGCGGCTCCTACAGCCTGGCCGGGGCACTCGTGGCCGTGTACGGCGTGGCCAACGCGGTGGGCCAGCCGGTGCTGGGGCGGCTCGTGGACCTCCACGGCCAGCCGCGCGTCCAGCTGTCCGCCGCCGTCCTGTCGGCCCTCGCGATGGCCACCTTCGCCTTCACCGGCACCGAGCCGCTGCCCCTGGCCTACGCCGCCGTGGCTGCCGCCGGGCTGTTCACACCGCCCCTGGAGGGCGGTCTGCGCGCGCTGTGGTCCAGCGTCCTGCACAAGGAGGGCCAGGTGCACACGGCGTACGCCATGGACGCCGTGGCGCAGGAAGTCATGTTCACCGCGGGCCCCTTGCTCGTGACCCTGTGCACGTCGCTGTGGTCGGCGCAGGCCGCGCTGCTCGTCCTGAACGTCATCGGGGTGCTCGGCGCGCTCTCCGTGTCCGTCTCGCCGCCCTCGCGCGCGTGGCGGTCGGCGCCCCGCGAGGCGCACTGGCTCGGCGCACTGCGCTCGCCCGGACTCCTCGCCCTGCTGGGCGCGCTCTTCTTCGTCGGCATCGCGCTCGGCTCCATCACCGTGGCCTCCGTCTCCTACGCCGACGACAACGGCGGCGACGTGGTGTACGGCTGGCTGATGGCGGGCATCGGCCTCGGCGCGCTCATCGGCGGCCTGTCCTACGGGGCGCGGCAGTGGACCGGCGAACCGGTGCGGCGACTGCAGGCCCTGGTGGCCCTTCTGGCGGTGTGTTACCTGCCGCTGATGCTGATACCGGGCGCGGTGGCCATGACGCTGCTCACGGTCCTCGCGGGCGTCTTCCTCGCGCCCGTCATCGCCTGCGCGTTCGTCCTCGTCGACCGGCACGCACCGCGCGGGACGGTCACCGAGGCGTTCTCCTGGTTGGTGACGACGTTCACCGTGGGCACGTCCGTCGGAACGGGCCTCACGGGGCCGGTCGTCGAGGCCGGCGGCGCCCTGTGGGGGTTCGCCGTACCGGGCGCCGCGGGAGCCGTGTCGCTGCTCGTTCTGCTGACCACGCGGCGGGTCCTCGCAGCTTCCGCCGGGGGCACGGTGGTTGCGGCTTCATCGGAAAATGATCCAAACCGTGCTGTCGAACCCCGTTTCAGCTCGGGGGATCGGGCGTAATGTTCACTCATGGACCGCCGCATTTTCGGGCTGGAGAACGAGTACGGCGTCACGTGTACGTTCAGGGGACAGCGACGCCTGTCTCCCGACGAGGTGGCGCGGTACCTCTTCCGCCGTGTCGTGTCATGGGGCCGCAGCAGCAATGTCTTTCTGCGGAACGGTGCCCGCCTTTATCTCGATGTCGGGTCACATCCGGAATACGCGACACCCGAATGTGACAACGTGACCGAACTGGTCACCCACGACAAAGCAGGCGAGCGCATTCTGGAAGGACTCCTGGTAGACGCCGAACGACGCCTGCACGAGGAAGGAATCGCGGGCGACGTCTACCTCTTCAAGAACAACACCGACTCGGCGGGCAACTCCTACGGTTGTCACGAGAACTATCTGGTGGCCCGGCACGGGGAGTTCTCCCGGCTCGCCGACATCCTGATTCCGTTCCTCGTCACGAGGCAGCTTCTCTGCGGCGCCGGCAAGGTGCTGCAGACCCCGCGGGGCGCGGTGTACTGCGTCAGCCAGCGGGCCGAGCACATCTGGGAGGGCGTCTCCTCGGCGACGACCCGCTCCCGGCCGATCATCAACACCCGCGACGAACCGCACGCCGACGCCGAGCGCTACCGCCGCCTGCACGTGATCGTGGGCGACTCCAACATGTCCGAGACGACCATGCTGCTCAAGGTCGGCGCCACCGACCTGGTACTGCGCATGATCGAGGCCGGCACCGTGATGCGCGACCTGACCCTGGAGAACCCGATCCGGGCGATCCGCGAGGTCAGCCACGACATCACCGGCCGCCGCAAGGTCCGCCTGGCCAGCGGCCGCGAGGCCTCCGCCCTGGAGGTGCAGCGCGAGTACTTCGAGAAGGCCGTGGACTTCTGCGAGCGCCGCGGCATCCGCACCGGCACCGTGGAGCAGGTCCTGGAGCTGTGGGGCCGTACGCTCGACGCGATCGAGGCCGAGGACCTCGACCGGATCGGCACCGAGATCGACTGGGTCATGAAGTACAAGCTCATCGAGCGGTACCGGGCCAAGCACAACATGACCATGTCCCACCCGCGGGTCGCGCAGATAGACCTCGCCTACCACGACATCCACCGCCGTCGTGGCCTGTACTACCTGCTGGAGAAGAAGGGCCAAGCCGCCCGGATCTGCAACGACTTGAAGATCTTCGAAGGCAAGTCGGTGCCGCCGCAGACCACTCGGGCGCGCCTGCGCGGCGACTTCATCCGGCGGGCGCAGGAACAGCGCCGTGACTTCACGGTCGACTGGGTCCACCTCAAGCTCAACGACCAGGCTCAGCGCACAGTGTTGTGCAAGGACCCGTTCCGTTCGGTGGACGACCGGGTCGAGAAGCTGATCGCCGGAATGTGAGCACGTCCGTTCCGAAGGAACATTCGGAACGCAACACGGGCGCCGTACGTTTCACGTACGGCGCCCTTCTCACGCCGTAGAGTTGCGCGCACGCCATCAACAAGATCGACCGATTACGAGGCCCCCACCGTGCGCCGACGCTCACTTCTCATCGCCGTACCCACAGGACTGGTCGCACTCGCCGGATGTGGTGACGACGAGTCCGGCTCGAGCGAGGCGAGCGACAGTGCGTCGCCCTCGCCCTCGCCGTCGGGCTCGGCGTCCGTTCCGGCGCCGAAGATCGTCGACGGTCCCCTTCCGGCGATCACCGCGGGCGCGAAGTTCGGCGAGAAGCCCACCGTCGCCAAGGGCAGCGGCGACCCCTCCAAGGACCTCGCGGTGAAGACGGTCATCGCGGGCAGCGGCACCACCGTGGCCGAGAACGACTACATCCAGGCGAACTACCTCGGTCAGATCTGGGACACGGCGAAGGTCTTCGACAACTCCTACGACCGCAAGACGCCCCTGCTCATCCAGCTCGCCTCGGGCAGCATCATCGACGGCTGGCGGTATGCCCTGACCGGCAAGAAGGCCGGCAGCCGCGTCCAGCTCGCGGTCCCGCCGACCTGGGGGTACGGCAAGGAGGGCTACGCGGAGGGCGGTATCAAGGGCACCGACACGCTGGTCTTCGTCGTCGACCTGGTGGAGTCGTTCAACGCCAAGAGCTCCGCCAAGGGCACGGATGTCGCCCAGGACAACGTGGACCTGCCGAAGGTCGGCACCAACACCGACGGCAAGGCGCCCTCCGTCGAGGTCCCCAAGAGCGCCGCGCCGACGAAGCTGGTCGCGAACTACGTCATCGAGGGCGACGGGGACGAGGTCGCCGCCGAGAACACCGTCCTCGTGCAGTACAAGGGCGTCCTGTGGGACACCGGCAAGGAGTTCGACTCGACGTACGGCCGCAAGGCGCTGACGTCGTTCTCGCTCCAGCAGGTCGTCAAGGGCTGGTCGCAGGGCCTGACCGGCAAGAAGGTCGGCAGCCGCGTCCTCATCGTCGTCCCGCCGGACCTGGGCTACGGCGACAGCCCGCCGGCCGGCAGCGAGATCAAGAAGGACTCCACGCTGGTCTTCACGGTCGACATCCTCGCGAAGATGTGACCCCACCGAGATGTAAGACTGTGCCTGTTGCCTTTCCGTACAACGCACTTTCCGTACACACGCAGGAGCTAGAGACGTGAGCATCGACAAGCCCGAGATCGACTTCCCGGGCGGCGAGCCCCCGGCGGACCTGGAGATCAAGGACATCTGGGAGGGCGACGGCGAGGTGGCGCAGGCGGGTCAGACCGTCACCGTCCACTACGTGGGCGTTGCCTTCAGCACCGGCGAGGAGTTCGACGCCAGCTGGAACCGCGGTACTCCCTTCCGCTTCCCGCTGGGCGGCGGCCGGGTCATCAAGGGCTGGGACCAGGGCGTGCAGGGCATGAAGGTCGGCGGCCGCCGCCAGCTGACCATCCCCGCCCACCTCGCCTACGGCAACCAGAGCCCGACCCCGGCGATCAAGCCCGGCGAGACCCTGATCTTCGTGGTCGACCTCCTCGGGGTCTGACTCCTCAGGGTCTGATCGTCGTACGACCGGTCTCGATCACCTGGGGCCCATGCCTGTCCGGGCATGGGCCCTCGGCTTTTGCCGCGCCACTTCGGGGCGGTACGGTCATCGTCCGTAAGCACCATAGGGAGGCGAAGGGCGTCGATGGCCATTGCCAAGGCCGAGCGACTGATGAACCTGGCGCTGTGTCTGCTCGGGACGCGGCGGCCGCTGAGCAAACGCGAGCTGCGTGAGTCCATCGAGGCCTATCTGGAAGCCGGCTCGGACGACTCCTTCAACCGGATGTTCGAGCGCGACAAGGACGATCTGCGCGAACTCGGCCTGGTCATCGAGACCGTCGAGAACCTGGACGGCGAGGTCGGCTACCTCGCCCGCCGCGACAGCAACCGCCTCCCGCCCGTCACCCTGGACGCCGAGGAGGCCGCCGCCCTGGGGCTGGCCGCCAAGGTCTGGCAGCAGGCCCGGCTCGCCGGCGCGGCCAGCGGCGCCCTGCAGAAGCTGCGCGCCGCGGGACTCCCCGAGGACTTCGACCCGTACGAGACCCATGGCGCCCTCGAGCCGCGCATCCCCGTGCACGAGGCCGCCTTCGAGCCCCTGATGCTGGCCTGCCGCGACCGCCGCCCGGTCGTCTTCGACTACCGCAAGGCCACCGCCGCCCACCCCGAGCCCCGGCACGTCGAGCCGTGGGCGCTGGAGTGCTGGCGCGGCCACTGGTACCTGGCGGGCTGGGACCGCGACCGCAGCGCCGAGCGGGTGTTCCGGCTGTCCCGGATCACCGGCAAGGTGCGCACCCGTGGCGCCCGGTTCACCGCCCCCGTGCCCGATGTCGTCACCGTCCGGGAGACCGTCGCGAGCTGGGCCGGCGAGACCGCCGACCGCTCCGCGCTGATCCGGCTGCGCGCCGGCGCGGGCTACCCCCTGCGGGCCAAGGCCGCCTCGGTACGGGAACTGGGGGACGGCTGGGACGAGCTGGAGATTCCGTACGGCCACGGGCTGGACGCCTGGCTGGTGGAGTTCGGGCCGGATGTGGTGGTCCTGGAACCCGCCGAACTGCGGGCCGACGTGGTGGACCGGCTGCGTGCCGTGGCCAAGGGCTGAGGGGGCGTAAGAAAGTGGTGGGAAAACCGGCCAGGCCGGCCAATGCCATCGACCAGACCCGGCGGATGCTCTCCCTGATGACGTATCTGAGGGAGCGCCCCGGCGCCCGGGTCGAGGACGTCGCCCGGGCCTTCGGGATCACCGAGGACGAGCTGGTCTCCGACCTCGACGTGCTGCCCATGTGCGGCACCAGCTTCCGCGGCGGCGATCTGCTCGACATCGACACCGACGGCGAGCGCATCTGGTGGCACAACCCCGATGACGTCGCCGAGCCGCTCAGGCTCGCCTCCGACGAGGCCACCGCGCTGCTGGTCGCCGCCCGCGCCGTGTCCACGCTGCCCGGCCTGCGCGAGAGCGACCGGCAGGCACTGCTGCGGGCCACCGCCAAGGTGGAGGCCGCGGCCGGCGAGCAGGCGGGGGCCAGCTCCCGGCTGTCCGTGACCTTCGAATCGGAGGGCGGCGTCTTCGCGGACGTCGACCGGGCCATCTCCGAGCGCCGCCGCCTGTGGATCCGCTACTACTCGCCCGCCCGCGACGAGGTCACCGAGCGCGAGATCGACCCGATCCGCCTGGTCAGCGTCGGTCACACCTACGTCGAGGCCTGGTGCCGCCGCTCCGAGGCGCGCCGCACCTTCCGGCTCGACCGGGTCGCCGAGATCAAGATCCTCGACGAGCCGTCCGCGCCGCCCGAGATCGAGCTGCGGGACCTGTCCGAGGGGCTGGTGCAGCCCGCCGCCGAGGACCCGGAGGTCGTCGTCGAGGTCGGCCCCGGCGGGCGCTGGGTCGCCGAGTACTACCCGCACGACAGTGCGGATGAGCTTCCGGACGGCGGGCTGCGTATCACTCTGCGCACCCCGGAACCCGCCTCGCTCAAGCGGCTGGCGCTGCGGCTCGGGCGCGAGGGCCGGATCGTCTCGCCGCGTGACCTCGCCGACAGCGCCCGCGAGGCGGCCCGCGAGGCGCTGGCGGCGTACGACGGGGTCGAGGCGCACGGCGCTCATGGCGCCCCCGCGGTTCAGGACGGTCAGCACGGCAGGCAGGAGCAGGAGCTTTGAGCGAGTCGTCGACGTCAGGCATGGGAATGACGGTGGCCGCCGCGTTCGCCGGGATGAAGAGTGTGACGCCGGTGACGTTCAGGGCCGGCTGCCCGGACTGCCGGGGCCGCTTCGAGCTCACCGCGAGCGCCCTGCGCCTGGCCATCGGCGCCAGCAGCCGCACCACCTTCTACTCCTTCACCTGCCCCGACTGCGGAGCGGCCGTCCGCAAGCCGGCGGGCGAGCGGATCATCGAGCTGCTGACGGGCGGCGGGGTCAGGACCTTGCGCCTGCACTCCACCCTCTAGGCTCGGCCCATGTTCTGGCCGATGTTCGCGGTAGCAGTGGGTTTTCTGGGTCTCGCCGTTCTCGGTGTGCTCGCCGTACGTGTCTTCCTGGAGGCGCAGCGTCTGGGCAGGCAGGTCACGGACTCGGCGCGGCGCATCAACCGGGCCGCGGAGGATCTGGAGCGGGCCTCCATGAGCGCTGCCCGCTCCGTGGATTCGCTGTGAGTCGTCCCGTGTGTCCCCTGTGAGTCGTGGGTGTGAGTCAGGGGTGTGATGCGCTTTGGGCCACTTCGCCCTGTCACCTTGGTGGTTCCGGCAGGTACTCTGCATGTCGCGGTCCGGAGAACGAGGCCCGGGCCGCGGACCGGGAGTACGCACAGGGATTGCCACGCGTTTACCCCTGAGCGTTACGATCGCTGTCAAGCACGGTCGATCGGACACATGTCCGACCGGTCGGACAGCACCCCACCCCAGCCGCCTCGGTGAGAAGGTAAAGACTTATGTTCGGAAGGCTCGGCGCCCCCGAGATCATTCTCATCCTCGTCGTCATCATCCTGCTGTTCGGCGCCAAGAAGCTTCCGGACATGGCGCGCTCGCTCGGCAAGTCCGCGCGGATCCTCAAGAGCGAGGCCAAGGCGATGAAGACCGAGGGTCAGGACAACGCGTCCGCTCCCGCTGCGCCGCCGCACGACGACCAGCAGCCCCCCGTCCAGCGCACCATCCAGGCCGCCCCCGGTGACGTGACGAGCTCGCGCCCGGTCACCGAGCCGACGGACACGACCAAGCGCTGACGCAGGGCCGGTGACCTCCGGCCCTCCGCACGAGATGGGAACGTGGGTTGCTGAAGTCTGCCCGCCAAGAGGAGAAGGATCCCGAGGGGCGGATGCCCCTCGCGGAGCACCTTCGTGAGCTTCGCAACCGGCTCGCGAAGGCGATGCTGGCCATCGTCGCGGTCACTGTTGTCGCCGCCTTCTTCTACAACGACATCATCAATCTCATCACCAGGCCGATCCTGGACTCGGTCGGCTGTGAGCAGACCTTCGAGCAACTGTCCAAGTCGAAGTCCAGCGATCCGTGTGCGCAGATCACCATCAACGGTCTGCTCACCCCCTTCACCCTGGCGTTGAAGGTCTCGCTGATGGCGGGTGTGGTTCTGGCCTCGCCGGTGTGGCTCTACCAGCTGTGGGCGTTCGTCGCGCCCGGCCTGCACCGGCACGAGAAGAAGTACGCCTACGCGTTCGTCGGCACCGGTGCCCCCCTGTTCCTGGGCGGCGCCTACTTCGCCTACACAGTGCTGCCCACCACGGCGAAGGTGCTGCTCGAGTTCACACCGGCCGACGCTTCCAACCTGCTGCCGCTGGACGACCTGCTCGATCTCGTCATCCGCATGGTGCTCGTCTTCGGTCTCTCCTTCGAGCTGCCCCTGCTGCTGGTCTTCCTCAACCTCACCGGGGCGATCACCGGCAAGCGGATGGTCGGCTGGTGGCGCGGCATGATCATGGGCATCACGGTGTTCGCGGCTGTCGCCACTCCCAGCACCGACCCGCTGACGATGCTGGCGCTGGCCGGACCGATCTGGATTCTGTACTTCGGCGCGGTCGCCTTCTCCCTGGTCAACGACCGGCGCAGGCGCCGCCGAGACGCGCTGGGTCCCGCCGACGACGAGGCCTCCGAGCTGGACCTCACCCCTGAGGACGTCGGAGACGTGGAGACCGTCTCGGCCAGCCGGGCGCTGCCCGAACAGGCGAGCACGGAGCGAGTCAACGGTTATGACGACGTGACCTGACCGAGCGGTCCGCCCTTGTAACGTCCGGGGCGTGACCAGCGAGATCACCCTCTTCGTCAACCCCACCGCGGGTCGCGGCCGGGGCGCCCACGCGGCGCAGCCGGCCGCTTCCGCTGTGCGGGCGGCCGGATTCTCCGTGCGTACGGTCCTCGGTGCGAACGCCGAGGACGCCCGCGCGTGCGCGCGTGCCGCCGTCGCGGACGGCACCGGCGCGCTGATCGCCGTCGGCGGCGACGGCATGGCGAACCTGGCGCTCCAGGCGGTCGCCGGCACCCGCACCCCCTTCGGCCTGGTCGCCGTCGGTACCGGCAACGACTTCGCGCGCGCCCTCGGCCTGCCGGTGCGCGACCCGGCCGCCGCGGGCCGGCTGATCGCCGACGCCCTCAAGGGCGCCCGGCTGCGTGACATCGACCTCGGCCAGGTGGACGGCCGCTGGTTCGGCACGGTCCTCGCCTCCGGCTTCGACTCCCGGGTCAACGACCGCGGCAACCGCATGCGATGGCCGACGGGGCGTCTCAAGTACGACCTGGCGATGCTCGCCGAACTCGCCGCGTTCAAGCCCTTCCCGTACCGGATCACCCTGGACGACGGTGACGTACGGGAGGTCGAGGCGACCCTGGTGGCCGTCGGCAACGGGTCGTCGTACGGCGGCGGCATGCGGATCTGTCCCGGCGCCGACCTCACCGACGGACTGTTCGACATCACGGTGGTCGGCGACTGCAGCCGTACGACGCTGCTCAGAGTGTTTCCGAGCGTGTACCGGGGCCGGCACGTCGACCATCCCAAGGTCACGGTGGTGCGGGCGGCCAAGGTCGAGATCGCCGCCCGGGGGATCGCCGGGTACGCCGACGGCGAGCCGTTCGGGCCGCTGCCGCTGACCGCGCGCTGTGTGCCGGGTGCGGTGCGGGTCATAGGGCCGTGAGCTGCGCGGATTCGATGTTTATCGTCATCGGATCCGGATAATGATCGTCCTGTTGTCAGTGGGGCCCGGTAGTCTCGAAAGCACGATGACAGAGGACCTCTCACCGGCCGAGCGGTATGCGGCAGCACGTAGGCGCGCTGTCGACCAGGCCACCGCGCTCGCCGGTTTCCGCGAGATGTACGACTTCGGCCTCGATCCCTTCCAGATCGAGTCCTGTCAGGCACTCGAGGCGGGCAAGGGCGTCCTGGTGGCCGCGCCCACCGGCTCCGGCAAGACGATCGTCGGCGAGTTCGCCGTCCACCTCGCCCTGCAGCAGGGCAAGAAGTGCTTCTACACGACGCCGATCAAGGCGCTGTCGAACCAGAAGTACGCCGACCTGTGCCGCCGTTACGGCGCGGACAAGGTCGGCCTGCTCACCGGCGACAACAGCGTCAACTCCGATGCCCCGGTGGTAGTGATGACCACCGAGGTGCTGCGGAACATGCTGTACGCGGGCTCGCAGACCCTCCTCGGCCTCGGATACGTGGTCATGGACGAGGTGCACTACCTCTCCGACCGCTTCCGGGGAGCCGTCTGGGAGGAAGTGATCATTCACCTCCCGGAGTCGGTCACCCTCGTCTCGCTGTCGGCCACCGTGTCGAACGCCGAGGAGTTCGGTGACTGGCTCGACACCGTCCGCGGCGACACCGAGGTGATCGTCTCCGAGCACCGGCCCGTGCCGCTGTTCCAGCATGTGCTCGCCGGGCGGCGGATGTACGACCTGTTCGAGGAGGGCGAGGGCCACAAGAAGGCCGTCAACCCCGACCTCACGCGGCTGGCCCGCATGGAGGCGAGCCGGCCGTCGTACCAGGACCGCAAGCGCGGCCGTGCGATGCGGGAGGCGGACCGTGAGCGCGAGCGCCGGCAGCGCTCCCGCGTCTGGACGCCGAGCCGGCCCGAGGTCATCGAACGGCTCGACGCCGAGGGCCTGCTGCCCGCCATCACCTTCATCTTCAGCCGCGCCGCCTGCGAGGCCGCCGTCCAGCAGTGCATGTACGCGGGCCTGAGACTCAACGACGACGAGGCGCGCGAGCGGGTCCGCGCCCTGGTCGAGGAGCGCACGGCCTCCATCCCTACGGAGGATCTGCACGTCCTCGGCTACTACGAGTGGCTGGAGGGCCTGGAGCGCGGCATCGCGGCCCACCACGCGGGCATGCTGCCGACGTTCAAGGAGGTCGTCGAGGAGCTCTTCGTACGCGGCCTGGTCAAGGCGGTGTTCGCGACCGAGACGCTCGCGCTGGGCATCAACATGCCCGCGCGGTCGGTGGTGTTGGAGAAGCTCGTCAAGTGGAACGGCGAGCAGCATGCCGACATCACTCCCGGCGAGTACACCCAGCTGACCGGCCGGGCCGGCCGGCGCGGCATCGACGTCGAGGGCCACGCGGTCGTGCTGTGGCAGCGCGGCACCAGCCCCGACCACCTGGCGGGACTGGCCGGCACGCGCACGTATCCGCTGCGCTCCAGCTTCAAGCCGTCGTACAACATGGCGGTCAACCTCGTCGAGCAGTTCGGCCGGCACCGCTCGCGCGAGCTGCTCGAGACGTCCTTCGCGCAGTTCCAGGCCGACAAGTCGGTGGTCGGGATCTCGCGGCAGGTGCAGCGCAACGAGGAGGGGCTGGAGGGCTACAAGGAGTCCATGACCTGCCACCTCGGGGACTTCGAGGAGTACGCGCGGCTGCGCCGCGAACTCAAGGACCGTGAGACCGAGCTGGCCCGGGAGGGTGTCAACCAGCGGCGTGCCGAGGCGGCCGTCGCGCTGGAGAAGCTCAAGCCGGGGGATGTCATCCACGTCCCCACGGGCAAGTACGCCGGTCTGGCCCTGGTGCTGGACCCGGGACTGCCGGCCGGGCGGTCGAACGGCCACCGGGGCTTCGAGCAGCACGACGGTCCGCGCCCGCTGGTGCTGACCGCCGAGCGGCAGGTCAAGCGGCTCGCGTCGATGGACTTCCCGGTGCCCGTCGAGGCGCTGGAGCGGATGCGGATCCCGAAGTCCTTCAACCCGCGCTCCCCGCAGTCCCGTCGGGACCTCGCCTCCGCGCTGCGCACCAAGGCCGGGCACATTCCGCCGGAGCGGGCCCGCAAGAAGCGGTCGCAGGCCGCCGACGACCGGGAGATCGCCCGGCTGCGCACCGCCCTGCGCGCGCACCCCTGCCACGGCTGCAACGACCGTGAGGACCATGCCCGTTGGGCCGAGCGCTACCACCGGCTGCTGCGTGACACATCGCAGCTGGAGCGGCGTATCGAGGGACGCACGAACACCATCGCCCGGACGTTCGACCGGATCGTCGCGCTGCTGACCGAGCTGGACTACCTGCGGGCCAACGAGGTCACCGAGCACGGCAAGCGGCTGGCCCGGCTGTACGGCGAACTCGACCTGCTGGCCAGCGAATGCCTGCGGGCCGGTGTCTGGGAGGGCCTCGCTCCCGCGGAACTGGCCGCCTGCGTCTCGGCGTTGGTGTACGAGTCCCGGGTCGCCGACGATGCCATGGCGCCCAAGGTGCCCTCGGGCAAGGCGAAGGCCGCGCTCGGTGAGATGGTCCGGATCTGGGGGCGCCTGGACGCCCTGGAGGAGGAGTTCCGGATCAACCAGACCGAGGGCGTCGGCCAGCGCGAGCCGGACCTCGGCTTTGCCTGGGCCGCGTACATGTGGGCCTCCGGGAAGGGGCTCGACGAGGTGCTGCGCGAGGTGGAGATGCCGGCCGGTGACTTCGTGCGGTGGTGCAAGCAGGTCATCGACGTGCTCGGGCAGATCTCGGCCGCGGCGCATGCCGAGGGGTCGACGGTCGCGAAGAACGCGCGCAAGGCGGTCGACGAGCTGTTGCGGGGTGTGGTGGCGTACTCGTCGGTGGGCTGAGTCGTGTGTCGGAGCCGCTGCGCTGGGCTGGGGCGGGTGATGCCTGCGGCGGCCTGTGCGGCCTTGTGGGGGTGCGCGTAGCGCCTTCGGTTGGGTGGTGGGTCGGGGCCGTGTCGGGGGGCGTCCATCCTCGGAACGGCGCGGAATCGGTCAGCTACCAACGCGCTCGTGTTGACGCGCCAACCGCTGCGGGCGGACACCCCCCGACACGGCCCCTTCCCGCCGTGCGCGAGTGCGGGCGCGTGGGGGCGTCGGCTGCGTACCGCCGGAGGGTGCCCGGCCGTACTCAGCGGCTCAGATACGTCCGCCAGCCCCCGTACGACGTGATGTCCGCGGCGTCCTTGAGGGCGCTCGGTTCGCACAGGAAGCCTGGGAGTCGGGTGCCGTCCGCCAGTTCCACGCTGCCCAGTGTCATCGGTCGGGGGAGGGACGTGAGGAGTCTGCCGAGCGACTCCGCGGGGAGGCGCCACACCTCTGTCTCGATTGCTGACCCGCCTTCGCCGACATGGACGAGACCCGGCTTTGGCGGTTCTGTGGCCAGTGCGTGCAGGCGGTAGACGGGGGCGGTCGTGGTCGTACGGTCGAGGCGGGCGCCCAGGGACAGGAGTTGGGGGTTGAGCGGCTGGCCCGTGAGGTGGGCGCCCAGCACCGCGAGGTGGGTCTCCGGTCGGAGCAGGGCGGCGATGCGGGCCAGGCGGTCGTCCGTGAACGCCGGGCCGATCAGCATCACGCCGAACGGCAGGCCGTCGACCTCGCCGGCGGGGGCGGCGACCGCGGCCAGGTCGAAGAGGTTCGTGGAGTTGGTGAAGCGGCCCAGGCGGGCGTTGGCGCCCAGGGGGTCGGCGGCCACCTCGGCGAGAGTGGGATGGCCGGGGGCGGTGGGGAGGAGGAGGGCGTCCGCGTCGGCGAGTTCCGCGAGGGCGCGGGTGCGCAGGGCGGCCAGGCGGTCGGTGTCGGCGTAGAGCTGGTGGGCCGGGATGTCTCGGGCGCGGGTGATGATGCCTGCGACGGTGGGGTCTAGGGACGGGTCGCCCTCGGCCATCGCCTTGTCGACAAAGGTGCCCACTGCTGTGTAGCGCTCGGCTACGAACGCGCCCTGGTAGAGCATCGCGGCGGCCTCGGTGAAGGGTGCGAGGTCGATCTCCTGCACCGAGGCGCCCCCCTGGATGAGCTGGGCGACCGTGGTCTCGTACGCCTGTGCCCAGCCTTCGTCCAGTTCGCCGAGTTGGTGTCGTGGCGGCACCGCGATCCGCCAGGGGCCCGGCGTGCGCTGGGGGAGCGGTGGGAGGTCGCGGTCGGGTGGGGATGCCATGTACGACAGGGCCTGCTCGGCCTCCGGGAGGGTGCGGGCGAAGACCGTCACGCAGTCGAGGGAGGCGCAGGCCGGGACCACGCCCGTGGTCGGGACGAGGCCTCGGGTGGGCTTGATGCCGACGATGCCGTTGAAGGCGGCCGGGACGCGGCCCGAGCCGGCGGTGTCGGTGCCGAGGGCGAAGTCGACGATGCCCAGGGCCACCGCCACGGCCGAGCCGGAGCTGGAGCCGCCGCTGATCCTGGCCGGGTCGTACGCGTTGCGGACGGCGCCGTGCGGGGAGCGGGTGCCGACCAGGCCCGTCGCGAACTGGTCCAGGTTCGTGGTGCCCAGCACGATCGCGCCCGCCGCGCGGAGGCGGGCGACGACCGGGGCGTCGGTGTGGGGGTTGTACGCGTACGACGGGCAGCCCGCGGTGGTGGGCAGGCCGGCCACGTCGATGTTGCCCTTGGCGGCGAACAGGCGCCCGGCGAGGGGGAGTGGTTCGAGGGAGGCGACCCGTTCGTCGATCGTGCGGGCCTCCGCCTCGACCTCCGGCTGTGGGCGCAGGTCGATCCAGATCTCGGGGCGGTCGACCGCTTCGATGCGGGCGTAGGCGGCGCGGACGCGGGAGAGGGTGGTGGCCATTTCTTGTTCCTCTTTCACTGTGCGGCGGGGGCCAGGACCAGCAGTGCCGTCCCCGCCTCCACCTGGTCCCCGGGCCTGGCCAGGATCTCCGCGACCACGCCGTCCATCGGCGCGTGCACCCTGGACTCCATCTTCATCGCCTCCAGGGCGAGCAGCGGCTGTCCGGCCGTCACCGCGTCCCCCGGTTCGACGTTCAACTGCCATACGGACGCGGCGAACTCGGCCTCCACCAGACGGCCGCCCGCGGGGACGGTCACCTCGGCCGGGGGAGCGGCCGGCGCGGTCGCCGCCTCGGCCCGGGTGAACTCGCCCGCCGCCTCCCAGGCGTCCCGCTCCGCCGAGAACGCGGTCTGCTGGCGGGACCTGAACTCGGCGATCGACTCGGCGTTCTCGGCCAGGAAGGCCTGGTACTCGGCCAGCGAGAAGGTGCCCTCCTCGATGCGGGGCACGAAGCGGCCGGACGTGATGTCGGCGCGCAGGTCGAGGAGTTCGTCGGCGTCCACCGGGTACCACTTGATCCGGTCGAAGAAGCGGAGGAGCCAGGGGGAGCCGGGCTCGAAGGCGCCGCGCTGCTGCCAGCCCGACCAGACCTGGGTCGTCCGGCCCACGAACTGGTAGCCGCCGGGGCCCTCCATGCCGTAGATGCACAGGTACGCGCCGCCGATGCCGACCGAGTTCTCGGCTGTCCAGGTGCGGGCCGGGTTGTACTTGGTGGTCACCAGGCGGTGGCGGGGGTCGAGGGGCGTGGCCACCGGGGCGCCCAGGTACACGTCGCCGAGGCCCAGGACGAGGTATTCGGCGTCGAAGACCGTGTCATAGACGTCGTTCACCGAGTCCAGGCCGTTGACCCGGCGGATGAACTCGATGTTCCACGGGCACCAGGGCGCGTCGTCGCGCACGCCCGCCATGTAGCGGGCGATCGCCTCGCGGGTCGCCGGGTCGTCCCAGGAGAGGGGGAGGTGGACCGTGCGCGAGGGCACCACCAGTTCGTCGCTCGGTGGGAGCGATGCCGTGATCTCCCGTACGACGGCGAGGAGTTCGGGCTGCGGGAGGCGGTGCGGGTCGGTGCGGATCTGGAGGGAGCGGATGCCCGGTGTGAGGTCGGTGATCCCCTCCGGGGCCTGCTCGGCCAGCGCCTCCATCAGCGCGTGGACACGGATGCGGTGCGCCAGGTCGAGCTGCATCGGGCCGAACTCGACCAGCAGGTTGTCGTCGCCGCTGCGGCGGTACGTGACGTCGCCGTCCCGGGCGAGGATGCCGCCGTCCACGATGTCGTCGCGGAGCGAGCCGTCCGCGTCCACCGGCAGGAACCGCACTGTGTCGCCCGGGCGCAGTTGGCCGAGCTTCCAGCGCTCGGTGCTGATCACCGTCGCCGGGCACACGAACCCGCCGAGCGAGGGGCCGTCCGGGCCCAGCAGCACCGGCATGTCGCCCGTGTAGTCGACGGCGCCGACGGAGTACGGCGTGTCGTGGATGTTGGACGGGTGCAGGCCCGCCTCGCCGCCGTCGGTGCGGGCCCAGCGCGGCTTCGGGCCGACCAGGCGGACGCCCGTGCGCGCCGAGTTGAAGTGGACCTTCCAGTCGGCGGCGTAGAAGTCGTGGACGTCGTCCTCGGTGAAGAACTCCGGGGCGGCATGGGGGCCTTCGACGGCCTTGACGTGCCATACGGCACCGAAGTCCGGGCGGTCCGTCTCCGTGACCGGTGTTCCCTGGACGACCGTCCCGCCGTGCAGGACGTCTCCCGTGCGCAGCGCCCGTCCGCCGTGCCCGCCGAACCGGCCCAGCGTGAAGGTGCTCGCGCTGCCCAGGAAGGCGGGCACGTCGAGGCCGCCGGCGAACAGCACGTAGGTCCGCAGGCCGTGTTCGGAGGGTGCGCCGATCTCCAGTACGGCCCCCGGGGGCACCGTCACCGGCTCCCACCGCGCGACCGGCGCACCGTCGACGGTGACGGGGGCCGGCGCGCCCGTCACGCACACCGTCGTCGGGTGGGTGAACCTCAAGGTCGGGCCCTGAAGGGTGCATTCGAGACCGGGGGCGCTTTCCGTGTTGCCGAGCGCCTGATTGCCGAGCCGGAAGGACAGGTCGTCCATCGGGCCGCACGGAGGGACGCCGACCTGCCAGTATCCGGTGCGGCCCGGCCAGTCCTGCACGGTGGTGAGGGTGCCGCCGGAGACGACCTCGATGCGCGGAGTCGGGTCGCTGATGGCGGCGAGCGTGGCGGTGGAGTGCGCGGCGGTCGTGACGTCGCGGTGCGCGAGCGCGGCCCGCACCAGGCCCAGGTTCGTCTCGATGCCGTCGACGCGGGTGCGGGCCAGTGCCTCGTCCAGCCGCCGCAGCGCGTGGGCCCGGTCCGGGCCGTACGCGATGACCTTCGCGAGCATCGGGTCGTACGACGTGGTCACCTCGGTGCCGGTCTCCACCCAGCCGTCGACGCGCACGCCCGGCGGGAACTCGACCCGCGTCAACAGGCCCGCGCTCGGCCGGTGTTCGCGCGAGGGGTCCTCGGCGTACACCCGGGCCTCGACGGCGTGGCCGCGCGGGGTACCCGGGTCGCGGACGACGTCCTGTTCGCCGCGCGCCAGGCGGAGCATCCAGGCGACCAGGTCGACGCCGTAGATCTCCTCGGTGACCGGGTGTTCCACCTGGAGGCGGGTGTTGACCTCCAGGAAGTACGCCTCCTCGCGGGCGGCGTCGTAGACGAACTCGACGGTTCCGGCGGAGCGGTAGCCGACGGAGGCGCACAAGTCGCGGGCGCTCGAGGCGAGTTGGTCCCTCACCTGGTCCGGCAGGCCCGGTGCCGGGGCCTCCTCCAGTACCTTCTGGTTGCGGCGCTGGAGGGAGCAGTCGCGGTCGCCGAAGGAGACGACCCTGCCCTCGCCGTCGCCGAAGACCTGCACCTCGACATGGCGGGCGTGCTCGACGAGGCGCTCCAGGAAGACGCCGGCCAAGGAGAAGGAGGCGGCGGCGACGCGCTGCACGCTCTCCCAGGCCTCGGCCAGGGCATCGGCGGAGTGACATGCCGACATGCCGATACCGCCGCCACCGCCGGTCGCCTTGAGCATGACCGGATAGCCGATCTCGGCGGCGCGTGCGAGCGCTTCGTCCAGCGACGCCAGCAGTCCCGTGCCCGGAGCCAGCGGCACCCCGGCCGCCCGGGCCGCCGCGCGGGCCGTGTGCTTCGCGCCGAACAGGTCCAGCTGCTCCGGCGTCGGGCCCACGAACACGATCCCGGCGTCCTCGCAGCGCCGGGCGAAGGCCGCGTCCTCGGACAGAAAGCCGTAGCCGGGGTGGATCGCGCCCGCGCCGGTGTCCTTCGCCGCCTTCAGCACCAGGTCGGCGTCGAGATACGACTCCTTCGCGGGCGCCGGGCCGAGCCGCACCGCCTCGTCGGCGAGCCGTACGTGCGGGGCGGAGCGGTCCGCGTCGGAGTACACCGCGACCGTACGCAGGCCGAGTTCGCGGGCGGTACGGATGATGCGGACCGCGATCTCGCCCCGGTTGGGGATGAGCAGGGTGTCGAAGGTCATGCGGCGCCCGCCTCGGTGATCGTCATCTCCACCGCCGTCGGCTCGAAGCCGTTGCACGGGTTGTTGATCTGGGGGCAGTTGGAGACCAGGACGAGGACGTCGCGCTCGGCGCGCAGGGTCAGCGCCAGGCCGGGAGCGGACAGGCCGTCGACGATGCCGAGGGTGCCGTCCTTCTCGACCGGCACGTTCATGTACCAGTTGATGTTGGAGACCAGGTCCCGCTTGCCGAGGCCGTGCCGGGCGCCCTCGGCGAGGAAGTTGTCCACGCACGCGTGCTGGGACCAGGTGTGATGGCCGTACCGGAGGGTGTTCGACTCCTTGGAGCAGGCGCCGCCGACCGTGTCGTGGCGGCCCACGTCGTCCGCGACCACCGTCATGAGGGGGGTGTACTCGTTCGACATCAGCACACTGCCCGTGGTGAGGAAGATGTTCCCCTGCGCATGGATCGTGTCGGGGGCGCTGTAGCGGACCGACGTGTCGTGGGCGTCGTAGACGAGGAAGTCGACGGCCTGGTTGCCGTGCAGGTCGGTGATGGTGAGGGTCTCGCCGGTGCGTACGACGGCGGACCACGCGGCGCGTGCGGGAACGACGGTCGTGCTCATGCGATCCCCCTGGCGGCAAGGAACTCGGCGGTGTTCAGGAAGGCTCGGCGGCCCTCGGGCGTGGCGTCCCACAGCGGGTCGTCGGGGCCGGTGGCCGCGGCGCGCCAGGCGAGTACCTCCAGCGGGGTGCTGACGTACTCGGCGCGGGGGTCGGCCGGGTGCGGGACGTTGGCGATCAGGACCGTCAGGTCCTGCTCGGCGCGCAGCGTCACGCTGAGGCCGGGGCCGGCCGAGCCGGCGAAGTCCAGGGCGCCGTCCTCGCGGACCTCCACGCTCTGGAAGAAGGAGAGCGACGGCGGCAGGTCGCGGGGCTCCAGGCCGTTCTTGGCGGCGGCCAGCTTGAACAGCTCCCGCCCGGCGGGGGAGGGGCTCTGCGGGGTGCCGTCGCCGTACCGCTCGGTGTTGCGGACGAGGGTGGAGGTGCCGCACAGGGCGTCGTGCTGCCCGGAGGTGTCGGCGATCACCGAGGCGAGGACCCGGCCCTGGTCGGACAGGAGCAGCTGGCCCTCGCCGAGGTAGGCGTTCCACTGGACCTTCACCGTGTCGGCCACGTTGAGCCGCTCCCAGGGCCGGTCGGCGACGAACAGCAGCAGGTGGGCGCAGGCGTCGCCGTGCGCGTCGGTCAGGCGCAGTTCGGTGCCGCGGGCCAGCACCCGGTGCGTGTAGTTGCCGCCCGCCACCGTCTCCGCCCACACCAGGTGGCCCGCCTCGCAGGGCGGGTTCGGCCAGGTGCCGGCCGGTACGACGGGCATGGCCTCGGTGCGCGTGCCCTCCTGGGCGCGTGCGTGGGCGCGGGCTCCGTATGTGGTCGCTGTCGCCATACCGGCACCTCCGGCTGTGGGTCTCGGGGCTGATTTCTGTCGCTTGACAGAAATTAGGGGCGGGCCGGGTCACGGGCATTGCCGCACTGTTGCCGCTCGGTTACCGGGCCCTCACGAAGATCGCCACGGGCGGGCGTGTGCGAGGATCGAACGCATGGGGACAGCAGGCGCAGACCGGAGCCGACGGGTCGGCAGGCCGCGGGCCGCGCAGCGGCCGGACAGCGGACTCGAACCGCGCGAGGAACTCCTCCTGGCCGCCGCGGAGTTGTTCACCACGCTCGGCTACGCGGCCACCTCCACCCGGGTCGTCGCCGAGCGGGCCGGGATGCGGCAGGCGTCCATGTACCACTACGTCTCCGGCAAGGAGGAGCTGCTCGCCGAGCTCCTGGAGTCCACGGTCACGCCCTCGCTGGCGTGCGCCCGGGAACTCCTCGCCGACGACGCCACCCCGGCCGAGGACCGGCTGTGGGAGCTGTGCCGGGCCGACGTGGAGGTGCTGTGCGGCGGACCGCACAACCTCGGCGTCCTCTATCTGCTGCCCGAGGTGCGCGCCGAGCGGTTCGCCGGCTTCCACGCCGTACGCGCCGAACTCAAGGACGCCTACCGGCAGTTGCTCGCCGCCACCGAGGCGGGCGGCGCGCTCGCCAAGAGCGAGCTCGACCTGCGCACGGACCTCGTGTTCGGGCTGATCGAGGGTGTCATCCTCGTCCACCGCTCCGATCCCGAGCGACCCGTGTCGGCGTTCGCGGAGGCCACGGCCGACGCCGCGCTGCGCATCGCGGGGGTCTGAAGCTCCTCGCACCGGTCCTTCAGGGGCACTTCACTCGTCACGGTGAGTGTTTTCGCATGCCCGTACGTCGTGACGCACCGTGTGCGAACGGAATCGCAGCGTGTAAATGGGCCGAGAGTACTCCTCTCCGCGGGCCCATTTCAGGTGCTTGCTGAATATGACACGGCGATGATCCGGTCGGACTAAGCTCGCCCGCAGCGCACCGAGTTGAGATGTATTCGTGCGTTTGTTCCCAAAAATACCGAAGATCCCGACAGATCCATGACATACCCCCCTGCACGCTCCCCCGACCCCCAGCCGATTTGTTTCAGAGGGCCCACATGGTGAGTGTTCAATCTCCTCCCAGTCGCCGCGAACTTCCGTACGCGCGCGTGCTGTTGCTGCCCGCCATACTGATGGCCGCGGCGACCGGGGCCGCCGTCGCCGTAGTGACGGAACCGGCCCGGGTGGCCGTCGGCTCGTGCGGAGCCGTCGCCACGCTGCTGGTGATCGCGATGGCGGCCGAAGCGATGCGGCGCCGCCGCGAAGTACGAGACCTGCGCGCGGAACACATCCGTCACACCGCGTATCTGGAACGGCGGATCGCCGCCCACGACGAGGAGATGACCCGCCTCGCCAAGGAGATCGCGCCGGCCGCGCTGGACCGGTTGCGCCGGGGAAGTACCCCCGGAGAGGTGATTCGTGACCTCGGCGACATGGACCCCGCCTGGCGCGATCTCCCCGAGGCGCAGGTGTCCTTGATCAAGACGGTGCTCAAGATCGTCGACCAGGAAGAGGTCCTGCGCGACTCCACCCAGCGCTCCTTCGTCAACATCGCCCGCCGCGTCCAGGCGATCGTCCACCAGCAGGCCAGTGAACTCCGCGAGATGGAGGAGGACCACGGCCGTAACCCCGAGGTCTTCGACGACCTGCTGCGCATCGACCACGGCACCGCGCTGATCGGGCGGCTCGCCGACTCCATCTCCGTCCTCGGCGGCGGCCGGCCGGGCCGTCAGTGGCCCGAACCCGTCGCGCTGTACAGCGTGCTGCGCGGCGCCATGTCGCGGATCCTGGAGTACGGGCGCATCGACCTCTCCTCGATCGCCAAGGTCAACGTCAAGGGCACCGCCGTCGAGCCCGTCATCCACGCCGCGGCCGAACTCCTCGACAACGCCACCCGATACTCCCCGCCGCAGACCAAGGTGCACGTCACCGCCACCGAGGTGCAGACCGGCGTCGCCATCGAGATCGAGGACGCCGGCGTCAGCCTCAGCGAGGAGAGCCGCGCCAAGGCCGAGGGCATGCTGGAGCGCGCCAAGGCGGGCGTCGACTTCCAGGACCTCGGCGAGTCACCGCGCCTCGGCCTCGCTGTCGTCGGCCGGCTCTGCAAGACGTACGACATGCAGGTGTCGCTGCGCGCCTCCGCGTACGGCGGGGTCCGCGCGATCCTCGTCGTGCCCAGCGACATGCTCACCTCCGAGCCCGGCGTCGGACTCGCCCACGGCATCGGCGCCACCGCCGTCCCCCAGGTCGACCTCGGTGCCCTCCCGGGTCCCAAGCGCACGATCAAGAAGCGCCGCCCCACCAGCCCCAAGATCACGGCCGCGCTCGCCCTGGAGGACGACGTCCCCGAGGTCACCGAGTGGACCGCGAACGGACTGCCGCAGCGCCGCAGCCGGGTCAAGACCTCGCTCACCCAGCGGTACGCCGAACAGGCCGCCATCGAACAGGCGGAACGGGAGGGCCGGCCCACCATCTGGTCGACCGCCAAGCGGGAGCCCGAGCCCGAACCCGAGCCGGAGCCCGAGAAGGCGCCCGAACCCCCACCGGGCCAGTGGGTCCAGGCGTTCTTCGACGGACTCAAGCGCCCCGGCTCCACCGCAGTCACCCAGCCGACCAATGAACCGGCCCACGTCGAGGCCGACGACGAGGGGAACCTCAAGTGATCCAGCAGCGAGGCAACTTCGACTGGATGCTCACGGACCTCGCCAAAGGCGTACCGGGCATCCAGATGATCGTGGTGCTCTCCGCCGACGGCCTGCGCATCGCCCGCCACGGCGGCGACCCGGACACCGCCGACCGCGTCGCCGCGGCCTGCGCCGGCCTGCAGAGCCTGGCGACCGCCGTCGCCCAGGAGATCCCGGGCAGCGACGGCGAGATGAAGATGGTCCTCATCGAGATCAACGGCGGCTACTTCTACCTGATGGCCGCCGGCGCCAACGCCTACCTCGCGGTGCTCTCCGACGTACGCGCCGAACCCGGCTTCATGAGCGCCCGCATGAGCGACCTGGTGATCCGGATCGGCGAGCACCTCACCAGTCAGCCCAGGCGCAACGGCCAGACCGTATGACTCCTCCGCAACGCCAGCGGCGATTCCCCAAGCCAGAACCCGTTCCGCAACCACCCCCGCGGGAGGAACAGGAACCGCCGGAGGGGCAGAAGAAGAACCCCGAGCGGCTGTACGTGATCACGGGACCGGACGGCGTCGAGCGCGTCGAGCTCGACCTGGTCACGTTAATCGTGGCGCGCGCCGACCCACCGCCCTCCGCCACGCCCGAGCAGGCGGCGCTGCTCCGGCTGTGCACGGCTCCCCTGTCCGTGGCCGAACTGTCGGCCTACCTCAGTCTGCCGTTCAGCGTGGTGACCGTCCTGCTCACCGAGCTGCTGACGGCCGAACTGGTGACGGCACGCGCCCCGATCATCCGCCAGGCGCTGGCCGACCGTTCCCTCCTCGAAGCGGTGATGCATGGACTTCAAAAGCTCTGACACCATCACGGGTCCACGAACAGAGGACCAACTCCCGCAGACCGCCCAGGCCGCGGTGAAGATCGTCATCGTCGGAGGCTTCGGGGTCGGCAAGACGACCATGGTCGGCTCGGTCAGCGAGATCAAACCGCTGACCACCGAGGAGACCATGACGCAGGCCGGCGTCGGGGTCGACGACAACTACGGTTCCGAGACCAAGACGGCCACCACCGTGGCGATGGACTTCGGCCGCATCAGCATCACCGACCAGCTGGTGTTGTACCTCTTCGGCACCCCCGGCCAGGAACGCTTCTGGTTCCTGTGGAACGGCCTGTTCGAGGGCGCGCTCGGCGCGGTCGTGCTGATCGACACCCGCCGCCTCGAGGTCAGCTTCGACGTCATGGGACGCCTGGAGGAGCGCGGGGTGCCGTTCGTGGTCGCCGTCAACTCCTTCCCGGACGGGCCCCGTTACCCCGTCGAGGACCTGCGCACGGCGCTCGACCTGAGCGAGGACATCCCCATCATCGAGTGCGACGCGCGCCGCCGCGCCTCCAGCCGGGACACGCTGATGACCCTCATGCGCTTCCTGCACTCCCTCGCGATGACGGGCGCGCTACGACGATGACCGCGCACCCGCCGCGACGCGCCGGCCCCGGCCGGACACGGCTCCCCAGCCCAAGACAGCCCCGCAGACAGACACGGCAACCGGATCCACTTCGGAGCGACCACTGTGACGCCTGAATCCCACTCCCTGACCGGTACGGACCCCTCCCTCGCCCCGCCGCCCGGCTGCCCAGCCCACGGCCGCGGACCCGGCGGACTGCACCGGCTCTACGGACCCGAGGCGGAGGACCTCGGCTCCCTGTACGAGCAACTCCGGGACGAGCACGGCCCGGTGGCGCCCGTGCTGCTGCACGACGACGTACCGATGTGGGTGGTCCTCGGGCACACCGAGAACCTGCACATGCTGCGCACGCCCTCGCAGTTCTGCCGGGACAGCCGCATCTGGACCCCGCTCCAGGAGGGCATGGTCAAGCCCGACCACCCGCTCATGCCGCACATCGCCTGGCAGCCCATCGCCTCGCACGCCGAGGGCGACGAGCACCTCAGGCTGCGCGGCGCGGTCACCGGCGCCATGTCGACCATCGACCACCGTGGCACCCGCCGCCACATCAACCGCCACACCCAGCGGCTCGTCAACCGCTTCTGCGAGGAGGGCACGGCCGACCTCGTCAGCGAGTTCGCCGAGCACCTCCCGATGGCCGTGATGTGCGAGATCCTCGGCATGCCCGACGAGTACAGCGACCGGCTGGTGCAGGCGGCCCGCGACGCGCTCAAGGGCACCGAGACCGCGATCGCCAGCCACGGCTACGTCATGGACGCGCTGAGCCGGCTCACCGCCCGCCGCCGCGCCCAGCCCGAGGAGGACTTCACCAGCCATCTCATCACCCACCCGGCGCGACTGACCGACGACGAGGTCAGGGAGCACCTGCGCCTCGTGCTCTTCGCGGCCTACGAGGCCACGGTCAACCTGCTCTCCAACGTGCTGCGCATGGTCATCACCGACCCGCGCTTCCGCGCCCAGCTCAGCGGCGGGCAGATGACGGTGCCGGAGGCGGTCGAGCAGTCCCTGTGGGACGAGCCGCCGTTCAGCTCGGTCTTCGCCTACTTCGCCAAGCAGGACACGGAGTTGGGCGGCCAGCGCATCCGCAAGGGCGACGGACTGCTGCTCGGCATCGCGCCGGGCAACATCGACCCGCGGGTACGTCCCGACCTGACCGCCAACATGCAGGGCAACCGCTCCCACCTCGCCTTCGGCGGCGGACCGCACGAGTGCCCCGGCCAGGACATCGGCCGTGCGATCGCGGACACCGGTGTCGACGCGCTGCTGATGCGGCTGCCGGACGTGGAACTCGACTGCGACGAGGACGAGTTGGGCTGGGCCGAGTCGATCGCCTCGCGCCACCTGGTGGAACTGCCGGTCCGGTTCGACCCCAAGCCGCAGCAGGACGTGATGGAGAAGCCCGGCCACGCCGCGGTCCCCTCGCAGCGATCCACCTGGCACGTCGGCACCCACCCGCCACAGCCGGCCCCCGCGGCCGTGGCGCAGCCCCAGCCGGCCGCGGTCCCGCCGCAGCCCGCCCTCGCGCCGACGCCCGAACCGGTCCGGCCGATGGGCGCCTGGCGGCGCTTCCTGCGCTGGTGGCGCGGCTACTGACCGGCCCACTCGTCGTAGGAGGACCACGCCTCGAGAGTCCTCGGACTCCGGAACCGGTGCGCCACCCCCGTGACCGGATCGGTGAACTCCAGGCTCCGCGCCAGCAGTTGGAGCGGACGCCGGAAGTCACCGGCCGGCACGGGGCCGGTCACCACCGGGTAGAGCGGGTCGCCGAGGATGGGTACACCGAGCGCGTTCATGTGGACCCGCAGCTGATGGGTCTGCCCGGTCGTGGGAGTGAGCCGGTAGCGGCCGAGGCCGGGACCGCCGTGCTCGGCCAGCTCGACACGGCTGACCGCGTTCGGCTCGCCCTCGACCTCGTACGCGGCCAGCACCCCGCGTTCCTTCACGATCCGGCTGCGCACGGTCCGGGGCAGGGCGAGCGCGGGATCGTACGGTGCCACCGCCTCGTACTCCTTGCGCACCAGCCGGTCCCGGAACAGCGACTGGTACGCGCCGCGTTCCCCGGGCCGTACGGTGAACAGCACCAGCCCGGCGGTGAGCCGGTCGAGCCGGTGTGCGGCGCCGAGTGTGGGGATGTCCAGCTCCCGGCGCAGCCGGGCCAGTGCGGTCTCGGTGACATGGCTGCCGCGCGGGGTGGTGGCCAGGAAGTGCGACTTGTCGGCGACGACGATGTGCTCGTCGCGGTGCACGACCTCGATCGGGAACGGCACGGGCACCTCGGCCGGCAGGTCCCGGTGGAACCACACGAACATCCCCGGCACATACGCCGCGTCGGCGGCCACCGCCCGCCCGTCCGCCCCGACGACCCGCCCCGCGTCGAACATCCCGTCGACCACGCCGGCGCCCGCTCCGGAGAGCCGTTCCGCCAGGTGAGCGCGCACGGTGACCCACGGCCCCTCGACGGGCAGCCGCACCCGCACCGGATCCACCCCCTCGCGCTGCGGCAGGGGAGAGGGCGGGATCCGGTGGTTGCGTGTCATCACGGGCAAGCGTAAGCGGGTACGCCGTGGCCCCGGTCTTCAGGCCGCGACCGCCTCGGGTGCCTCCGCGACCGGCGTACGGGCCCGGTACGCCCGGAAGGCCAGGCCGATCGCCACGGTCACGGTGAGGAACAGCACGGTGAACCACTGGAAGTACCAGTGCCCGCCCGCCGGGTCGTACACCGCTGCCCGTGGCCAGGCGAGGTTGACGGTCATGAACAGGCCGTACAGGAGGGCGAGCGCGTTGACGGGGATGCCCCAGCGGCCGAGGGAGAAGAGGCGGGCGCCCGTCTCGTCGGTGCCTTCGACGGTGAACTCGCCGCGCAGGCGGCGCACCAGGAGCGGGCCGGTGACCATCGCGTAGGCCAGGTACAGCATCACGATGCAGGTGGTGCCGATGGCCAGGAACGCCTCCGGGGAGGCGAAGTTGAGGAGCAGCACGGCCGCCGCCAGGACGCCGACCACCAGGGCCGGGGCGCTCGGCATGCCGGTGCGCGGGTTGACCTTGGCGAGGCGGCGGGAGAAGGGGAGCTGGCCGTCGCGGGCCATGGAGAACAGCATCCGGCAGGCGGCCGTCTGGATCGCCAGGGTCGCCACGGCGATCGCCACCACCACGTCGGCCAGCAGTACGCGGCCGACGCCGTCGCCCAGGCTGCTGGTGAGGACGTAGCTCAGGCCCTCGGCGGCCAGGCGGCCGTCGGTGAGGCTGGGGGCGGCGAGCAGGCCGCCGAGGACGATCAGAGTGGCGAGCAGACCGGCCGCGCCGAGCGCGACCAGGATCGTGCGGGGGGCGGTGCGGCGGGGGCCGCGGGTCTCCTCGCTCATCTCGCCCGCGCTGTCGAAGCCGATCATCACGTACGCCGCCGCGAAGGAGCCCACCAGCAGGGCTCCGAGCAGGCCGGACTGGGCGGCGCCCTCGGTGTGGAAGGTGATGCCGGGGGTGCGCTCGGAGTGGGTGAGCAGCAGGACGATGATCAGTACCGCGCCGATGATCTCGGCGGTGACGCCGACGCGGTTGATCACGGACATCACGCGGTTGTCGAGGACGTTCACCAGCGTGGTCAGGGCCAGCAGGATCACGCCGAGCACGGCCGCGTTGGCCGCGCCGTCCGCCGAGGTGGGCGCCGGGTCGGTGCCGATCAGCTGGAAGCCGGACCAGATCGCAGGCAGCACGATCTGGAGGGCCAGCGCGGCCGCCGCGACGACCACGATCTGCCCGATCACCATGATCCAGCCGGCGAACCAGCCGAAGGTGAGGTTGGAAAGCCGGGACGACCACTGGTAGATGGCGCCGGAGATGGGGTAGCGGGCGGCCAGTTCGGCGAAGCAGGCGGCCACCAGGAGCTGCCCGATCAGTACCGCCGGCCAGGTCCAGAAGAAGACGGGGCCGCCGAACGCGTACCCGAAGGCGAAGAACTGGAAGACGGTCGTCAGAACGGAGATGAAGGAGAACCCGGCTGCGAAGGACGCGTACCGGCCCAGGCTGCGGTGCAGTTCCTGGGGGTAGCCGAACTCGGTGAGGGAACGGTCGTCGGGGGAGTGCGGTGGATCGGGGCGTACGTCGGACGGAGTGGTTGTCGTCACGGCGGCACCTGCCTTCGCGCTGAATTCCTGTCGAGCGACAGAAATTAGGCAGACGCTGTTTCGGTGGCGTCACGTCGCCGTGTCCGGTGCGGGCCCAAGTGCTCACGCTCGCGGGGCGCGCGGTAAGTCGCGATATGTCGCGCCCGTTTTCCGTGGCCGAGACAGTGAAGTGGCGGCACCTCGAAAGGTGCCGCCACTTCAGTGGTTCCTGGGCGACCAGCCGTCCTACGCGACGGGCGTCGCCCCCTCCTGCTCCGCCTCGATCGCTGCGTTCCACTCCCGCTTGGAGGCCTGCCAGCCGTCCTCGTTGTGGCCGAGCCGCCAGTAGCCGGAGATCGACAGGTCCTCGCGGGTGACGCCGCGCTCGACCCGCAGGAGATGGCGCAGCTGCTTCACGAAGTGTGCCTCGCCGTGCACGAACGCGTGTACGCGGCCCTCGGGGAACTCCAGCGCCCGTACGGCCTCGGTCAGCGCGTCGCCGATGCGGCCCTCGCCGCGGTGCAGCCAGACGACCTCCACGTCGGAGTCGATCTTCTGCTCCTCCTCCGGCCCGGCGACCTCGATGAAGGCGTGGGCGCGGGCGCCGTCGGGCAGTGCCTCCAGGGAACGGGCGATCGCGGGCAGCGCGCTCTCGTCGCCCACGAGCAGGTGCCAGTCGGCGGTCGGGTCGGGGGTGTAGGCGCCGCCCGGGCCCATGAACCAGACGTTTTCACCCGGTTGGGCGCGCAGGGCCCACGGTCCGGCGAGGCCCTCGTCGCCGTGGATCACGAAGTCCAGTGTCAGTTCGCGGTGTTGGGGGTCCCAGTGGCGGACCGTGTACGTCCGGGTCACGGGCCACTGCTCGCGCGGGAACTCCTCACGGATCCGCTGCATGTCGAAGGGCTCGGGGTAGGTCACGCCCTCGGCCGGGAACAGGATCTTCACGTAGTGGTCCGTGCAGGTGTCCGCCGAGAAGTCGGCCAGACCCTCGCCGCCGAGCACCACGCGCTGCATGTGCGGGGTCAGCCGCTCGGTGCGGAGAACCTGCGCGAAGTGGGGCCTGCGCGGCTGTCGTCCCGGTCGTTCTGCCATGGCGGCCTCCCAGTTCCCTTTGCTTAGGCTTACCTAAGTTAACACCTTCCCCCAGTGAATACCCCCCACATGAGAGGTCCATGAACCTCTCTGTTAGGGACTTTCAACCCCGGCGCGGCGCCTGCGCCGCTTACGCCGCCTACGCGACGAGCGTCGCGAGCAGCCGCTGCAATGATCCACCCAATCCCCAGTGGGCGGCCAACTCGTTCAGCGCCACGGCATCGCGCGGCACTCGCGGCAGTGCCGTGTCGACATCCGGCAGCGGAACGTCGTCCGCGACCTTGACGACCTTGGGCGCCACTGCCAGATACGGCCGCGACTCGTCCAGTCGCCTGCGCTGTGCCGGCGTGAGCTTCGCCTTCGGGTCGTCGACCGCGGCAAGGATCCCGGCCAGGTCGCCGAACTCGGCGAGCAGCTTCGCCGCCGTCTTCTCACCGACGCCGGGCACCCCCGGCAGGCCGTCGCTCGGGTCGCCGCGCAGCAGCGCGAGATCCGCGTACCCCTTGCCGTCGACCCCATACTTCTCGCGCAGCCAGGCCTCGTCGGTCAGCTGCAGCGAGCCGACGCCCTTGAGCGGGTACAGCACCCGCACCTCGCGCTCGTCGTCCACCAGCTGGTACAGGTCCCGGTCGCCGGTGACGATGTCGACCGGGCCCTTGGCCCGCGCGGTGAACGTGCCGATCACGTCGTCCGCCTCGTACTCCGCGACGCCCACGCGCGCGACGCCGAGCGCGTCGAGGACGGCCTCGATGATCGGCACCTGCGGGGAGAGCGTGTCGGGCACCTCCTCCTCGTCGGGCCCGGCCTGGCGCTCCTCCGCGACGCGGTGTGCCTTGTAGGAGGGGATCAGCTCGACCCGCCACCGGGGGCGCCAGTCGGCGTCCATGCAGGCCACCAGGTGGTTGGGGCGGTGGTCCTTGACCAGGCGGTCGATGAATTCCAGGAGCCCGCGCACGGCGTTCACCGGTGTGCCGTCCGGGGCCTTCACGGACTCCGGCATGCCGAAGTAGGCGCGGAAGTAGAGCGAGGCGGTGTCGAGGAGCATCAGTCGTCCGGTCACGCCACGCATCATGCCGTACGGCACTGACAGAGACCCGTCGGTGACGCAGAGCTTCTCGCGCGTAAACGTCCTGTGAACTGCGCCGCCTGGGCGTTTGGCCCTGAAGGGCAAGGGCAGGTGCGGCTTCCGGAGCGATGCCGGTTGCGCATTCAACTGTTGGCGGCCCTTCGCCCCGCCCTGGCCGCCGAGACAAGAGGTACGTGTGTCATCCAGACTTGAGGCCGAAGCGCTGTACAAGGTGTTCGGCAGACGACCGAACGAGGCAGTCGAACGGCTCCGACAGGGTGCCGACCGGGAGGAGCTGCGTGCCGACGGCACCACCGCGGCGGTGATCGACGCCTCCTTCACCGTGGAACCGGGGCAGATCTTCGTGGTGATGGGCCTGTCCGGATCCGGCAAGTCCACGCTGCTGCGCATGCTCAACGGCCTCCTGGAGCCGACCGCGGGCAGCGTCCGCTTCGACGACGATGACCTGACCGCGCTCTCCGACCGCGAACTGCGCAAGGTCCGCGCGAGGAAGATCAGCATGGTCTTCCAGCACTTCGCGCTCTTCCCGCACCGCAGTGTCCTGGAGAACGCCGCCTACGGCCTGGCCGTCCAGGGCGTGCCCCGCCGCGAGCGCGAGGCGCGTGCCGCCGAGGCACTCGCCCTGTGCGGCCTGGCCGGCTGGGAGAAGTCCTGGCCCGACGAGCTGTCCGGCGGCATGCAGCAGCGCGTGGGCCTGGCCCGCGCCCTCGCCACCGACGCCGACCTGCTGCTCATGGACGAGTCCTTCAGCGCGCTGGACCCGCTGATCCGCCGCGACATGCAGGACCAGCTCCTGCAGCTCCAGGACTCCCTGAAGAAGACGATCGTCTTCATCACCCACGACCTCAACGAGGCCATGCGCCTGGGCGACCGCATCGCCGTCATGCGCGACGGCCGCATCGTTCAGATCGGCACGGCCGAGGACATCCTCATCCGGCCCGCCGACGACTACGTCGCCTCCTTCACCAAGGACGTCGACCGCTCCCGCGTGCTGACCGCCTCGTCCGTCATGGACACGGACGTCGTCGGCGACGAGGTCAGCTGCGGCTGCGAGACCGCGACGCCGGACACCCCGTTCGCCGAACTCTGCGCGATCAGCGCCCGTCTGACGCATCCCGTGGCCGTCCTCGACGCGAAACGGAAACTCGTCGGTCGCGTACCCAGGCAACGCCTCGTCGGCTTCATGGGCGACGAGCAGGGTGACCCCGAAGCCTGCGACTCCCCGCGGGACAAGGGCGGGGACAAGGTGGTGTCCCGTGCCTAGGATTCCGCTCGGCGACTGGGTCAACGACGCCGTCAACTGGCTGCTCGGCCACATGTCCTGGCTCTTCGACTTCCTCAAGACCGTCTTCACCGACACCTACGACGGCATCAACGCCGTCCTCCAGGCGCCCGAACCCCTGATCCTCGCGGGCATCTTCGCCGTGCTCGCGTTCTGGCTGCGCGGCACGCTGGCCGGTGTCCTCACCTTCGCGGGCTTCGCCTTCATCGACTCCCTCGAACTGTGGGACAACGCGATGGTGACCCTGTCGCTCGTCCTCGTCGCCACGCTCATCGCGCTGGTGATATCCGTGCCGGTGGGCATCTGGGCGGCGCGCTCCGACCGGGTCAGTGGACTGGTCCGGCCGGTGCTGGACTTCATGCAGACGCTGCCCGCGATGATCTACCTCATCCCGGCGATCCTGTTCTTCGGCACCGGCGCCCCGGCCGGCATCGTCGCGACCCTGATCTTCGCGCTGGCCCCCGGTGTGCGCATGACGGAGCTGGGCATCCGGCAGGTCGACAAGGAACTGGTCGAGGCCGCCGAGGCGTTCGGCACCACGCCGCGCGACACACTGCTGCGCGTCCAGCTGCCGCTCGCGCTGCCCACCGTCATGGCCGGCGTGAACCAGGTCATCATGCTCGGCCTGTCCATGGCGGCCATCGCCGGCATGGTCGGCACCGGCGGTCTCGGCGGCGACGTCAACGAGGCCATCGGCCAGCTCAACGTCGGCCTCGGCTCCGAGGCCGGCGTCGCCATCGTGATCCTCGCGATCTACCTCGACCGCATGACCAGCGCCCTGGGCGTTCACGTCTCCCCGCAGGGCCGCCGCGCCGCCGCCAAGGCACGCGCCGCGCAGGGCCTGAAGGTCTGGTCGTACCGGCCGCGCCCGCAGATCGCCGTGATCGGCGTCGTCGTCCTCGCCCTGGTGGCGGGCGGCATGGGCATCTTCGGCGGCAACGGCGGCACCACTTCCGTGGCCAGTTCCAAGGACGTCGGCCAGGGCAAGAAGATCAGCATCGGCTACATCCCCTGGGACGAGGGCGTCGCCTCCACCTACCTGTGGAAGGAGATCCTGGAGGAGCGCGGCTTCCAGGTGGACGCCAAGCAGTTCGACGCCGGGCCGCTCTACACCTCCCTCGCGCAGGGCACCGTCGACTTCCAGACCGACGCCTGGCTGCCGACCACCCACGAGCAGTACTGGAAGAAGTACGGCAGCAAGCTCGAAGACCTCGGTGCCTGGTACGGCCAGACCTCCCTGGAGCTGAGCGTGCCCTCCTACATGAAGGGCATCGACTCCCTGGAGGACCTCAAGGGCAAGGCCGCCACCTTCGGGGGGAAGATCACCGGCATCGAGTCCAGCGCCGGCATGATGAGCCTGCTCAAGAGCAAGGTCCTCAAGGAGTACGGCCTCGACACCGAGTACAAGGTCGTCGACAGCTCCACGCCGGCGATGCTGGCCGAGCTCAAGCGGGCCTACAGCAAGAAGGAACCGATCGTCGTCACGCTCTGGTCGCCGCACTGGGCGTACAGCGACTACGACCTGAAGAAGCTCAAGGACCCCAAGGGCGCCTGGGGCAAGGGCGACGGCGTCCACACGATCGCCCGCAAGGGCTTCGCGGACCAGAACCCGGTCGTCGGTGAGTGGCTGAAGAACTTCAAAATGGACGAGAAGCAGCTCACCAGCCTGGAAGCCGAGATCAACAAGGCGGGCAAGGGCAAGCAGCAGGACGCCGTGCGCGCCTGGCTGAAGAAGAACCCCGGCGTCGTCGACAAGCTGGCCCCGGTGGCGAGCGGCTCCGGGTCAACCCCCGCCGAGGCCAAGCGGCCCATCGACGTGGCCTGGTTCCCCTGGGACGAGGACATCGCCGTCACCTACCTGTGGAAGAACGTCCTGGAGCGGCGCGGCTACAAGCTGAACCTCAAGCAGATGGACGTCGGCCCGGTCTACACCGGCCTTGCCTCCGGGGACCTCGACCTCAACTTCGACGCCTGGCTGCCCTACGCGCAGAAGAACTACTGGGACAAGAGCAAGGACAAACTCGCGGACCTGGGCACCTGGTACGAACCGACCTCGCTGGAGGTCGCGGTGCCCTCGTACGTCAAGGACGTCAAGTCCTACGAGGACCTCAAGGGCAAGGCCGACCTCTTCGACGGGAAGATCATCGGCATCGAGCCGGGCACCGGTGAGATGAACCTGCTCAAGACGAAGGTCCTGCCCGGCTACGGCCTGGACAAGGAGTACGACGTCGTCGACGGCTCCACGCCGGCGATGCTGGCCGAGCTCAAGCGCGCCTACGCCAAGAAGGAGCCCGTCGCGGTCGTCCTGTGGTCGCCGCACTGGGCGTACAGCCAGTACGACCTGACCAAGCTGAAGGACGACAAGAAGCTCTTCGGCGAGGGCAACACGATCCGCACGATCTCCAACAAGGAGTTCCCCGGGCAGTATCCGCAGCTCACGAAGTGGATCAAGAACTTCAAGATGAGCGAGGAAGAGCTCGGCACGCTGGAGGCCGAGATCAACAAGGGCGGCCAGGGCCACGAGGAGGAATCGGTCGCCACGTGGCTGAAGGAGCACCCGGACATGGTCGACCGGATGACCCCGCAGTAGCCGCCGTACCGAAGCCGCCCGAGGGGTGGGCCTCCCCACGCGTCCTGACAGCGTGTGGCGAGGCCCGCCCCTCGGGTCGTGTCCGGGGGCCCCGTCCAGGGGTACTCGTGGGGTATTCGTACAGGTACTCCTCCAGTTACTCTCCAGGTACTTCTCCACGAGAAGGATCCGGCCAATCACACAGAGCACGCACCCAAGGCCCTGACCGCTGTCCGGCCTGCTGTCGGCCTCTTGGTCGCGCAGAGGAAAACCGCGCCCGCCGACTCCGGGGAGCCGATCCGCTGGCGCGATCTGTGAGGTCCGGTGACACCCCGTGTGTCGTCGATGTGACGGGCGCATGAAACGGTTTGCCGAACCTGCGTAGGGTGCAGAGAACTCATCAAGAGCAGTGCGCCGAGCCGTGGCGCACGGGATGCGCACCGACGAGCGAAGGAGGGAGCCGGAGCGATGGGCGACCACAAAGAACAGCCCCTTCGGGTGGGCGCGGCAGTACGACGCCGGCGCCGGGCACTGGAGCTCACCCTCGCCGTAGTGGCGGAGCGCAGCGGTCTGTCGGTGCCCTTCCTGAGCCAGATCGAGAACGAGCGCGCGCGCCCCAGCCAGACCTCCCTGGAGAAGGTCGCCGACGCCCTGCGCACCACCGCTGTCGAACTCCTCGCGGCCGCCGACCCGGCGTGCAGCGTCGACGTGGTGCGTTCCGAAGGGGTCGAGTCGGTGTACGAGCCGCGGGTGCGGTCCCTGGTGCGCGGTCACCACCAGATGCACGCCTCGGAGTTCACCGGCGACCATGACGCGGGCCGTGAATTCCAGTTCCGCAACGACCAGTTGATGTACGTCGCCGACGGCGCCGTGGAGATCGAGGCCGAGGGCCGCGCCTACCGGCTGGGCCGTGGCGACACGCTCTACCTGACCGGCGGTGTGCGGCACCGCTGGCGGGCGACGGTGGCCGACACCCGGGTGGTCGTCGTCGCCGTGGCCGAGCACATCGAGGCGGTCCGGGACCGGCCACGCCGGTGAGAGTCGTCTCGCTCGTGCCGTCCCTCACCGAGGCCGTGGCCGGGACCGGCACTCTGGTCGGCGCCACCGACTGGTGCACGCATCCGGCCGACCTGGACGTCACCCGCGTCGGCGGCACCAAGAACCCGAAGGTCGACCGGATCCTCGCCCTCGCCCCTGACCTGGTGATCGCCAACGAGGAGGAGAACCGCGCCCCCGACCTGGCCGCCCTGCGGGAGGCGGGCGTCGAGGTGCTGGTGACCGAGGTGCGGGACGTGCCCGAGGCCTTCGTGGAGCTCCAGCGGGTGCTTCAGGCGTGCGGGGCCGGGACCCGCCCGCGCTGGCTCGACGAGGCCGAGGAGGCCTGGTCGGCACTACGGCCGCCCGAGCGCCGTACGACAGCGGTCGTACCCATCTGGCGCCGGCCGTGGATGGTCCTGGGCCGGGACACCTTCGCGGGCGACGTGCTGGCCCGTCTCGGCGTCGACCACCTCTACGCGGGACACACGGAACGTTATCCGCGGATCCCCGTCGAGGAACTGCGGGCCGCCGCGCCGGACGTCGTCGTCCTCCCCGACGAGCCCTACCGCTTCACACCCGACGACGGCCCCGAGGCCTTCCCCGGGCTGCCCTGCGCGCTGGTCAGCGGGCGGCACCTGACGTGGTACGGACCCTCGCTGGCCGAGGCGCCGCGGGTGCTGGGCGAGGCGCTGCGAGCAGCGAGCCGCTGAGCAGACCGCGCGCGGTCTGCACGGCGGCGGTGGTCCAGGCGGCGACGAGGACGACGTACAGGCCGACCGCGAGCCCGTCGTAGGCGAGGAGCCCCGTGTGCCGGGCCAGTGCCTCCGCGCCCGTCACGCAGGTGCCCACCGGGAAGGTGAACGCCCACCAGGTCATCGCGAAGCCCATGCCCTGCCGCCGTGCGCGCAGGACCTGCGCGGTCGCGAGCCCGAACCACAGCAGTGCGAAGCCCAGGACGGGAACGCCGTACAGGACCGCGAAGACGCCGAAGCCCTCGCTGTAGGGAGCCGGGACGACCCCGGGTGCCACGTCCGCGAACTTGCCGACGGCGGTCGTGGACTGGCCGAGCGGGCCGAGCACCAGGAACAGGGTCGGGGTGAGGGCGAGGGGCAGGGGCCCGCCGGTGATCAGCCGCGCGAAGACCACCGGGAGCATGGCGAGGGTGGCGAGCAGGCTCAGCCCGAACAGGGCGAAGCAGGCGAGAAGCAGGGTTTCCCGCGGCTGACCGGGCGGCAGATGCGGCACGAGCAGCGGCCCGAGGGCCGCGGACACCATGGGCGCGACGACCGGCAACAGCCACACGGGGGTGGCCTGTCCGGGCTCCACGCGATGGCGTACGGCCATCAGGTACGGCACGGCGACGGCGGCCGCCAGCCCCACGACCGTCCCGGCGGTGAACAGCACGGCGTCGAGGGCCACCGCCGCCTCGATGCCGATCCAGTCCCGGCCGACGGTGAGGGTGGCACCGCCGACGGCGAGCAGGGCCATGGCGAGGCAGCCGTAGAAGGGAGCCACGGCCGGGTCGAGGAGGTGGGCGCGGGCCTGGTCGCGGTGGTGCCTCCAGTGCAGGGCGCGGGCGCAGAGCAGGGCGAGGAGCAGTACCAGGGAGAGGGCCCAGACCGTGGTGCAGGCCGTGCGCAGGCCGGGGACCTGCCCGGGAAGGCCCGCTCCGGCGGTGGCGACGATGGCGGTGCCCATGACGGAGGCCTACCAGTTCGGTCCGAGGTGACGGACGGCGAGGGCGCGCGGCGGGTGTGCGGTGGCACGGGGAAAAGGCCGGGCTGCGGTGACCATGTGTCCACGGTCTCGCCGGTGGAGGGGCGCGGCCAGGGAGTATCGGTCTATGAGGACATAAGCTGTCTTTATGAGCAGCGATGCGGAACAGGACAACTCCCGGTTCGGGACGGGCGGCTCGCTCTCGCACCGGGTGCCGGATCTGGGAGCACTGGAACTGCTGCTGGCGGTGGCCCGGCTCGGCAGTCTGGGCGGCGCGGCACGCGAGCTGGGCATCACACAGCCGGCCGCCAGCAGCCGGGTCCGCTCGATGGAACGCCAGCTGGGCGTGGCGCTGGTGGACCGTTCGCCGCGCGGCTCCCGGCTCACCGACGCCGGGGCGCTGGTCACCGACTGGGCGCGGCGGATCGTGGAGGCGTCGGAGGCCTTCGACGCGGGGGCGCAGGCGCTGCGGGACCGGCGGGACTCGCGGCTGCGCGTGGCGGCGAGCATGACGATCGCCGAGTACCTGCTGCCGGGCTGGCTGCTCGCGCTGCGCGCCCAGCGGCCGGACACCGCGGTGTCGCTGCTCGCGGGCAACTCGGCGGCGGTCGCGGAACGGCTGCTGTCGGACGAGGCCGACCTGGGGTTCGTGGAGGGGCTCAGCGTCCCGACCGGCCTGGACTCGGTGGTCATCGCCCACGACCGCCTGATCGTGGTGACGGCGCCGGGGCATCCGTGGGCGCGCCGTCGCCGACCTCTGGAGGGATCCGAACTGGCCGCGACACCACTGATCCTGCGCGAGAAGGGCTCGGGCACGCGTCAGGTCCTCGACACGGCCCTGGGCGGCCTGGCGCGGCCGCTGATCGAGCTGTCGTCCACGACGGCGGTGAAGGCGGCGGTGGTGAGCGGGGCGGGGCCGGCGGTGCTCAGCGAGCTGGCGGTGCGGGAGGAGTTGGCGATGCGGCGGTTGGTGAGCGTGCCGGTGGAAGGGGTTTCACTGGCCCGGGACCTTCGAGCGGTGTGGCCTACGGGGCACCGACCGGTCGGACCGGCCAGGGAGTTGTTGTCGCTGACGCGCGGATAGGCGACCGTTGCTGGGGGCTCCGCCCCCAGACCCCCGGGCCTATGCCCCACCCGCCGTCCGACTCGGTGGGTCGAGAGGTGCTGTACAGAGTGGGTCGAGAGGTGCTCTCTACAGGGCCGACGCCTCCACCAGCCCACCGTGGCCTATGCCCCACCCGCCGCCCGACTCGGTCGGTCGAGAGGTGCTCTCTCCAAGGACGACGCCTCCACCAGCGCCCGCATCACCCGCACGTCCTCGCCCATCTCCGGGTGCCACTGCACGCCCACCACCCAGTGCGGGCCGGGCAGCTCGACCGCCTCCACCGTCCCGTCCGCCGCGTGCGCCGAGGCGATCAGGCCGGTGCCGAGGCGGTCCACCGCCTGGTGGTGGAAGGTGGGCACCGAGGTCTCCTCCGGGACGACATCGGCGTACGACGTGCCCGGCACGGGCTTGACGGGGTGCCGGCCGAAGACCCCGGGTACCTCCGCGTGCCCGTCGATGTGCTGGACGAGGGTGCCGCCCAGGGCGACGTTCAGCAGTTGCATGCCCCGGCAGATGCCCAGCAGCGGGGTCCCCGCGGCCAGGGCCGCCTCGACCAGGGCGAGCTCCCAGGCGTCCCGGGCGCGGGCGGGCGGTCCGGTGCGGGGGTCGGCCTGCGCGCCGTAGCGGACCGGCTCGACGTCCGGGCCGCCCGCGATCACCAGACCGTCGAGGCGGGCCACGGTCGCGGCGGCGTGCTCCGGCGCGTCCGGCGGGAGCATGGCGGCCAGTCCGCCCGCGCGCTGCACGAGCCGCGGATACCCGGCGGGCAGCAGCGCGGCCTCCAGCTCCCACACGCCCCAGCGCGCCCCGGCCTCCAGGTACGTACTGACACCGATCAGCGGCCTGCCCGACATGTACCCCTCCGACCCCTCGATGGACTGCGCTGAATCAACTGAGGTGAATCAACTGCGCTGAATCAACTGCGCTGAATCAACTGCACCGAGTCAATGGACTGCTGTGGAACCTTTCCCTCACGGCAAGTCTCCTCCTCACGCCAGGAACCCCCGCAGCAGGGCCGCCGTCCCCGCACAGTGCTCCCGCATCATCTCCCGCGCCCCGTCCGCGTCCCCGTCGAGCACCGCCTCGACCAGCGCGGTGTGCTGGCGCTGCGAGTGCTCGAGGTTGCGCACCAGGAGGGGGATGCAGTCGAGGAGGTCGCTCACCGAGGCCCGTACCGCCGCGTACTGCGCGGTCAGCGTCGGCGAGCCGCACAGCTCGGCGAGGGTGAGGTGGAGCAGGGTGTCCAGGCGGCGGTACTCGGACAGCGGGGCGTCCTGCGTGGCGGCCAGGGCGTCCCGCAGCCGCCCCGCCTGCTCCGCCGAGAGGCCGTGCGTCGCGCACAGCCCCGCCGCCCCCACCTCAAGAACCTCCCGGAAGCGAAGGACGTCCTCGATGTCGACCTCGGCGATCCGCCGCCGCAGCTCGTCCTCGCCGCCCGCGTCCGCGCGCGGCAGCACGAACGTTCCGCCGTACCGCCCCCGCCGCGATTCCACCAGCCCCTGGTCCTGGAGCACCTTCAGTACCTCGCGCAGCGTCACCCGGCTGATGCCGAGCCGCTCCGCCAGCTCCCGCTCCGCGGGCAGCCGCTCCCCGCCCGGCACCAGACCGAGCCGTACGACCTGGAGGATCTGCTCCAGGGCCTCCTCGAAGCCGTTGCCCGCCCGCACCGGCCGCAGCACCGGCGTCAGCCGGTCGTCCGGGCCGCCGTCAGCCTCCAGCGACATGTGGCCGTGCCCCCTTCCCAAGCAATGGTTCTCCGCAATACCTTATGGCTTCCGGCTGACCGAAGAAGCCGAAGGAGGCTTTCCCGTGGCAGACCGCACACCCCCGCTGAGCGTCGAGGAACTGCACACCCTCGTCGCCGGCGGTGAGATCGACACTGTCGTCCTGGCCTTTCCCGACATGCAAGGGCGGCTCCAGGGCAAGCGGTTCGCCGCACGTTTCTTCCTGGACGAGGTCCTCCACCACGGCACCGAGGGCTGCAACTACCTCCTCGCCGTCGACACCGAGATGAACACCGTCGACGGCTACGCGATGTCCTCCTGGGACCGCGGCTACGGCGACTTCGCCATGCACCCCGACCTGTCCACGCTCCGCCGCGTCCCCTGGAACGCCGGTACGGCGATGCTGATCGCCGACCTCGCCTGGACCGACGGCTCACCCGTCGTCGCCGCCCCCCGCCAGATCCTGCGCCGCCAGCTGGACCGCCTCGCCGAGCACGGCTTCACCGCCCAGGTCGGCACGGAGCTGGAGTTCATCGTCTTCAAGGACAGCTACGAGCAGGCCTGGGACGCGAACTACCGAGGGCTGACCCCGGCCAACCAGTACAACATCGACTACTCGGTGCTCGGCACCGGCCGCATCGAACCCCTGCTGCGCCGCATCCGCAACGAGATGGCCGCCGCCGGCCTCACCGTCGAGTCCGCCAAGGGCGAGTGCAACCCCGGCCAGCACGAGATCGCCTTCCGCTACGACGACGCCCTGGTCACCTGCGACCAGCACGCCGTCTACAAGACCGGCACCAAGGAGATCGCCGCCCAGGAGGGCGTCTCGATCACCTTCATGGCCAAGTACAACGAGCGCGAGGGCAACTCCTGCCACATCCACCTCTCCCTCGCGGACGTGGCCGGAAACAACGCCATGGCCGGTTCCCCGCAGGACGAGGGCGGCATGTCCGACGTCATGCGCCACTTCCTCGCCGGGCAGCTGGCCGCCCTGAGGGACTTCTCCCTCCTCTACGCCCCCAACATCAACTCCTACAAGCGGTTCCAGCCGGGCTCCTTCGCGCCGACCGCCGTCGCCTGGGGCTACGACAACCGCACCTGCTCGCTGCGCGTGGTCGGCCACGGCCGCTCGATGCGCTTCGAGAACCGGCTGCCCGGCGGCGACGTCAACCCGTACCTCGCGGTGGCCGGGCTGGTCGCGGCCGGCCTGTACGGCATCGAGCAGAAGCTGGAGCTTCCCGAGGCATGCGCGGGCAACGCCTACACCGCCGGCTTCGAGCACGTGCCGACCACCCTGCGCGAGGCCGCCGACCTCTGGGAGAACAGCCCGATCGCCCGGGCCGCCTTCGGAGACGAGGTCGTCGCGCACTACCGCAACATGGCGCGCGTCGAACTGGACGCCTTCGACGCCGCGGTGACCGACTGGGAGCTGCGCCGCTCCTTCGAACGCTTGTGAGGCCCCTGTTGTCTGCCGAGTACACCCTGGACGTACTGAACCCCGCGACCGAGGAGGTCGTCGCCACCGTCCCGGCCGCCACCGCCGCCGACGTGGACGCGGCTGTCGTACGCGCCACCGAGGCACAGGCCCGCTGGGCCGCCCTCGCGCCCGGCGACCGGGCCCGGCTGCTGCGCCGGTTCGCCGTCACCGTCGACGAACACCTCGAAGAGCTGGCCCGGCTGGAGGTCCGGGAGGCGGGCCACACCATCGGCAACGCCCGTTGGGAGGCGGGCAACGTACGCGATCTGCTCGACTACGCGGCCGGGGGAGTGGAGCGGCTGACCGGACGCCAGATCCCGGTGCTCGGCGGCCTCGACGTCACGATCCTCGAACCGCTGGGAGTCGTCGGCGTCATCGCCCCCTGGAACTTCCCGATGCCGATCGCGGCCTGGGGCACGGCCCCGGCGCTCGCCGCGGGCAACGCGGTGATCCTCAAGCCCGCCGAGACGACCCCGCTGACCGCCCTGCGGCTGGCCGAACTCGCCCTGGCGGCGGGCCTGCCCGAGGGGCTCTTCCAGGTGCTGCCCGGCCACGGTCCCGTCGCCGGCAACGCGCTCGTCGAGCATCCCGGCGTGGCGAAGATCGTCTTCACCGGGTCGACGGCCGTGGGCAAACAGGTGCTGGCCAAGGGCTCCGCGCTGCTCAAGCGCGTCACCCTCGAACTCGGCGGCAAGAGCCCCAACATCGTCTTCGCCGACGCCGACCTCGAAGCCGCCGCCGCGGCGGCTCCCATGGCCTTCCTCGACAACTCCGGCCAGGACTGCTGCGCCCGCACCCGCATCCTGGTCCAGCGCTCCGCCTACGACCGCTTCCTCGACCTGCTGGCCCCGGGGATCGAGTCGGTCCGGGTCGGAGACCCGGCCGACGAGCAGACCCAGATGGGCCCGCTGATCTCCAAGGCCCAGCTGGAACGGGTGCGTTCCTACGTGAGCGACGATCTGACCGGCATCCGCGGCAAGGCCCCCGAAGGCCCCGGATTCTGGTTCCCGCCCACCCTCCTCACCGGCGTCGACCCGCACGCGCGCGTGGCCGTCGAGGAGGTCTTCGGCCCGGTCGCCGTCGTCCTGCCCTTCGAGGACGAGGCGGAGGCCGTGGCCCTGGCCAACGCCACCGACTACGGCCTCGCCGGCTCCATCTGGACCCGGGACGTCGGCCGCGCCCTGCGCGTCTCCCAGGCGGTCCGCGCGGGCAACCTGTCCGTCAACTCGCACTCCAGCGTCCGCTACTGGACGCCCTTCGGCGGCTTCAAGCAGTCCGGCATCGGCCGCGAGCTCGGCCCGGACGCCCTGACCGCCTTCACCGAAACCAAGAACGTCTTCATCAGTACGGAGGGCCCCGCACAGTGACGTCATCCCCCCAGTCCACCGACGCCATCATCTGCCGCCGCCTGGTCGGCCGTACCGCCGTCATCACCGGAGCCGGCAGCGGCATCGGCCTCGCCACCGCCCGCCGGCTCGCCTCCGAGGGCGCGCACGTCGTCTGCGGCGACGTCGACGAGGCCCGCGGCAAGGCGGCCGCCGACGAGATCGGCGGGATCTTCGTGAAGGTCGACGTCACCGACCCCGAGCAGGTCGAGGCGCTCTTCAGGACGGCGTACGACACCTACGGCAGTGTCGACATCGCCTTCAACAACGCGGGCATCTCCCCGCCCGACGACGACTCCATCCTGGAGACCGGCCTGGAGGCCTGGAAGCGCGTCCAGGAGGTCAACCTGACCTCCGTCTACCTGTGCTGCAAGGCCGCGATCCCGTACATGCGCCGCCAGGGCAAGGGCTCCATCATCAACACGGCGTCCTTCGTGGCCCGGATGGGCGCGGCGACCTCGCAGATCTCGTACACGGCCTCCAAGGGTGGCGTCCTGGCCATGTCCCGGGAACTGGGCGTGCAGTTCGCGCGGGAGGGCATCCGCGTCAACGCCCTCTGCCCCGGACCGGTCAACACCCCCCTGCTCCAGGAGCTGTTCGCCAAGGACCCGGAGCGGGCCGCCCGCCGGCTGGTGCACATCCCGCTCGGCCGGTTCGCCGAGGCGGACGAGATCGCCGCCGCCGTCGCCTTCCTGGCCAGCGACGACTCCTCCTTCGTGAACGCCACCGACTTCCTGGTGGACGGCGGAATCTCGGGGGCGTACGTCACGCCGCTCTAGTTCGCGCCCTATGGTGCCGGGATGAGCATGACGCCCCCGCCCGGCTGGTACCCCGACCCCCAGGCTCCCCACCTGGAGCGCTGGTGGGACGGGGCGGTATGGACCGAACACCTGCGCGCACCCGAGGTCCCCGGACCGCCGCAGCCGGCCGGCGGGGTGTCCGGGCGCGCCAAGGCGGTCGCCCTCACGACCGCCGCCGTCGTCCTGGTCGCCGCGATCGTCACCGGGGTGGCCGTACTCGGCGAGGGCGACGACGGCGGCGGCCCGGCGACGGGCGCCCTGCCGACGTCCGTCCCGTCCACCGACCTCCCCACGCCCACGCCGACGCGGACCACCTCCGAACCGCCCGCCGACCCGGACGCTGTGCCGGACCTCGTGGTGGACGAACTCAACGGCATCACGCTGCCGTTGCCCGACGGCTGGACCCCGCCGAAGAACGTCGCCGAGGACGACGTCGTCATGACCACGGACGACGGGACGTACGAGTGCCCGGCCGGCGTCGGCCTCTGCCGGCACGGCCTCGTTCTCACCCGCACGGTCACCGAGAACGACGAGAAGTCCCCCGAGGCCCTCGCCAAGCAGGACATCCCGGACGCGGCCGACGCGGCATACGACCGTGACAGCCTCGACCGGCGCCTCTACGGCGGCATCGAATCGCACCGGACCGTCAAGTCCGGACCGGTCGCGGTGGCCGGACGCGCCGGGTACTTCGTGCGCTGGCGGGTCAAGACGGCCGACGGGCCCGGCGGTTACGTGCAGTCCCTGGCCTTCCCGTCCAGCGTCGGCAGCGAGTCCCCGGTGATCGTGCGGTTCGTCTTCGACGCCGGCCCGGACGGCCCGCCGCTCGCCGACATGGACCGGATCACCAAGGGGATCCGGTCGATCGGCGACGCGGACACGGGCGGCGGTGTGGGCAGCAGCATCGGTCCGACCGGCTGACCTACAGGAACGTCCGGCCCTCGCCCCGATACGTCGGGACGGTCGCCGTCACCGCGTCCCCCTCGATCAGGTGCAGCACGTCGAACCGCTCGCACAGCTCACCGGCCTTGGCGTGCCGGAACCAGACCTTGTCGCCGAGCAGGAGGTCGTCGGCCGGGGAGCCGAGCAGGGGCGTCTGGACCTCGCCGGGCCCCTCCTGCGGGTCGTACTTCAGCCCCTCCGGCAGGTACGGCACCGGCAGCCGGTCCGGCCCCGCCGCACCGGAGGCGGGATAGCCGCCGCCGAGGACGGTCACCACCCCGACCCCCGGCCGCCGGACGACGGGCTGGGCGAACAGCGCCGCCGGACGACCGCTGAAGGACGTGTAGTTGTCGAACAGCCGCGGTACGTACAGCCCCGACCCGGCGCCGATCTCGGTGACCGCGTCCTCCGCGGCGGTGTGCTGCACACTGCCCGTGCCGCCGCCGTTGACGAACTCCAGGTCCGGCACGACGGCCCGGACCGCGCGCACCACGTCGCCGCGCCGCTCGGCGAGTTCCTTGCGGGCGGTGGCCTGCATCAGCCGAACGGCACGCGACCGCAGCGGCCGCCCGGCGACCGCGTCACCGACACCGGCGATGTGCCCCTCGTACGCCATGATCCCGACGACCTTGAACCCCGGCCGCCGGGCCACGGCCCGCGCCATGTCGGCGACCTGGGCGGGGGAGTACAGCGGGGAGCGCCGGGCGCCGACCCGCACCCGGCCCCCGAACAGCTTCAGCGAAGTGTCCAACTCCAGGCAGACCCGCACCACTTCGCGCCCGCCGTCGCGAGACTCGTCGATGAACCTGAGCTGCGCCGGGTCGTCGACCATCACCGTCACAGCGGCGGCGAGCTTGGGATCGGCGGCCAGTTCGGCGAAGCCGGCGCGGTCGGCGGAGGGATAGGCGAGCAGGATGTCGTCGAACCCGCTCCGCGCCAGCCACAGGGACTCGGCGAGCGTGAACGACATGATTCCCGCGAACCCGTCCTTCGCGAGCACCCGCTCCAGCAGGGCCCGGCAGCGTACGGACTTGCTGGCGACCCGGACCGGCTTGCCCCCGGCGCGGCGGACGAGATCGTCCGCGTTCGCGTCGAAGGCATCGAGGTCCACGATCGCGAGGGGGGCGTCGAAATGGGCGGTGGCCCGGTCGTAACGGGCCCGGTCGGCGGCGCGCGCAGTCATGAACGCAGCCTGCCAGACTGGATTACCGCAGGGTAGGGGGACGTTCCGGGCAGATGCCCCGGGCTCGTGGACTGGTTCCCGTTCGCCCAGGAACAACCCGTAGAGTGACGCGCACGCACGGAGGACGTCCCGCCCCCGGTCGCAGGCCCGCGCCGGGATGCCGGAACCCCCGTGCGGGTATGCGTGCCCGGACGGCCGAGTCCGCTCCGGGCGGGCCACAAGGACAACGGCCCGCGTACGAGGAGACGGCCCGGGCACGAGGAAACGGGGGGTGGCCCGCATGAGCACAGAAGCACGCCGCCCCGCCGTCCCCCCACGCCCCACCGAACCGCCTACGGCGGGCGATGGCGAGGGCGACGATCCGGGCCGACAGGAGCTCGCCGACGTGAGCGGAGACCGAACCGACGGCTTGCTCCGCCAGGAGACCGGTGACGCGGACCGGGAACACCCGGACGCGACGGGCCGACCGCAGGCCGGGGACCGGGGCGTGAGCTGGGCCGGGGACGATGGTCGGGCTGGGTTGGACGGGTCGGGCCGGTCGGGGTTCGATGGCTCGGGTCGGTCTGGTTTCGATGGCTCGGGTCGGTCGGGGTTGGACGGGTCGGATCGGTCGGGGTTGGAGGGATCGGGTCAGTCGGAGTTCGACGGGTCGGGCCGGTCGGGGTTCGATGGCTCGGGTCGGTCTGGGTTCGATGGGTCGGGTCGGTCGGGGTTGGACGGGTCGGGTCGGTCGGAGTTCGGCGGGTCGGGCCGGTCGGGGTTCGATGGCTCGGGTCGGTCTGGGTTCGATGGGTCGGGCTGGTCGGCGTTCGACAGGTCGAGCCGATCGGAGTTTGACGGATCGGGACGATCGGGTGCCGGTGAAGCGGGTCGATCGGCATCCGGTGAGGCGGGCCAAGGGTCGTCCGAGAGGCCGGGACGAGAGCGGTCCGGGGAAGCGGGCACCTCCGGGTCCCAGGACATTCGGCCCCGTTTCCCGAACCTGCGCACCCCATCCCCCCGTGGCGCCGCCCCCGCGAGCCCGCCGCCGCCCAAAGCCTCCGCCCGCTTCCCGGACATCCCACCGACGACGTCTACGTCGGGTTCCGTGCCGTCCCGACCTGGTACCGAGCCCCCCGTGCCGGGCTCGGTACCGCCGCCGCGCCCGAACGCCGCGACGCCCACGTCGGGTTCCGTGCCGCCCCGCCCCAGCCACCGCCCCCCGATACCGCCGCGCCGTACCGGCCCACCCGCCGAGACCGCGGCGGAGACGACCTTCCGGCTGCGTCCGATCCCCGCGGAGCTGCCCCCCGAGGTGAACACCCGTCGGGGTGCGAACCCCGCCGAGCCCGTACGCCGCCCCGGCTTCCCCCCGCGGCCCGCCCACGAGCCGCCGGCCCCGGGCCGCACCGACCCGGCCCGCACTTCCCCGGCATCCACCGGCCAGGAAAGCGGCGCGCGCACGTCTTCGCCGACCTCCGGTCCCGGAAGCGACCGGCGCACGTCTTCGCCGACCTCCGGTCCCGGCAGCGACCGGCGCACGTCTTCGTCGGCCCCCGGCCCCGGAAACAGCCCGCGCACCCCTTCGGCATCGAACGGTCCCGCGAGTGCGTCCCGGATGCCTTCCGCGCCCTCGGGTCCCGTGAGCGCGTCCCGGATCCCGCCGCTCCCCACCGCGCCCGCTAGTGCCTCCCGCATCCCCTCGTCGCCCACCGGTCCCGCGAGTGCGTCCCGCATCCCGCCGCTCCCCACCGCGCCCGCGAGTGCCTCCCGCATCCCCTCGCCACCCACCGCTCCGCCAAGCACCCCGCGCACCCCGTCGGCGCCCGCCACCCCGCCCCCGGACACCACCACCCTGAACCCGGACCCGTCCCTCTCCTGGAGCGCCCCCATGGCGCCGGGCGGAGCACCCGGTTCGGAGCGGCCCGTGATTTCGTTCGGGGAGCCGGAGGGGTACGACGACAGGGCGCGGCCCCGGTCGCTCAGGGGGCGGTCGCGGATCGCCGTCGTGGCCGCCTGTGTCGTGCTCGGGCTGGGGCTCATCGGTGGTGCCGTCACCGGGAGTTGGCTCAGCGGGGAATCGGGGGAGGCCGGGTCCGACGACACGTTCGCCACGGCCCGTGATCTCTGGCACAGCATCCCGGTCGATCAGCTGTTCCCGCCCACGGTCGAGGGCCAGGGCGCCGGCCCGGGCGGCGCCGACCGGACGTGGACACGAATCGCCGTCGCGCCCGACAGCGGCTGCCAGGACGCCTTCGACCCGCTGCTGCGCAAGGCGCTCTCGACCGTCGGCTGTGCCCGCCTCCTGCGCGCCACCTACACCGACGCCACCCAGAGCTACGTCACCACCGTCGGCCTTCTCTTCACCAAGGCCGACGCCGCCGCGATGAGTGCCCTCGGCAAGCGGTTCAAGGACGAGGGCCTCGGCAGCCGCACCGACCTCATGCCCCGGCCGTACGCCGCCAAGGACACCGTCGCCGCAGGCTTCGGCACCGAGCAGCGCGCTTCCTGGACCGTCTCCGTCCTCACCGACGCCCCCGTCGTCGTCTACGCGGTCTCGGGCTGGGCGGACGGCCGTACCGTCGACACGCCGCAGCCCGCCGCCGAGGCCATGAAGTCCGGCGCGACCACCGCGCCCGCCCAGGCCGGCCTCGGCAACGAGGCCCAGGGCCTCGCCGACCGCGTCGAACGCGGACTGCGCAAGACCGTCAGCTCGCCCTCGGAGAAGCCTTCATGAGCCGCATGAGCCGCATGAGCATCAGGACTCGCAGGGTCGGCCTCCTCAGCGTCCTGCTCGCTGCTTCGATCGCCCTCGTCCCGCCCACCGCCGCGCACGCCGACGGCATACGCGCCAAGCAGTGGGCCCTGGACGCCATGCACACCCAGGAGGCCTGGCGCACCACCAAGGGCGCGGGCGTCACCGTCGCCGTCCTGGACACCGGCGTCGAGGCCGACCACCCCGACCTCGACGGCAACGTCCTCACCGGCAAGGACATGATCGGCTTCGGCGCGAAGGACGGCGACCGCGCCTGGGCCCGCCACGGCACCGCGATGGCCGGCATCATCGCCGGCCACGGACACGGCGTGGGCAACGGCGACGGCGTCCTGGGCATCGCCCCCGAGGCCAAGATCCTCCCCGTCCGCGTGATCCTCGAGGACGGCGACCCGGCCCGCACCAAGGCCCGCAACACCCGCGGCAACGCCCTCGCCGAAGGCATCCGCTGGGCCGCCGACCACGGCGCCGACGTCATCAACCTCTCCCTCGGCGACGACTCCGCCTCCGCCCACCCCGAACCGGCCGAGGACGAGGCCGTCCAGTACGCCCTGAAGAAGGGCGCCGTCGTCGTCGCCTCGGCCGGCAACGGCGGCGAGAAGGGCGACCACATCTCCTACCCGGCCGCCTACCCGGGCGTGATCGCCGCGACCGCCGTCGACCGCTTCGGCACCCGCGCCTCCTTCTCCACCCGCCGCTGGTACGCCACGGTCAGCGCCCCCGGCGTCGACGTCGTCATCGCCGACCCCGACCACAAGTACTACGAGGGCTGGGGGACGAGCGCCGCCTCCGCCTTCGTCTCCGGCGCGGTCGCGCTCATCAGGGCCGCCCACCCGGACCTGACCCCCGCCCAGGTCAAGAAGCTCCTGGAGGACACGGCCCGCAACGCCCCGACCGACGGCCGCGACGACTCCCGCGGCTTCGGCTTCATCGACCCCGCGGCCGCCCTGTCCGAGGCCGACCGCCTCAAGCCGGAGGGCCTCCAGGCCGCCGCCTACGGCGACAGGTACTTCGGCTCCGGCCCCGACGCCGCCGAGTCCGACAACGACACCGCCGACTGGGCGGCCCCCCTCGCGGGCGGCCTCGGCGGAGTACTCCTCATCGCCGCGGTGGTCCTGTGGCGCGGCCGCCGCGAGCGGTACGAGGACTTCTAGGGGTCCATGACGGCGTACGACCTCCTGAACCGCCTACTGCGCGCTACGGGGAGGCAGTCGCCGAAGCCGAAGCCGAAGCCGAAGCCGAAGCCGAAGCCGAAGCCGAAGCCGAAGCCGAAGCGCCGTCCCCCGCGAACACCGACACCGCCGCCCTCGCCGCCGCCTCCGCCAGCGAAATCCCCTTCGCCTGCGTCGAGTTGCCCTTCGACAGCACCGCGACCAGATAGTCGTGGCCGGCCACCGTCACCCGCCCGATGCTGTTGATGTCCCACAGCCCGGTCGTGCTGCGCGCCAGCCAGCCGTTCTTCAGGGCCCACCCGGAACCGTCCGCCGCGGCCGACACCCCCCAGTGCTGGTCGACGGCTATCTGCCCCATCAGCCCCTGAAGGTACGTCCGCGAGGCCTCGCTCAGCTCCGAATCGTCCCCGAACACCTGCTGGAGCAGGGCAAGTTGGTCGGCGGCGGTGGTCTGGGTCAGTCCCCACAGCATGTCGTCGCCGCCCTCGGTGTCCGTGAGCCCGAGCCGCTCGTTCGCGGCGTCGAGCCCGTCCGCCTTCCCGATGATCCGCCACAGGGCCGACGCGGAGGCGTTGTCGCTGTTCTCGATCATCGAGGTGGCGTACGACTTCTCCTGCGCGGTGAGATGCCGGTCCGCGTCCTGCGCCTGGAGCAGCAGCGTCGCCAGGATGTCGACCTTGACGATGCTCGCCGTGTCGAAGGCGCCGTCGCCGTACGAGGCGCTCTCGCCGGAGTCCGGGTCGAGCACGGCCGCGGACACCACCGCGCTGTCCTCCACGCCCACCGACTTCATGGCGTCGGCCAGCACGTCGTCGTGGTCGACGGTCGGTTTCGCCACAGGTTCCACGGACGTCTCCCCGTTCACCGCGGCGGACGCCGCGGCCAGACCCGACGACGAGGAAGACGACGAGACCGATGACGAGGCCGACGGCGTCGCCGACGATACGGCGCTCGCACCGGAGTGCGCCTTCACGTACACGGTCCCGGCCGCCGTACCGCCGAGGACGGCGGCGGAGGCGAGCGCGGTGTACATCAGGGTCCGACGCCGGAACGGCCGGGAGGGGCGGCTGAGGTCGGCTCTGGAAGACTCCATGCCCGCGATGCTCGCGGCCCCGACTGTGCGGGCCGTTAGACGAACGTTAGATGTGTGTCAGGGATATCTGAGAAACCCGTGAAGGTCGTCACGGGCAGGTTTCCGGGCCCGCACAAGCCCAGCAGCATCCCCCCTATAGGGTCGGTGACCGTGGCGAACAAGAACATTCCCGACCCCGGCTTCTCCGACGACGACGGCTCGGCCGACCCCCGGCTGAGCGCGGCGCTCGCCGCCTGGGCCGAGGACCGCACCGCCGCGGGACCCGTCCTGGAGGCCCTCAAGGGCGCCCGGCTCCTCGTCCCGGTGGTGGCCGTCCTCGGTGAGGTCGAGGAGGACGAGAACGGGCTGCGCCGCGAGAAGACCAGCGACATGGCCGTACCCACCCTGAAGGCCGGCACCCGCACCGCTCTGCCCGCCTTCACCTCCACCGAGTCGCTGGCCCGCTGGGACCCGGCGGCCCGCCCGGTCGCCGTACCGCTGCACCAGGCGCTCCAGGCCGCCGCGCACGAGAAGGCGGACACGGTCCTGCTGGACCTGGCCGGCCCGGTGGCGTTCGAGCTGACGGGGGCCGCGCTGCTGGCGCTGGCGGAGGGGCGTACGACCACGGATCCGCTCGCCGACCCGGCCGTCGTCGAGGCCGTACGGGACGCCGTGGCCGCCGAGCCCGCCGTACTGCGCGCCCACCTCGGGCCGGGACAGGCCGACGGCACCCTCGCCCTCGTACTGGACCCGTCCGCGCCGCCCGCCGAGGCCGCCCGGGCCCTCGCGCAGCGGCTCGCCGCCGACGAAACGCTGAGGGCCCGCCTGGTCCGCGGCCTCGACCTGGCGCTGCTGCCGGCCGGGGCGACGCCGCCGGGCGAGCCCTTGTACGTACGTCCCTGAGTTTCGTCCCTGAGCTACGTCCTTGAGTCAGCCGTAGATCGGGCCGGTGTACTTCTCACCGGGGCCCTGGCCCGGCTCGTCCCGGACGAGGGACGCCTCGCGGAACGCCAGCTGCAGGGACTTCAGGCCGTCGCGCAGCGGGGACGCGTGGAAGGAGCTGATCTCGGTCGCGCTCGCGTCCAGCAGACCGGCGAGGGCGTGCACCAGCTTGCGGGCCTCGTCCAGGTCCTTGTACTTGTCGCCCTCCTCCGTCAGACCGAGCTTCACGGCGGCGGCGCTCATCAGGTTGACGGCGACCGTCACGATCACCTCGACGGCGGGGACCTCGGCGATGTCGCGGGTCATGTCGTCGAAGTCGGGGCCCGCGGCGGACTCGGCGGACTCGGCAGGGGTGTCACTCATGCCCCACACGATAGGCCCCGGTGTACGGCGGTTCGCACCACCCCCGGGTTGCTGCTAACCTTGTGTGACGACCGGCCGGACGCATGTGTGTAAGTGTGACTGGCCCACAAGTGGAGGCTCCGATCTCCCACCTGACCGTCCCCCGGGACGGCGGGTCACCCCGGTCAGGCGGCCACCACCGTTCCGTACGGACGATGGAGTCGCCCGAATGTGCGCCCCGCGGCATCACCGCGGCGGTGCTCCGGTAGTGCTTGGAGCCCCGCCTGTGATCGTCCGGGGCATTTTTTGTGCTTCGGCGCGGTTAGGTCTGTCTAACAGAGACAAACGCGGCCGTCCGCCAGATGGCCGTGTGGTGCTAACCGAGGAGGATCCATCAGCGCCGAGCCCCGCATCAACGACCGGATTCGCGTTCCAGAGGTGCGACTTGTCGGTCCCAGTGGCGAGCAGGTGGGCATTGTCCCACTGGCCAAGGCACTGGAGCTTGCACAGGAGTACGACCTGGACCTGGTCGAGGTGGCGGCGACCGCCCGTCCGCCTGTGTGCAAGCTCATGGACTACGGGAAGTTCAAGTACGAGTCGGCCATGAAGGCCCGTGAGGCGCGCAAGAACCAGGCGCACACGGTCATCAAGGAGATGAAGCTCCGGCCGAAGATCGACCCGCACGACTATGACACCAAGAAGGGTCACGTCGTTCGGTTCCTCAAGCAGGGCGACAAGGTCAAGATCACGATCATGTTCCGTGGTCGCGAGCAGTCCCGGCCGGAACTCGGCTACCGACTGCTGCAGCGTCTCGCGGAGGACGTGGCCGACCTCGGGTTCGTGGAGTCGAACCCGAAGCAGGACGGCCGAAACATGATCATGGTTCTCGGTCCGCACAAGAAGAAGACCGAGGCGATGGCCGAGGCCCGCCAGGCGCAGGAAGCCCGCAAGGCAGAAGCGAAGGCCAACCCCGGCAAGTCGCAGAACGCCGCGGAGTCCGAGGATGCCGAGGACGAAGTGAGTGCCGAGGGCGAAGTCGAGGCTCAGGCCGAGGCTCCCGCCGAGGCGTGATCCCGGGGGACGCGAGTCCCCAGGACGTAACCGATACAACAGCGACGCTCCACCGTGCCCGGTTTTCGTGACCGGGCACCGGAGTGCCACCGACGAGGAGAACGGCGCCATGCCGAAGAACAAGACGCACAGCGGTGCCAAGAAGCGCTTTCGGGTGACCGGCTCGGGCAAGGTGCTGCGCCAGCGCGCCGGCCGCCGCCACTACCTGGAGCACAAGCCCTCGACGCTGACCCGCCGCCTGGCCGGCACCGTCGAGCTGGCGCCGGGCGATGCCGCCAAGGCCAAGAAGCTTCTCGGGATCTAGTGCGTGCCCTGCGTGGGCAGGGCGCAGCCGATAACCGGGACCAAGCCGTTCTCGGGTCACCCTCGTGACCCAGCTACAAGGAGTTAACAAGTGGCACGCGTCAAGCGGGCAGTCAACGCCCACAAGAAGCGCCGGGCGATCCTCGAGCAGGCATCCGGCTACCGCGGTCAGCGTTCGCGTCTCTACCGCAAGGCCAAAGAGCAGGTCACCCACTCGCTGGTCTACAACTACAACGACCGCAAGAAGCGCAAGGGTGACTTCCGCCAGCTGTGGATCCAGCGCATCAACGCCGCTGCCCGCGCCAACGGCATCACGTACAACCGCTTCATCCAGGGTCTGAAGGCGGCGAACGTCGAGGTCGACCGCAAGATCCTGGCCGAGCTGGCCGTGAACGACGCCGGTGCGTTCGCCGCGCTGGTCGAGGTGGCCCAGAAGGCGCTGCCCAGCGACGTCAACGCGCCCAAGGCGGCGTGACGCCGCGCGTCGCCGCGCCGGCTGTAGCCGACGTGACTGAACGGACCCGTGGGCAGGTGCCCGCGGGTCCTTCGTTGTGCTGACCGGTAACCGAAGGTGAGTCGCATGGCCCCCGTCACCCCCGAGCTGATCTCCCCCCGCTCGCCCCGCGTCGTCGCCGCCCGGCGGCTCGCCAAGCGGAACTTCCGGGGGAAGGAGCGGCTGTTCCTCGCGGAAGGGCCGCAGGCTGTGCGGGAGGCGGCGGCGCACGCGGACACGCTGGTCGAGCTCTTCGCCACGCCGGACGCGGCGGAGCGGTACGCCGACATCATCGGTGAGGCCCGTGCCGCGGGGACCCGGGTGCACCTCGCCGACGAGCAGGTCATCGCCGACATCTCCACCACCGTCACCCCGCAGGGCCTCGTCGGGATCTGCCGGTTCCTCGACACGCCCTTCGAAGACATCCTCGACGCCCGGCCCAAGCTGGTCGCCGTGCTCGCGCACGTACGCGACCCCGGGAACGCCGGGACCGTCCTGCGGTGCGCCGACGCCGCCGGTGCCGAGGCCGTCGTCCTGACCGACGCCTCCGTCGATCTGTACAACCCCAAGGCCGTACGGGCCTCCGTTGGCTCCCTCTTCCACCTCCCCGTGGCCGTCGGCGTGCCCGTCGAGCGGGCCGTGGCCGGGCTGAAGGACGCCGGGGTGCGCATCCTCGCCGCCGACGGCGCCGGGACGGACGACCTCGACGACGAGCTCGACAAGGGGACCATGGGCGGGCCGACCGCCTGGGTGTTCGGGAACGAGGCCTGGGGGCTCCCCGAGGAGACCCGCGCACTCGCGGACGCCGTGGTGCGCGTCCCGATCCACGGGAAGGCCGAGAGCCTGAACCTGGCCACCGCCGCCGCCGTATGTCTCTATGCGTCAGCCCGTGCACAGCGCGCCTCCGGAGGGTGCCGCTCCGTCACCGAGAGCTAGTAGGGTGACCAGCTCGGGAGCCCCTCAGACGCCTGAGAGGTGGGGTACGGGGATGAGCGTCGGCACGAGCAGCGCACCGGAAGCACGGGACGTACGGCGCCCGCCCGCGTCCCGGCCCGGTGATCTCGCCGAGCTCGGCATCGATCCCGACCAGCTGCCCGACGGACTGGTCGTCGCGGACGAGCACGGGCACGTGATCTGTTTCAACGCCGCCGCGGCCAGGATCACCGACCTGCCCGCCGAGGACGCCCTCGGCCGGCGGTTGGAGAAGGCCCTGCCGTTAGAGGACCTGGAGGGCCGGCGCTGGTGGCAGCTGACCGATCCGTACGGCGGGCTCGCCATCAGGGTGGGGCAGCCCGAGTGCAATCTGCTGCTTCCCGGGGGGCGTGAGGTGCTGGTCTCCGCGAAGTACGTGCGCGCCCGTCCCACCGGACCCGTCCGCCGGGTCGTCGTCTCCCTCCGCGACACCGAGGCCCGTCGCCGCACCGAACGCAGCCACGCCGAGCTGATCGCCACCGTCGCGCACGAACTGCGCTCGCCGCTCACCTCGGTCAAGGGGTTCACGGCCACCCTGCTCGCCAAGTGGGAACGCTTCACCGACGACCAGAAGCGGCTGATGCTGGAGACCGTCGACGCCGACGCCGACCGGGTCACCCGGCTCATCGCCGAGCTGCTCGACATCTCGCGGATCGACTCCGGGCGACTGGAACTCAGGCGCCAGCCCGTCGACATCGGTGCCGCCGTCGGGCGGCACATCCAGGCGTACGTCGCCGCGGGCCTGGCCGCCGACCGGTTCCTGCTGCGCCTCGAACAGCCGCTGCCCGCCCTGTGGGCCGACCCCGACAAGATCGACCAGGTGCTCAGCAACCTGCTGGAAAATGCGGTGCGGCACGGCGAGGGAACCGTCACGATTGACATCACGGCCACGGCGTCTCCCCGTGAGGGGGAAGGCCATGAAAACGCTGCTACGTCGGTCACGGTGAGCGACGAGGGGTCCGGCATCCCGGAGGAGTCCATGAACCGCGTCTTCACCCGCTTCTGGCGGGGCAGCAAGCGCGGCGGCACCGGCCTCGGGCTCTACATCGTCAAGGGCATCGTCGAGGCCCACGGCGGCACCATCACGGTCGGCCGCGCCCCCGGCGGCGGCGCCGAGTTCCGATTTACGTTGCCCGTGAGCGCTCCGGCCTACCTGACCTGAGCAGCCCGCGGGCGCATTCGTACATCCCCACCCCGTTAGACTCGGCCTTTGGCACCTTTGTGTCCCGAAGCCGGCGACGATTCGTCCATGGATCGGTGACGGGGACCTCCAGCCAGCCAATCGGAAGCACGGGAAGAGATGTCGGCACCGAACAAGTCGTACGACCCTGTCGAGGTCGAGGCGTTGAAACCGGAAGAGATCGAGCGCATGCGGGACGAGGCGCTCGCCGCCTTCACCGCCGCCGATTCCCTCGACGCGCTCCAGGAGGCCAAGGTCGCCCACACCGGCGGCACCTCGCCGCTGGCCCTCGCCAACCGCGAGATCGGCGCCCTGCCCCCGCACGCCAAGGCCGAGGCCGGCAAGCGCGTGGGCCAGGCCCGCGGCGCCGTGAACAAGGCGCTGGCCACCCGCCAGGCAGAGCTGGAGGCCGAGCGCGACCAGCGGGTGCTGGTCGAGGAGGCGGTGGACGTCACGCTGCCGTACGACCGCGTACCGGCCGGCGCCCGCCACCCGCTCACCACGCTCTCCGAGCGCATCGAGGACGTCTTCGTGGCCATGGGCTACGAGGTCGCCGAGGGCCCGCAGGTCGAGGCCGAGTGGTTCAACTTCGACGCCCTGAACATCGGCCCGGACCACCCGGCCCGCGGCGAGGCCGACACGTTCTTCGTGCAGGGCCAGGGCGGCGGCACCGAGTCCGGCGTCGTGCTGCGCACCCACACCTCGCCCGTGCAGATCCGCTCCCTGCTGGAGCGTGAGCTGCCGGTGTACGTGATCTGCCCGGGTGTCGTGTACCGCACCGACGAGCTGGACGCCACCCACACGCCGGTCTTCCGCCAGGTGGAACTGCTGGCCGTCGACGAGGGCCTGACCATGGCCGATCTCAAGGGCACGATGGACCACATGGTCCAGGCGCTCTTCGGCGAGGGCATGAAGACCCGGCTGCGGCCCAACTTCTTCCCGTTCACCGAGCCGTCCGCCGAGATGGACATGGTGTGCTACGTCTGCCGCGGCGAGTCCGTCGGCAACCCCGACCGGCCCTGCCGCACCTGCTCCAGCGAGGGCTGGATCGAGCTCGGCGGCTGCGGCATGGTCAACCCCAAGGTGCTGACCGCCTGTGGCGTCGACCCGGAGAAGTACAGCGGGTTCGCCTTCGGGTTCGGCATCGAGCGGATGCTGATGTTCCGCCACAACGTCGAGGACATGCGAGACATGGTCGAGGGTGACGTCCGGTTCACCCGGCCGTTCGGGATGGAGATCTGATGCGGGTCCCGCTTTCTTGGCTGCGGGAGTACGTCGACCTGCCGGCGACTCAGACCGGTCGTGACGTCCAGGCCAAGCTCATTTCGGCCGGTCTCGAGGTCGAGACCGTCGAGCACCTCGGCGCCGACCTCAAGGGCCCCCTCGTCGTCGGCCAGGTGCTGACCATTGAGGAGCTGACGGAGTTCAAGAAGCCGATCCGCTTCTGCACGGTCGACGTCGGCCAGGCCAACGGCACCGGTGAGCCCCAGGAGATCGTCTGCGGCGCCCGCAACTTCGCGGTCGGTGACAAGGTCGTCGTGGTGCTGCCCGGCGCCACGCTGCCGGGCGGCTTCTCGATCGCCGCCCGCAAGACCTACGGCAAGACGTCCCACGGCATGATCTGCTCCACCGGCGAGCTGGGCATGGGCGACGACGGCAGCCACGGCATCATCGTGCTGCCGCCGGAGACCGAGGTCGGCAAGGACGCCATCGAGCTGCTCGAACTGGTCGACGAGGTCCTGGACATCGCCGTCACCGCCAACCGCGGCGACTGTCTGTCCATCCGCGGCGTCGCCCGCGAGACCGCCATCGCCTACGGCCTGCCGCTGAGCGACCCGGCCCTGCTCGACGTTCCCGGCCCGAACGCCTTCGGCTACCCGGTGCAGGTCCTGGACCCCGTCGGCTGCGACCGCTTCACGGCCCGCACCGTCACCGGGCTGAGCCCGGAGGCGCGCTCCCCGATCTGGCTGCAGCGCCGCCTGCAGAAGGTCGGCATGCGCCCGATCTCGCTCGCCGTCGACGTCACCAACTACGTGATGATGGAGCTCGGCCAGCCGCTCCACGCGTACGACCGCTCGCTCGTCCAGGGCACCATCGGCGTCCGCCGGGCCGAGGAGGGCGAGAAGATCGTCACCCTCGACGGCGTCACCCGCACCCTGCACGCCGAGGACCTGGTGATCACCGACGAGCGCGGCCCGATCGGCCTCGCCGGTGTCATGGGCGGCGCCAACACGGAGATCGCCGACCACACCGAGGCCGAGGGCACGACCGACATCGTGATCGAGGCCGCGCACTTCAACGCGGTCTCCATCGCCCGTACGGCCCGCCGCCACAAGCTGTCCTCCGAGGCGTCCAAGCGCTTCGAGCGAGGCGTCGACCCGCAGGCCGCGTCCGCCGCCGCCCAGCGCACGGTCGACCTGCTGGTGCTGCTCGCGGGCGGCACCGCCGAGGCCGGCGTCACCGAGGTCATCTCGCCGTCCGCGCCGCACACCATCGCCGTCGCGGCCGACCACCCGGACAAGGTCGCGGGCGTCGAGTACGGCCGCGAGACCGTCGTACGCCGTCTCCAGGAGGTCGGCTGCGACGTGTACGGGCAGGACGAGCTGATCGTCACCGTGCCGTCCTGGCGACCCGACCTCGCCGAGGTCAACGACCTGGCCGAAGAGGTCATCCGCCTTGAGGGCTACGAGAACCTGCCCTCCACGCTGCCCAAGCCGCCGTCCGGCCGCGGCCTGACCCACCGGCAGCGGCTGCACCGCCGCGTCGGCCGGGCCCTGGCCGGTGCCGGGTACGTCGAGGCGCCGAACTACCCGTTCGTCAGCGAGCAGGTCTTCGACCAGCTCGGCCTCGCGGCCGACGACCCGGCCCGCCGGGTCGTCAAGCTGGTCAACCCCCTCAACGACGAGGAGCCGGCCCTTCGTACGTCGCTGCTGCCGGGCCTGCTCGGTGCCTTGCGGCGCAACGACGGCCGGGGTTCGCACGACGCGGCGTTGTTCGAGACCGGTCTGGTCTTCCTCCCGCGCGAGGAGCAGCGGGTGGCCGTCTCGCTGCCCGTCGACCGGCGTCCGACCGACGAGGAGATCGCGGAGCTGAACGCCGCGCTGCCCGACCAGCCGCGGCACGTCGCCGCCGTCCTGGCGGGCTCCCGCGAGCAGGCCGGCTGGTGGGGCAAGGGCCGGCCGGCCGACTGGGCCGACGCGGTCGAGGCGGCGCGCACGGTGGCGCGGGAGGCCGGTGCCGAACTGGTCGTCCGCAGCGGGCAGTACGGGCCCTGGCACCCCGGGCGGTGCGCCGAGCTGGCGGTCGTCGCGGACGGTGCCGAGCGGGTTGTCGGTCACGCGGGTGAGCTGCACCCGCGGGTGCTGAAGGCGCTGGGCCTGCCCGCGCGCACCTGTGCGATGGAGCTGGACCTGGATGCGGTGGAGCGGGTGGGCGACGCGATTCCGCAGGCGCCGAGCATCTCGGCGTTCCCCGTCGCCACGCAGGATGTCGCGCTGGTGGTCGACAAGTTCGTACCGCACGCCGATGTGGAGGCCTCGCTGCGTGACGGTGCGGGGGAACTGCTGGAGGCGATCCGGTTGTTCGACGTGTACGAGAACGCCGAGCAGCTGGGTGAGGGCAAGAAGTCGCTGGCCTATGCGTTGCGGTTCCGGGCGGTTGACCGGACGCTGACCGTGGATGAGGCGTCGGCGGCCCGCGATGCGGCGGTTGCGCTGGCGGGTGAGCGTACGGGAGCGGTTCTGCGGAGTTAGGGCCGCGTATGGGGGTGTGGGGACTGCGGTAGTTCGGCGGCTGCGGGTTCGTCGTGGCTGGTCGCGCCCACGCGGCGGAGCCGCACATCGATACAGCCCCGCGCCCCTAGTGGGGGCGTAGCCCCCACACCCCCCATCTCACTCAATCGGGTGAGTTCTCCCAGTGATGTGGCCCTACTGGGTCATATGGTCGACAGAATCGGACCGGCCTTTCGGGGTCGGTCCGATTGCGCTGGCAGGCCTAATTGGGGGGCCATCGGCATGATCCGTATCAAGGCTGAGGTGCCCCGCAGGGCGGGGCGGACCCGGGCGGACTCACGGGGGCCCGGTCACCGCTGCCTTCCCGGGTGGCTCCGGACCATGACCCGTCGGCCATTGCGGCGGGCGATCTCGCTCGGGTTACCGACGGCCTGGGGCGCCGTCGCGATCACGTACAAGCTGGTGTGTCCGCTCGCCCAGCAGAACGGCTTGGGCGCGCGCGTCGTCACCAGCGCGGTCTTCTTCGCCGTCGGCACCGGGCTGATCCTCCACGTCCGGCACACCTTGCTGCGCGAACTCCGGCAGGCCCGGCAGGTCGCGGGCGCCGCCCAGCGAGTGCTGCTGCGGCCGCTGCCGCCGCGCGTCGAGGGGCTGAACATCGCCGCCGCCCAGCTGTCCGCGGACCGTGGGGCGATCATCGGCGGCGATCTGTACGAGGTGATCGCCACCGAGCACGGCGTGCGGGTGGTGATGGGTGACGTCCGCGGACACGGGCTCGGGGCGATCGGCACCGCCGCCGCCGTCCTCGGCTGCTTCCGCGAGGCCGTCCACGACGAGGCCGAACTCGACGGTGTGCTGCGCCGGCTGGAACGCGCCCTGGCCCGGCATCTGCGCGAGCGCGCCCGCTCCGAGCACCCGTCGGCCGGACCGGCGCCCGACAACCCGGTCGCCGAGGAGTTCGTGACCGTACTGCTGCTGGAGATCGGCCGGGACGGCGAGGTGCGGGCGCTGAACTGCGGTCACCCGTGGCCGTATCTGCTGAGCGGTACCCGGGTCGAACAGCTGGCCCGTGCGGATCCCCTGCCGCCCCTCGGCCCGTTCCCGCTGCCGGCCGAACTGCCCGCGCTGCACTGCGGCCACCTGCTGCCGGGAGAGTCCCTGGTCCTGCACACGGACGGCGCCGAGGACGCGAGGGATGCATGTGGCCGGTTCTTTTCCCTGCCCGAAGCACTGTCCCGGGCGGTCCACGGCAGCCCCGTCGCCGCGCCTCAGGTCGTCCTGGGCTCGGTCTTCAGCGCGCTCCTGCGCCATGCCGGGGGCACACCGGCGGATGACGTCGCCTTACTGGTACTGCACAACGACCGCCAAGTACGCCATGCCTTGGGAAACGCACGACCCGCCACCACAAATCCACAGCCGACGACACACGGTTAGCCGCCCGGACGCCGGGCCGCCGCACTGTACGAGGGGGAGCCGGCGGCCCGGCCGGCCTCTTGCGAGGCATTTCAGTCAACCGGCTGGAAACTCTCCGCGACAGTGTGCACACGGTGCGGATTCGAGTACTCCGTTCACACCCCGTGTGAAGGCCGACCCACTACTCTGACGGCACCGAGCCACCCGGGGGCATCCCATGCAGCCCAACACTCTGCTCGACGCGATCCTGGACGAGGCGGGCATCTCGCACGCGGGACTCGCCGCCCATGTGAACCAGGCGGGCCGGGCGCGCGGCCTCGCGCTCAGATACGAACACACCGCCGTGGCGCGGTGGTTGAAGGGGCAGCGGCCCCGCGGACAGGTGCCCGACCTGATCTGCGAGGTGCTCGCCCGCCGACTGCACCGCCCCGTCACCCTCGACGACATCGGGCTCGGGGTGCCCGGCGAGCCGTCCGCCCCGCACGGCACGTCGTTGTCCGGGTTCGTGGAGCGGGCCACCGCCCTGTGGCGTTCCGACGAGCAGCAGCGCCCGCACATCCTGGGCGCTCCCGCCGTCACCGGCACGCCCGCCGTGATGCCCGTGTGGGAGTGGGAGAACCCGCCCGAGGACGTCGACGTCTCGCGGGGCGGCCGGCACCGGGTCACCTCGGCCGACATCGAGATGCTGCGCGCGGCCCGTACGCACTACGAGCAGATGTACCGCAAGGCCGGCGGCGTCGCGACCCGTACCCGGATCGTGGGCTTCCTGAACGCCGAGGCCGCCCCGCTGCTGCGCGGCAGCTACACCGACGAGACGGGCCGTCAACTGCACCGGGCCACCGGTGGGTTGGTGGCGGTCGCCGGGATCTGCGCGTACGACTCGGACGCGCACGGGCTCGCCCAGCGCTACTTCCACCAGGCGCTCAGGCTCGCGAAGGCCAGCGGGGACCGGGGGCTCGGCGCCTACGTGATCGCGCTCCTCGTCAACCAGGCGCTGTTCATGCGGGAGTACCGGCAGGCCGTCGCCTTCGCGGAGGCCGCGCTGCGTGCCGCAGGACGGCACATCACCCCGGCGCTCGCCTCCGACCTGTACGCGATGCAGGCGAAGGCGTACGCCCACCTCGGCGACGGCACGAGCGCGCTGTCCTGCATCCGGCGGGCCGAGCAGGCCGCCGAACGCATCCGGCGCGGATACGAGCCGGACGAGACGGGCTATGTCCAGCCGGGACTCGTCAACGTCCAGGTGGCGGAGGCGCTGTTGAGCCTCGGCGAGGTGGCGGCGGCACGAGAGCACGCCATGGCCGCCGTCGACAACCCCGCCCACGACCGGGGCCGGGTGCACCGGCTCGCCATGCTCAGCACGATCGAACTGCGTCAGGGCAACGCCGACAAGGCGGTGGCCATCGCGGTGCAGATGGCCGAACAGGCCCGGGGAATGGAGTCCCAGCGCCTGCGCGACAGACTCAGGGCGGTGCGCGAACACCTCGTGCGCAGCGGCTGCGCGGGCACGGCCGAGGCCGCCGCACTCATCGACGGTGCACTGCGCGTACCGCTGTAGACGGGCGCACGACCACCGACACTCATCGTTCCTGCTGCGATATTGCCACTTACTCGACGGAAGGTGGCAGAACCGTGCAGTGGACGAAACAGAACGAACAAACTGTGTATGCGAACCGCTGGTTCAGCGTCAATCTCGCGGATGTCGAGCTGCCGGACGGTCGGCACCTCGATCACTTTCTGATACGGCTGCGGCCCGTTGCCGTGGCCACGGTGGTGAACCAGGCCAATGAAGTCCTTCTCCTGTGGCGCCACCGCTTCATCACCGACAGTTGGGGGTGGGAACTCGCGGCGGGTGTGGTCGAGGACGGCGAGGACATCGCCGTCGCGGCCGCCAGGGAACTCGAGGAAGAGACCGGCTGGCGGCCGGGACCCCTGCACCACCTGATGAGCGTGGAGCCGTCCAACGGGCTCACCGACGCCCGGCACCACATCTACTGGGCCGACGAGGGCGAGTACCTCGGACACCCCGTGGACGACTTCGAGTCGGACCGCCGGGAGTGGGTCCCCCTCAAACTCGTCCCCGACATGGTCGCCCGCGGCGAGGTCCCGGCCGCGAACATGGCGGCCGCGTTACTGCTGCTGCATCATCTCCGGCTCGGGCAGGACGCCATGCCCTGATACCCCCCCGCGTCCTGGAGCCGTCCTAGCGCCCCAGGGCCTGCCAGACCGTCACGACGAGCGCGCCCACGGCCGTGAGGACCGCTACCGCGGGCAACGGCCAGCGGGCGTGCTCCAGGGCGACGATCCGGCTGCTCAGGTCGTCGACTTCCTTGTCCGTCTCCTCCGTGCGATGACTGAGCAGAGCCAGTCCGCCCTCGACCCTCGCGTAGGCGACGTCGAGGCGGCGCCGTAACTCTGCGAGTTCGCCGTGGACCACAGGATGCTCGGGGTCGGTGGTCACGAGTCCGTTCCTTTCTGTAGTCGTCTCATCCCTTGCATGCGCATGAAGAGTCAACTCGCCTGGTGGACACGTGGGGAGAGTGTGCGAGGGGCATATGCGGGCCCGGTGCGCACACGGCGTGTGAATGCGGTGGGCCCGGCACTCGCGAGAGTGCCGGGCCCTTTCAAGCCACGGTGGGTAATCAGCCGTAGGTGTAGAAGCCCGAGCCCGACTTCCGGCCGAGCCGGCCCGCGTCGACCATGCGCTGGAGCAGCGGGGGAGCGGCGTACAGCGGCTCCTTGTACTCCTCGTACATCGAGAACGCCACGGAGGCGACCGTGTCCAGACCGATCAGGTCGGCCAGCTTCAGCGGGCCCATCGGGTGGGCGCAGCCGAGCTCCATGCCGTTGTCGATGTCCTCGCGGCTGGCGATGCCCGACTCGAACATCCGGATCGCGGAGAGGAGATACGGGATCAGCAACGCGTTGACCACGAAACCGGAGCGGTCCTGGGCGCGGATCGCGTGCTTGCCGAGCACCTTCTCGGCGAAGACCTGGGCGCGGCTGAGCGTGCCCTCGGAGGTGGTGAGCGCCGGGATCAGCTCGACGAGCTTCTGCACCGGGGCGGGGTTGAAGAAGTGGATGCCGATGACGTGGTCGGGCCGCGAGGTGGCGACCGCCAGCCTCACCAGGGGGATGGAGGAGGTGTTGGAGGCCAGGATCGCGTCGGGCCGGGTCACGACCTGGTCGAGCACCTGGAAGATCTCGGTCTTGACCAGCTCGTTCTCGACGACGGCCTCGATCACCAGGTCGCGGTCCGCGAACTCGCCGAGGTCGGTGGTGAAGCTGAGGCGCGCCAGCGTGGCGTCCCGCTCCTCCTCGGAGATCTTGCCGCGCTCGGCGGCCTTCGCCAGGGAGTTGAACAGCCGGGTCCGGCCGATCTCCAGGGCCTCGCCGGTGGTCTCGGCGACCTTCACGTCCAGGCCGGCACGGGCGCACACCTCGGCGATGCCCGCTCCCATCTGGCCGCAGCCGACCACTCCGACGCGCTCGATGTCGGTCACATCGTCCCTTTCGCTGGTCTACGGACGTGAGCAGGACGCGTGGGTCCGGTGCCTGCTCCGTTCGTGCACGTTACCGCCAAGTATCGATGATCGATCGCCGGGGTGCGGCATCCGTCGGGCATCCTGGGGCGCGGAGACGGTCCGTGACCGCGCGGATCCGCGGTGTTCGGGGGTGTGCAGATGGGACGAGTGTCACGTCGGGCGTTCGCGCTGGCCGCGCTGGCGACCTTCACGACGGGCTCGGCCGGCGCGAAGGCCGCGCCGGGCAGGCGGTCGGTGCGGCCGTGGAAGGCCGCCGAGATGCGGGGCGTGTGGCTGGCGACCGTGCAGAACCGGGACTGGCCCTCGCGGCCGGGCCTGAGCGCGGCGGACCAGCGGAGCGAACTGCTCGCCCATCTCGACAAGGCCGTGGAGACCGGCCTCAACGCGGTGATCTTCCAGGTGCGCCCCACCGCCGACGCCCTGTGGCCCTCGCCGTACGAGCCCTGGTCGCAGTACCTCACCGGCACCCAGGGCAAGCACCCGGGCTGGGACCCGCTGGGCACGGCCGTCGAGGAGGCGCACGCCCGCGGTCTGGAACTGCACGCCTGGTTCAACCCATACCGGATCGCGGGCCACGCGGACCCCGAGAGGCTCGTCAGGACCCACCCCGCCCGCCGGCACCCGAACTGGGTGGTGACGTATGGCGGGAAGCTCTACTACAACCCGGGACTGCCCGAGGTCCGCGCCTTCGTCCAGGACGCGATGCTCGACGCGGTGGCCAAGTACCCCGTCGATGCCGTGCACTTCGACGACTACTTCTACCCGTACCCCGTGGCGGGCCAGCCCTTCGACGACGACGCGGCCTACGACGCTTACGGCGGCGGCTTCCCCGGCCGGGCCGCCTGGCGGCGCGAGAACATCAACCTGCTGGTGCGCGAGACCTCGGCCCGGATCAAGTCGATGCGGCCCGCCGCGCGCTTCGGCATCAGCCCCTTCGGGGTGTGGCGCAACGACACCACCGACCCGCGCGGCTCGCAGACCCGGGCGCTGCAGGCGTACGACGACCTGTACGCGGACACCCGCCAGTGGGTCCGCAAGAACTGGATCGACTACGTCGTCCCGCAGCTGTACTGGAACATCGGCTTCGCCGCCGCCGACTACGCGAAGCTGCTGCCCTGGTGGGCGGAGGTGGCCCGGGGCACCGGGACGCAGTTGTACGCCGGTGAGGCGCTGTACAAGGCGGGGGACCCGGCGCAGTCCGAGGCCTGGCAGGACCCCGCCGAACTGTCCCGGCACCTCTTCCTCGCCCAGGACCACCCCGAGGTGCGCGGACATGTCTTCTTCGCCGCCAGGGAAGTGACGACGGACCCCGCCGGCGCCATGGCGCGGGTGGTCGCCGACCACTACGCGCGGCCGGCGAGGATCCCGGGGGACTAGGGCCTGCCGTACGGCGGCCCTAGCGGTTCATCTCCTTGTGCCGGATCTCGGTGTCGGGGCCCGGGGAGCACACTCCCTCGTGCCCGTCCTCGAAGCGGACGCGGTACGGGGGGTTGCCCTCCTGACCCATCACTTCGACGATCTCGCCGATCTTGTCCTGTTGTCCGACCACCCTGCCGTGCTGGACAAGCTGGTCGCCCACGGTTGCACGCATCTTTCGGGCCTCCTCGCCATCTGCGGAAGCAGCGGTCCGTGTGGCCTTGAGTTTACGACGCAGGGGCCCGGTCGGGACCGGTGCGTGCGCGCCGTTCAGCCTCGCGCCCGCTGGGTCACGGCGATGCACACGAGCACCGCCGCGGCCGTCAACGGTGCGGCCACCGTCAGGTGCTCACCCAGCAGCAGCACCGACCACACCAGTGTGAGCAGCGGCTGGGCCAACTGCAACTGGCTGGCTTTGGGGATGCCGATGACGGCCATGCCCCGGTACCAGACGACAAGCCCCAGGAACTGCGAACCCGCCGAGACCCACAGCAGCCCGGCCACGCTGTGCGCGGTCAGGTAGACGGGTTCGTACGAGAGTGCCACCGCGGCGGCGGGCACGGCGAGCGGCAGACACAGCACCAGCGCCCAGCCGATGACCTGCCAGCCCGGCATGACCCGGGCCAGCCGGCCGCCCTCGGTGTAGCCGGCCGCGCACACCAATAGGGCCCCGAAGAGGTAGACGTCGGCGCTGCTGAGGGCGCCGCCGCTCTGCTGCACGGTGAAGGCGGCCACCGCAGCCGCGCCCGCGAGCGCCGCCGCCCAGAAGGTGCGGGAGGGACGCGTGCCCATGCGCAGGGCCGAGAAGAGGGCGGTGGTCAGCGGGAGCAGGCCGACCACGACGGCGGCGTGCGCGGTGGTCGAGGTCTGAAGGGCGAGTGTGCTCAGCAGCGGGAAACCGACGACGACACCGGCGGCGACCACTACGAGGCCCGGCCAGTGGTGCCGGGCGGGCACCGGTACGCGGAGCGCGAGCAGACAGCCGCCCGCGATCAGCGCCGCGAGGACGCTGCGCACGGCGATCAGGGCCCAGGCGCCGAAGCCCTCTAGGCCCCAGGCGGTGGCGGGGAAGGTGAGGGAGAAGGCGACGACGCCGAGGGCGGCCTGGAGGGTGCCGGCGGTGGCCGTGCCGGTCGTGCCGACCGTGCCGCTCGTTCCGTTCGTTCCGTTCGGGGTGGCGACCGCTATCGGGGTGGGCGCAGTAGCGCTACTCTCTGCTCTCATGCAAGAGCGTAGCAGTGTGGGTGATCTGGTGAGTCAGCTGCGTCGGGAGCTGGATCGCTACTCACCCGGTGGAAAGCTCCCGTCGAGCCGTGCCCTCGTCGAACGCTTCCGGGTCAGCCCGGTGACCGTCTCCCGGGCCCTCGCTCAACTGGCCGCCGAGGGGCTCGTGGTCACCCGCCCCGGGGCCGGCGCCTTCCGGGCCCCGCCGCGCCCGGAGGCCGCCGCGGTGGGCGACACGTCCTGGCAGGAGGTCGCCCTCAGCGCGGACAGCGCCGCCGAGCTCGTACCCCGCTCGGTGGACGCGTCCGGTGTGCTGGTCTCGCTGGCCGCCCCGGCATCAGGGGTGATCGAGTTCAACGGTGGCTATCTGCATCCGTCCTTGCAGCCGGAGCGGGCGATGGCCGCGGCGCTGTCCCGCGCGGGCCGCCGCCCCGGAGCGTGGGGACGGCCGCCGGTGGAGGGGCTGCCGGAGCTGCGTGAGTGGTTCGCTCGGAGTATCGGCGGGCCCGGTGGGGGAGTCACGGCCGCGGAGGTGCTGGTCACCTCGGGCGGCCAGTCGGCGCTGACCACCGCGCTGCGCGCCCTCGCCCCGCCCGGAGCGCCCGTGCTCGTCGAGTCGCCCACCTACCCGGGCATGCTGGCGATCGCCCGCGCGGCCGGTCTGCGCCCGGTCCCGGTCCCGGTCGACGCGGACGGCGTACGGCCGTCCCTGCTCGCCGACGCGTTCCGGGCCACCGGCGCCCGGGTGTTCGTCTGCCAGCCGCTGTTCCAGAACCCGACCGGCGCCGTGCTCGCCCCCGAGCGGCGCGGCGAGGTCCTGCGCATCGCGCGCGCGGCGGGCGCGTTCGTCGTCGAGGACGACTTCGTACGACGGCTCGTGCACGAGGACGCGGCAGAGCTGCCGCGTCCGCTGGCCGCCGACGACCCCGACGGCGTCGTCGTCCACGTCGGCTCGCTGACCAAGGCGACCTCTCCCAGCTTCCGGGTGAGCGCGCTCGCCGCGCGCGGGCCGGTGCTGGAGCGGCTGCGCGCCATCCAGGTCGTCGACACCTTCTTCGTGCCCCGGCCCCTGCAGGAGGCGGCCCTCGAACTGGTCGGCTCGCCCGCCTGGCCGCGCCATCTGCGCACGATCTCGGCGGAGTTGAAGGTCCGCCGCGACACGATGACGACCGCGCTGCGGCTCGGCCTCCCCGAACTCGCCCTCCCGCACATCCCGTCCGGCGGCTACCACCTGTGGCTCCGCCTCCCCGACGGGACGGACGAGGTCGCCCTGGTGGCGGCCGCCCTGCGCGCGGGCGTCGCGATCACCCCCGGCCGCCCGTACTTCAGCGCCGAACCGCCCGCCGGACACGTGCGGTTGAGCTTCGCGGCGGTGGCGGGGACGGGGGAGATCGCGGAAGGGGTACGGCGGCTTCGTACGGCCTGTGACGACGTGCTCCCGTCAAAAACCGCTCGACGCCGCCCGCCGCCGGCTGCGAATCTCCCCGCATGACCGATGTCGACACCCCGCCCCTCGCCGAGGGCTACGAGATCTCCACCGACCCCGACCGCATCGACGCCGAGCGGGTGCACCGCTGGCTGTCCACCGACGCGTACTGGGCGATCGGGCGGCCCCGTGCGAAGCAGGACCGCGCGATCGACGGGTCGCTCAACTTCGGGGTGTACGAGACGGTTTCGGGCGAACAGGTGGCGTATGCCCGTGTTGTCACGGACCGGGCGACCTTCGCGTGGCTGTGCGATGTGTACGTCGACCCGTCGGTGCGCGGCAAGGGGATCGGCACGGCGCTCGTCGGGGCCGTACGGGAGCGGCTGCGGCCGTACGGGCTGCGGCGGATCCTGCTCGCCACGCACGACGCCCACGGGGTGTACGAGAGGCTCGGGTTCGCGCTGCTGGAGAAGCCGGACCAGTGGATGGCGCTGATCCTGTAGCGGGCCCGCTCTGATAACTCCCAGGTAACACCTCTTGACCTGCGGACTTCCGCGTCTCACCATCGCCGCATGCAACTACGGGTCACGTTCGTCGCCGCAGCGCGCAGCTCCCCGCTGCTCGCCGAGCGCTTCGAGGACGACCGTCCGCTGGACCAGGCCGGCTGGGACGAGGTGCAGCGCGTCGCCCAGGACCTGATCCCGCTGGCGGTGGCCGAGCTGCGCTACTGCTCGCCGACCCCCCGCAGCCGCGCCACCGGGGATGCCCTCGGCTACGCGCCGCTGGTGCAACTGGCCCTGCGGGACTGTGCCATGGGGCGTTGGCGCGGGCTGACGCTCGGCGAGGCGATGGCCCGTGAGCCGGAGGCCGTGGACGCCTGGCTCGCCGACCCGAACGGCACGCCGCACGACGGTGAGTCGCTGCGGGAGTTCATCGCCCGGGTCGGGAACTGGCTGGACACCCGGCCCGTCGAGGACGGCGGCCGGATCGTGGCCGTGGCCGAGCCCTCGGTGATCCGCGCCGCCCTGGTGTACGCGCTGAAGGCGCCGCCCTCGTCGTACTGGAACATCGACGTCCGCCCGCTGTCGACGACGGTCGTCACGGGCCGGGCGGGGCGCTGGAACCTCCGCCTGGACGGGGTGTCGGCTCAGCCCTCGCGGGCGTAGTCGGTGGTCAGGACCAGGTCCTTCGCGGGGCCGCCCACGCGCCACACGGTCCGCCAGTGGTCCTGGCCGCGGACGGTGAACTCCCCGCGGTAGAGGTCGGCCGAGCAGGGATGGTCGGCGACGTGGTGTCCCGAGGTCAGGTCCAGGTCGTGGAAGGGCCGGCCGTCGGCGAAGCGCACGTCCGCCGAACCGCGTGAGCGCCCCGGCGCCGGCAGGAAGCGCAGGGTGCGCTCGGCGGGGCGGGGGACGCCCTGCCAGGTGAAGGTGCCCGACTCGTGGTGCAGCAGTCCGCCGTCGACCAGCGGGCTGAAAGTCGTCGTACCGGAGAAGTGGCCCTCCGTGCCGCTCGTCAGATCCCGCACGGTCCGCTCCACGCGCCAGCTCCCGGACAGGTACGCCAGTACGTCCGGCACTGGCCAGAACTCGCCCATGCCCTGCTGACCTCCGTCACATCCGTTGTTGTGCGATCCATTGACGCGCCCCTGCCCCCTCCCTATCTTGCCGTTCGAAGTGCTGATCATTGTCCGGTATTTCGAACGCACCGCTGCGTGTATCACCGCACGCACAACTCCACACCCCTGAGCCGCGGAGTATCCATGTCACGCACCCGCACCCGCTGGAGACTCGGTCTCACGGCCACCGCCTTGCTGGTGGCGGCCGGTCTGGTCCCGGCACCCGCGCACGCCGAGGATGTCACCGACTACGCGATCACCGTCGACCCGACCGCCAAGGGCGCGAAGATCGACGACACGATGTACGGCGTGTTCTTCGAGGACATCAACCGGGCCGCCGACGGCGGGCTGTACGCCGAGCTCGTGCAGAACCGGTCCTTCGAGTACTCCACCGCCGACAACACCTCGTACACGCCCCTCACCTCCTGGACGGTGGACGGCACCGCGCAGGTCGTGAACGACGGCGGACGCCTCAACGAGCGCAACCGCAACTACCTCTCCGTGGGCGCCGGTTCGTCGGTCACGAACGCCGGCTACAACACCGGCGTCCACGTGGACGAGGGCAAGAGGTACGACTTCTCGGTGTGGGCCCGCGCCACCGGCGGCAGCACCCTCACCGTCACCCTCCAGGACGCGGACGGCACGCTGGCCACCGCCCGCACGGTGGCCGTGACGAAGAGCGGCTGGGCCAAGTACACCGCCACCTTCACGGCGACCCGCACCAGCAGCGACGGCCGGCTCGCCGTCGCCTCCTCCGCCGCGGCCGCCCTCGACATGGTGTCCCTCTTCCCGCGCGACACCTACAAGCACCAGCCGAACGGCCTGCGCAAGGACCTCGCCGAGAAGGCCGCCGCCCTGCACCCGGGCTTCCTGCGCTTCCCCGGCGGCTGCCTGGTCAACACCGGCTCCATGGAGGACTACAGCGAGGCCTCCGGCTACCAGCGCAAGCGCTCCTACCAGTGGAAGGACACCATCGGCCCGGTCGAGGAGCGCGCCACCAATTCCAACTTCTGGGGCTACAACCAGTCCTACGGCCTCGGCTACTACGAGTACTTCCGCTTCGCCGAGGACATCGGCGCCATGCCCCTGCCCGTCGTCCCGGCCCTGGTGACCGGCTGCGGCCAGAACAAGGCCACCGACGACGAGGCGCTCCTCCAGCGGCACATCCAGGACGCCCTCGACCTCATCGAGTTCGCCAACGGGCCGGTGACCTCGACCTGGGGCAAGAAGCGCGCACAGATGGGCCACCCCAAGCCCTTCCACCTCACGCACGTCGGGGTCGGCAACGAGGAGAACCTGCCGGTCGAGTTCATGGACCGGTTCAAGCAGTTCCGCGCCGCGATCGAGGCCGAGTACCCCGACATCACCGTCGTCTCCAACTCCGGCCCGGACGACACCGGTCAGACCTTCGACACGGCCTGGCAGCTCAACCGCGAGGCCAAGGTCGACATGGTCGACGAGCACTACTACAACAGCCCGCAGTGGTTCCTGCAGAACAACGACCGCTACGACTCCTATGACAGGAACGGCCCGAAGGTCTTCCTCGGCGAGTACGCCTCACAAGGCAACGCCTTCAAGAACGGCCTCGCCGAAGCCGCGTTCATGACCGGCCTGGAGCGCAACGCCGACATCGTCGAACTCGCCTCCTACGCACCGCTGTTCGCCAACGAGGACTACGTGCAGTGGAGCCCGGACATGGTGTGGTTCAACAACCACGCCTCCTGGAACTCCGCCAACTACGAGGTCCAGAAGCTGTTCATGACCAACGTCGGCGACCGCGTGGTGCCCTCCACGGCCACCGGCACGCCCTCGCTGCTCGGCCCCATCACCGGTGCCGTCGGCCTGTCGACATGGGCGACCACGGCGGCGTACGACGATGTCAAGGTCACCGGCGCGGACGGCACGTCCCTGCTCAGTGACGACTTCGGCGGTGACGCCTCGAAGTGGACCCACACCGGCGGCGGTAGCTGGAGCGTCCAGGACGGGCAGTACGTGCAGAGCGACGTGGCCGCCGAGAACACGATGGTCTCGGCCGGCGACCCGTCCTGGCACGACTACGACCTGCACGTGAAGGCCACCAAGAAGTCCGGCAAGGAGGGCTTCCTCGTCGCCTTCGGCGTCAAGGACACCGGCAACTACTACTGGTGGAACCTGGGCGGCTGGAACAACACCCAGTCCGCCGTCGAACAGGCCGTGGACGGCGGCAAGTCGACGCTGATCTCCAAGGCCGGGTCCATCGAGACGGGGCGCGCCTACGACATCGACATCAAGGTGCGGGGCCGGCAGGTCACCCTCTACCTCGACGGTCAGGAGTGGGGCAGCTTCACCGACGACAAGCCGGCCGAGCCGTTCCGGCAGGTTGTCACCAAGGACAAGAAGACCGGTGACCTGATCGTCAAGGTCGTCAACGCCCAGTCCTCGGCCGCCCGCACGGCGATCGACCTGGGTGGCGCCAAGGTCGCGTCCAAGGCGAAGGTCACCACGCTGGCCGCCGCGCCGGACGCGGTGAACACGGAGACCGCGACGGCGGTGGCACCCGTTTCGTCCACCTACTCCGGGGTCGCCGACAGGTTCACGTACACCTTCCCGGCGAACTCGATCACGTTCCTGAGGATCAAGCAGAGGTAGCCGGTCCGGGCGTGGGCCGCGGTCCTTCCTGGGGCAGCGGTTTACGCCCGGCAGCCGCCGCATCCGTCACCGGTGGCAGAACACGCATCCCTCCCAGTGCGGCAACGCGCTCAGCACCCGGTGCGGTACGCAGCAGGCGACGGCCCCCGGCCTCGGGAGCGCGTCGGCGCCCGGCGCGGACGCGGGCGGCTCGAAGGCCTCGACGACCTGCCGGAAGCGCGCCAGGTATGCGGCCGCGTGGGGCGGCTCGTACCCGAGCTCGTCCCAGCGGTGCCGCCGCGCGGCGAGGTCGAGGACGTCCAGTACGAAGTGCTTGGCGGCCGCCCGCTCCGCGCCCGACCCGCCCCAGTCGAGCTCCCCGAGATCGAACCCGACCGCGCCCCGCCCCATGACACTCTGGTCCTGGAGCGCCAGCAGGCCCGCGAAGCGGTGGTCCTACAGGCTGTCGTCTCCGGCATCGAAGGTGTTCCCCATGTCGGGGAGGTTACGGCGGTGCCCGGAATGGATTGCATAAACGTGCATCGAAACGTATAGTCATGCCATCAAGAGGAGGATGGATCCCATGGCGGTACGTGCGGCAGTGGCCGGAGCGAGTGGATACGCGGGCGGAGAGCTCCTGCGTCTGCTCCTGGCGCACCCCGAGGTCGAGATCGGCGCCCTGACCGGCAACTCCAACGCCGGCCAGCGGCTCGGCGCGCTGCAGCCGCACCTGCTGCCGCTGGCCGACCGTGTGCTCCAGGAGACCACCGCGGACGTCCTCGCCGGACACGATGTCGTCTTCCTCGCGCTGCCGCACGGACAGTCCGCGGCCGTCGCCGAGCAGCTCGGCCCGGAGGTGCTCGTCGTCGACATGGGGGCCGATTTCCGCCTCAAGGACGCCGGTGACTGGGAGAGGTTCTACGGCTCCGCGCACGCCGGCACCTGGCCGTACGGCCTGCCCGAACTGCCGGGCGGCCGCGCCCGGCTTACGGGGTCCAAGCGCATCGCGGTGCCCGGTTGCTACCCGACCGCCGTCTCCCTCGCGCTGTTCCCGGCGTACGCCGCCTCACTCGCCGAGGCGGAGGCCGTGATCGTCGCCGCCTCCGGGACGTCCGGCGCGGGCAAGGCTCCCAAGCCGAACCTGCTGGGCAGCGAGGTCATGGGCTCCATGTCGCCGTACGGCGTCGGCGGCGTCCACCGGCACACCCCCGAGATGATCCAGAACCTGAGCGCGGCCGCCGGGGAGAACGTCTCCGTCTCCTTCACGCCGACCCTCGCGCCGATGCCGCGCGGCATCCTCGCCACCTGCACCGCCAAGGCGAAGCCCGGCGTCACGGCCGAGTCCGTCCGCGCCGTCTATGAGAAGGCCTTCGCCGACGAGCCCTTCGTCCACCTCCTTCCGGAGGGACAGTGGCCCGCCACGGCGTCCGTCTACGGTTCCAACGCCGTTCAGGTGCAGGTCGCGTACGACGAGGCCGCAGGCCGCATCATCGCGATCAGCGCCATCGACAACCTGACCAAGGGCACCGCGGGCGGTGCCGTCCAGAGCATGAACATCGCCCTCGGACTCCCCGAGGAGCTCGGTCTCTCGACGATCGGAGTCGCACCGTGAGCGTCACGGCAGCACAGGGATTCCAGGCGGCGGGCATCGCCGCCGGAATCAAGGAGAACGGCAACCCGGACCTGTCCCTCGTGGTCAACACCGGGCCCCGCCGCGCCGCCGCCGGCGTCTTCACCTCCAACCGCGTCAAGGCTGCTCCCGTCCTGTGGTCCGAGCAGGTCCTCAAGAGTGGCCAGGTCTCCGCCGTCGTCCTCAACTCCGGTGGCGCCAACGCCTGTACGGGACCGAAGGGCTTCCAGGACACGCACGCCACCGCCGAGAAGGCCGCCGAGGTGCTCGGTCTCGGCGCCGTCGAGGTCGCCGTCGCCTCCACCGGTCTGATCGGCATCCTGCTCCCGATGGACAAGCTGCTGCCGGGCATCGAGCAGGCGGCCGAGGCCCTGAGCGAGCACGGCGGTGAGAAGGCCGCCATCGCGATCAAGACCACCGACTCCGTCCACAAGACGTCCGTCGTCACCAAGGACGGCTGGACCGTGGGCGGCATGGCCAAGGGCGCGGGCATGCTCGCCCCCGGCCTCGCCACCATGCTGGTCGTCCTCACCACCGACGCCGACCTCGACAGCGCGACCCTGGACCGGGCGCTGCGCGCCGCCACCAAGGTCACCTTCGACCGCGTCGACTCCGACGGCTGCATGTCCACCAACGACACCGTCCTCCTGCTGGCCTCCGGGACCTCCGAAGTCACCCCGGAGTACGAGGAGTTCGCCGCGGCCGTACGGACCGTCTGCGACGACCTCGGCCAGCAGCTCATCCGGGACGCGGAGGGCGCCAGCAAGGACATCAAGGTCGAGGTGATCAACGCCGCGAGCGAGGACGACGCCGTGGAGGTGGGCCGCTCCATCGCCCGCAACAACCTCCTCAAGTGCGCCATCCACGGCGAGGACCCCAACTGGGGCCGCGTGCTCTCCGCGATCGGCACGACGAAGGCCGCCTTCGACCCCGACCAGCTCAATGTCGCCATCAACGGCATCTGGGTGTGCAAGAACGGCGGCGTCGGCGAGGACCGGGAGAAGGTCGACATGCGCTACCGCGAGGTGCACATCGTCGCCGACCTCGCGGCCGGCACCGAGACAGCCACCATCTGGACCAACGACCTCACCGCCGACTACGTCCACGAGAACAGCGCGTATTCGTCATGAGCACTACTCGCAAGCACACCGCCCTCCCCAAGGCGCAGATCCTCATCGAGGCGCTGCCCTGGCTGGTGAGGCACAACGGCAAGACCGTCGTCATCAAGTTCGGCGGCAACGCCATGATCGACGAGGACCTGAAGGCCGCCTTCGCGCAGGACGTGGTGTTCCTGCACCACGCCGGCCTCAAGCCCGTCGTCGTGCACGGCGGCGGCCCGCAGATCAGCGCCGCCCTCGACAAGCACGGCATCGTCAGCGAGTTCAAGGCGGGCCTAAGGGTCACCACCGAGGACGCCATGGACGTCGTCCGCATGGTGCTGGCCGGACACGTGCAGCGCGAGCTGGTCGGGCTGCTCAACCAGCACGGCCCGCTCGCCGTGGGGCTGACGGGCGAGGACGCGCACACCATCACCGCCGTCAAGCACCAGCCCGAGATCGACGGGGAGCTGGTCGACATCGGGCGGGTGGGCGAGATCACCGACATCGACACGGGCGCGATCGAGGCGCTGCTGGCGGACGGCCGTATCCCGGTCGTCTCGTCGATCGCCCGGAGCCAGGACGATCACCATGTCTACAACGTCAATGCTGATACGGCGGCTGCGGCACTCGCTGCTGCGCTGGGCGCCGAAACCCTCATGGTCCTCACGGACGTCGAGGGCCTCTACGAGGACTGGCCGAACAGCGACGAGGTGATCAGCCGCCTCACGGCCGCCCAACTCGAGAAGCTGCTGCCGGAGTTGAGCTCCGGCATGGTGCCGAAGATGGAGGGCTGTCTGCACGCCGTCCGCAACGGCGTGAACACCGCCCGCGTCATCGACGGCCGGGTCCAGCACTCGATCCTGCTGGAGATCTTCACCGACGAGGGCATCGGCACGATGGTCGTGCCCGACGAAAAGACGGACGTACAGGGGGAGTCATGAGCAACGAGGAACTGACCGAGCGGTGGCAGGGCTCGCTGATGAACAACTACGGCACTCCGCGGCTGCCCCTCGTGCGCGGCGAGGGCACCAAGCTGTGGGACGCCGACGGCAAGCGGTACCTCGACTTCGTCGGCGGCATCGCGGTCAACGCGCTCGGCCACGCCCACCCGGCGATCGTCGAGGCGGTCAGCACTCAGATCGCCTCCCTCGGCCATGTCTCCAACCTCTTCATCGCCGAGCCGCCCGTCACGCTCGCCGAACGGCTGCTCCAGCACTTCGGCCGCGACGGCAAGGTGTACTTCTGCAACTCCGGTGCCGAGGCCAACGAGGGCGCCTTCAAGATCGGGCGGCTGACCGGGCGGAGCCACATGGTCGCCACCGACGGCGGCTTCCACGGCCGGACCATGGGCGCCCTCGCGCTCACCGGCCAGCCCGGCAAGCAGGAGCCCTTCCTGCCGCTGCCCGGTGACGTCACGCACGTGCCGTACGGCGACCCGCAGGCGCTGGCCGCCGCGGTCACCGAGGAGACCGCGCTCGTCATCATCGAGCCGATCCAGGGCGAGAACGGGGTCGTGGTGCCCCCGGCCGGCTATCTGAAGGCGGCCCGGGCGATCACCGCCGCGACGGGCAGCCTGCTGGTCCTCGACGAGGTGCAGACCGGCATCGGGCGGACCGGGCACTGGTTCGAGTACCAGGCCCACGAGGGCGTTCTGCCGGACGTCGTCACGCTGGCGAAGGGGCTCGGCGGCGGACTGCCGCTCGGCGCGACGGTCGCCTTCGGGCGGGCCGCGGAGCTGCTGCAGCCGGGCCAGCACGGTACGACCTTCGGCGGAAACCCGATCGCCTGCGCGGCCGGGCTCGCCGTACTCGACACGATCGCGAACGAGGGCTTGCTGGAGAACGTCAAGCAGCAGAGCGAGAAGCTGCGGGACGGAATCGAGGGCGCCGACGGCAGTTCACGTCATCCGTTGATCGCACATGTCCGGGGTGCGGGCCTCCTCCTGGGTATCGTGCTCACCGAGCCGCTCGCGCCGAAGGTGCAGCAGGCGGCTCAGGACGCCGGTTTCCTGGTGAACGCGCCCGCCCCTGATGTCGTACGGCTGATGCCGGCGCTGAACCTCGGCGATGACGACGTGGACGCGCTTCTCCAGGCACTGCCCGGCATCCTGGACGTGGCCAAGGGGGACGGATGATCCGGAGAATGAGACGACGATGAGCCAGGCGCAGGAGCACGAGCAGACCGCGGGGCCTGCCGTACCGCAGACCCGCACCGCACGGCACCGCCGGATCGTGGACATCCTCAACCGGCAACCGGTGCGCAGCCAGAGCCAGTTGGCGAAGCTGCTCGCGGACGACGGGCTGAGCGTCACCCAGGCGACGCTCTCCCGGGATCTGGACGAGCTGAACGCGGTGAAGATCCGCAACGCCGACGGTGACCTGATCTACGCGGTACCGAGCGAGGGGGGGTTCCGTACGCCGCGGGTCCCTCTCGGGGGGTCGGCGAAGGAAGAGCGGATGCGGCGGCTGTCGGCGGAGCTGCTGATCTCCGCGGAGGCGTCCGCGAACCTGGTCGTTCTGCGGACGCCGCCCGGTGCCGCGCAGTTCCTGGCCTCGGCCATCGATCAGGCCGAACTGCACGACATTCTGGGGACCATCGCGGGCGACGACACGTTGCTGCTGATCAGCCGGGATCCTCTTGGGGGGCAGGCGTTGGCGGACCATCTGCTGCGGCTGGCCCAGAACGGGAACGGGCACTGAGGGGGCCGGTTTAAGGTGCTGTGCCGGGTGCGGGCGCGTGGGGGCTGGTCGCGCCCACGCGGCGGAGCCGCACATTGATACAGCCCCGCGCCCCTGAGGTCGGCTCGGCCGCGGCCAGTTGTGCCGCCTGGGGTCGTGCAGTTCTCCGCGCCCCTAGGGCCCGCTCAGCCGCGGGCAGTCGTGCCGCCTGGGGCGGCTCCCGACCCACAGACAGCGGCACCCCGTAAGCGCCGGGCTGCGCGACCCACCCCCCAGCAGTCGCGCCGGTCAGCCCAGCCGCGCCGCCAAGCCCCCCGTGCACCGCACCTCGTCGCCCGCCGTGATCAGCAGTGCCTCCACGTCCGGCAAGGACTCCAACCACTCCAGGGCCTCCCGCGAACCCATCGCGAACGCCGCCGTCGCCCAGCAGTCCGCCCAGGTCAGACGGGGGGCCACGACGGTGACCGCCAGCAGGTCGGTGACCGCGGAGCGGCCCGTGCGCGGGTCGACGATGTGGGTGCCGCGCTCGGCCGTGCCGGACGTGGCGACGGCCAGTTCTGGCACGCCCGACGCGGAGACGACGGCCGCAAGTCCCCCCGGCCGCAACGGATCCGACACCCCGACCCGCCACGGTCGCTCCGGCGCCGGCACGCCCAACAGCTGAACGTCCCCGCCGCCGTTGACGCTCACCCCGGTCGCCCCGGCCTCGGCGAGCCGTAGGGCGGCCCGCTCCGCGGACCAGCCCTTGACGATGCCGGTCGGGTCGAGGCGGCCCTCGTAGCGCATGCTGAACCAGCCGTCGCTGGCCCGCTCGGCCTCCGCGCCGAGGTCGAGGACCTCGGCGACCATCGGATCGCACTCCTCGACCGTCAGCTCGCCCCGGGCCAGCCGGGAGACCTCGCTGTCGTCGCGGTACGTGCTGAACACCTCGTCGACCCGGTGCAGCCCGGCCACCGCCTCGCGCAGTGCCGCCTGTATCGCACCGGGTTCCCCGCCGCGGACGTCGAAGGAGAAGACCGTCCCCATGACCTCCTCCGCATGACGTACCGCGGCGGGAGCTTGTGCCGAATCGGCCACCGTGTCAGCCACCGGCCTGGTCCAGGGCCGACTGCAGCGATTCCTTGTAGCCGGCGCTGGTGTAGGTGGCTCCGGAGACGGCGTCGATGTCCGCGGTGCCGGCGGCGATGGCTGCCTGGTTGAGTTTGGGTACGGCGTTGGCGGTGATCTGGTCGCTCTGGCCGCCCTTGGGTGCTTGGACGGTCTCGGCCTTGGTGATCTTGCCGCCGGCGACGGTGATGCGGACCTGGACGGCGCCGTACTGGGTGTCGACGGCGTCGCCGGTGACGGTCTTGGCGGCTTGGGCGTCGCCCGAGCCCTCGGCGGCACCCGACCCGGCACCCGACCCGGCACCCGACTCGGCACCCGACCCGGCACCCGCCGAGGTGCCCGCCTGGTCCAGGGCCGACTGCAGGGACTCCTTGTAGCCGGCGCTGGTGTAGGTGGCTCCGGAGACGGCGTCGATGTCCGCGGTGCCGGCGGCGATGGCTGCCTGGTTGAGTTTGGGTACGGCGTTGGCGGTGATCTGGTCGCTCTGGCCGCCCTTGGGTGCTTGGACGGTCTCGGCCTTGGTGATCTTGCCGCCGGCGACGGTGATGCGGACCTGGACGGCGCCGTACTGGGTGTCGACGGCGTCGCCGGTGACGGTCTTGGCGGCCTGCGCGTCACCCGAGCCCTCCGCGGCACCCGACCCGGCCGTGGAGTTGGCCTTGTCGATGGCCGACTGCAGCGACTGCTTGTAGCCGGTGCTGGTGTACGTCGCTCCGGACACCGCGTCGATCTGCGCGCTCTGCGCGGCCACGGTCGCCGCGTTCAGTTTGGGTACGGCGTCGGCCGTGATCTGGTCGCTCTGGCCGCCCTTGGGCGCTTGGACGGTCTCGGCCTTGGTGATCTTTCCGCCGGCGACGGTCAGCCGAACCTGGATGGCGCCGTACTGGGTCTGCGCCGCGTCCCCGGTGACGATGCCGGTCCCGGCGGGCTGGGCGCCGCCCTGGGCCGACTGCCCCGCCGCCGGCGGCTGTGACGCAGCCCCGCCGGCCGCCGCGGAGGACGGATCGGACGACGGTTTCAGTGACAGGACCAGCACGACACCGGACACGGTGGCGGCGGTCGCGAGCATCACACGTCGGATGGGGTGACTCTTCCTCATCGCTTTCAAGCTCCTGAAGTCCCGTCGCTCACATCTCGAACGACTCGTGATGGATGCGGCGGGCGGGCACACCCGCGCCGCGCAGTGCTTCGTACACGGACTGCGCGAACCCGGGCGGGCCGCACATGAAGACGTCGTGGTTGTCGATGTCCGGCAGCTTCTGCCGCAGCCGCTCCGCCGAGATGTCGGGGCGTTCCCCGTCCGGGCTGTTGACCGCGTACATCAGCCGGGCCCCGCGCTCGTCCGCGATGGCCGCCAGCTCGTCCCACAGGGCCAGGTCCTGAGTGCTGTTGGCCCGGTAGAGCAGGGTGATGTCGCCGGACGCGCCGGGCAGCGTCTCGAACAGCGCCCGCATCGGCGTGATCCCGACACCGCCCGCGACCAGCAGCACCTTGCCGCGGCTGCGGCGGGCGGCGGTCAGCGCGCCGTACGGGCCCTCGGCCCACACCTTGGTGCCGGGCGTCAGCTCGCGCAGCCGTTCGCTGTGGTCGCCGATCGCCTTCACCGTGATCCGCAGCATGTCGGGACGGGGCGCCGCCGACAGCGAGTACGGATGCGAGCTGAACCGCATGCCGGGTGCCAGGAACCGCCAGCGGAAGAACTGGCCGGCCTCCGCGCCCATCCGGTGCAGCTTCCGCCCGCCGATCAGCACCGACACGATGCCCGGGGTCTCCTCGATGACCGCTTCCACGTACATCCGGTGCCGCAGGTTGAGGCGGATCGGGGTGAGGATCCGGTACCAGATCACCAGCGCCGTCACCGAGCCGTACAGCCCGTACCAGACGGTCTTCGCGGCCGGTTCGACGGCGAACTCGTTGCCGGTGGTGAGCTGGTGCCAGAACGTCAGGAACACCGCCGCGTACGTCAGCAGGTGCACGTGGTACCAGGTGTCGTACGGAATCCTGCGCCGGACCGGGCCGATCGAGAGCAGCCCGATGACGAACAGCAGACCGGTGCCGATGGCGGCCTTGCCCATGTCCGGAAGTTGGTTGATGGAGTCCATCGTCTGCTGGACGATGTCGCCGAGGCCCTTGCCGGCCTGCAGGGCGTAACCCCACATGATCAGGAAGACGTGGGCGACCGTCAGACAGAGCGTGTAGCGGCCGCTCATCGCGTGCCAGCGCGCCACCCGGTCGGAGCCCACCCGGCGCTCCAGCGCGGGCACCCGGGCCATCTGCAGCACCACCAGCGCCATGAGGTAGCCGGCGAGCAGTCCGGTGATCCGGCCCGCGTTGAGGATCTTGCCGTTGTTGTCGCTGATCGACGGCGTGTTGGCCCACCACAGCCACAGCACACCCACTGCGCCGGCCCACACGGCGAGCAGCAGCAGGGTCGCCGGGGAGCGGCGCGGACGGATGCGGCGCATCGTCTGGCGGCGGGCGGCGCGGCCGCCTGCGAGCGTGGTGGTCACGGTTCCTCCGAGGGCGGGGCAAGGGGGGTGGCGTGGTCCCTTGGCCCTCAGATACGTGCCGCGACGCCCGTGTGTTCAGCCGCCTGCCGAGTCTCGTGCGGACTGGAGTGACTGGCGGTAACCCGTCGCCCAGTCACCCCGTCTCCCCGTCACCTGTCCGCCATCCGCCGTCCGGCTCAGTACCGGGTGATCGCCGTACGTCCGCTCACGGTCCCGATCGCGAGGTGCGGCTTCTTGCCGGGCTCGGCCCACCGCAGAATCCGCCGCATCGCATCCGCCGGCACGGACACACAACCGGCGGTGGCTCCGCGCCCGTCGACATGCAGGAAGATGCCGGCGCCCCGCCCCCGCACCGGCTCGGCGTAGTTGAAGCCGACGACCATCGCGTACGCGTACTGCGTCCCGTACGAGATCAGCCGTTCGGCCTCCGCGGCCGCGCAGTGCGCGGGACGCGGCTCCACCCAGCGGTTGTAGGAGCGTGAGTCGTTGTCCTGGCACCACCAGGAGTTCTGCCGCACGGGCCGGTACTTGTACGTCGTCCCGCCCGGCGCGGCCTTGATCCCGAACGCGTACGGCAGGTCGTACAGCCCGGTCGGTGTGGTGTTCGTGCCCTGCCTGCGGGAGGAGCCCTCCACCAGCCCGTTCGCCCCGAAGCGGGCCTTGGCGGAACCGGCCTTCAGCCACCGTCCGTCGCGCCGGTCCCACCACGTCACCGTGCCGGACGTCGAGCCGGTCTTCGCGGCCACCGCCGTGATCAGCTGGCTGCCGCCGCCGGTGTCGGCCATGCGCGCGGGCAGCGGAGTCGACGTACTCGGGACGAGCGCGAGCAAGGGTACGGACGCGAGGGCGAGGGCGGCAGCACGGTGAAGGCGCATGCGCCCGACGCTAGGGGACGACCACGGGCGGGGCAGCGCGAGCAGGCCCATCAGGGCCAACCCGCGCTGCCCGTGGCTCACGCACCCACCGGGTTCAGCAGGTCGGCGTTCTCCTCGAACGCGTACAGCATCAGGTCGGTCATCTCGAAGGTGCCGGCCTTGCGCCGGGCCTCCACCGGGCTGAGGAACGGCCGCCAGAAGGGGTCCCGGACGATGGAGTGGCGGCTGCCCTCGATCGCGCGGTGGAACACCTCGGCGACGATGCGCCCGCCGAGCCCGGTCAGCCGTCCGTCGCCCATCTCCTCGGCCTCGCGAAGGATGTAGAACCACAGCGGACAGTTGCGGAGCAGCTTCTTCCGCAGCTCATTGGTCAACTGGGCCCCGCCGGGGCGGTTGCCGAAGGCGGCGGCGGGCAGCTCCTTCACGTCGACGTTCTTCTTCCTGACGTGCTCGACGAGTTGCTGACCGGAGGTCAGCCTCATCATGTTGGCCCGCGTGAGGTTGCGGAAGGCCAGGTTCAGCTCGACGGCCGGGGGCTGGGGCTGCCCGCGCCCGCCGAAGGAGCCCAGCGGCAGCTTGGCGAGGGGGTTGACCAGCAGGGTGTCGATGCGCTTGGCGACGTTGAACTGTGCGTCGCTCACGGCCAGGTCGGCCCGGCCCGCGGCACCGAAGTCGAACAGGCGTCGGAAGTCCGCGATCCAGTTGGTGGGCAGGGTCTCGAGCGTGCCCGCTTCGGGATTGCCGAGGTCGCCTGGGGCCGGGGAGAAGTTGCCGCTGGTACCGGTGAAGACGAAGAGCCGGACCAGCGACCCCTCCCCGTTGTCGAATTTCCGGTTCCAGTTGTAGGTGTCCCGCACCATGCTGTGGCCCACCCGGTAGGCGGCCACGGAGAACTCGATCGGCATCGTCGGGAGGTCGTGCCGGTCCGGCTCCGGCTCGAAGATCCTGCGGCCCTCGGTGAAGACCTCGTCGACGATGGCGCGGTCCACGATCCTGGGCAGGAAGTCGTGACGCACCACCCACTGGTAGTGCTTGACGATCGCCTCGCGTGCCGACTCGAAGAGGACCGCGCTGGACACGCCCTTGCCGGCGAGTTCGGCCGCGAACCGGTTGTGGAACCGGATGAAGGCGCAGTGGATCTGGGCGACGGCGAGGTTCTCGTCGTTGCGGGGATCCGGGATGAGCGGCCGGCGCCGCTCGGAGATGAGCGAGCCGACACCCACCCTGGGCAGGTCGAAGCCGGTGAGGGCGCGGTTGGTCAGGATGTCCCCGGGCACGGGGGAGGTCGTACCGGTCTTCAGCCGGATTCCGTCGTCCTGGTAGAACCGGCGGTCGAAGGGATGGTTCGGACCGAGCCCGTAGAGGCTGTCGAGGTCCAGTGCGGGCGAGCGGCCCTGGAGCAGCTGCCCGACGGTGACGTCGTCCTCCAGGTGGGCCGCCGTCGCGTCCAGGGTGAGGTCGTGGTCCAGGAACTGGCCGAGGTACGTGAAGCCCGCCGGTACGGTGCGCTTCGCCGAGTCCTGTTGGACCGGGACCGGGTCGGTCATGGCTTCGGCGAGTGCCTGGCGGGTGGGCCGGTCCAGGGCCTGGGACGCATCCGCCCTGGGGCCCAGCCGTGAGAACCGGAACCTGCGGAGGGCGGCGACGTCGGAGAGCGGCGTGGGCTCGGCCGGGCCGTCGTCCGGGGTGTCGGAGAGGGCTCCCTCCCCGACGACGAAGAAGGAGCTGCGGACATGGCGTTTGCTCTGAGGTTCGCGCGTTGGTCGGAACATGAATCCCCCATCTGTTCGTGCGCCCAGGCTAGGGGGCAAGCACGGCGGAAGGGAGAATTCCGTCAATATGCACAAGAAGCCTGTGTATGTATAGATCAAATAAAAAGCACTAAATCGGACGCAGTGGCAGCGGCAGCCCGGGGAGCCCGTCCATGCTCGTGGCGATGTGGTCCTTCTTGGCGAAGTACTCGCTGAGCGAGTCGTCGTCCTCGCGTGCGAAACGCTGCCCGTGCAGTGCGCGGTCGGAGTCGTACGACATGAACGGCACCGCGAACCCGCAGGAATCCCGGATCAGTTCGGCCCGTACGACGATGATCGCGCGCAGCCCGTGCGGGGTCGGGTCGATGTCGGGGAAGTGCGCGAGCAGTTCCTTGAAGCGCGGGTCGTCGCGGAACACCGGCTCGCCGCGGCCGTGTACGCGCACGATGTTCGGCGGGCCCTGGAAGGCGCACCACATCAGGGTGATCCGTCCGTTCTCGCGCAGGTGGGCGATCGTCTCCGCGGTGGATCCCGCGAAGTCCAGGTAGGCCACGGTGAGTTCGTCGAGGATCACGAACGAACCCTTGAGGCCCTTGGGGGAGAGGTTCACCGTGCCGTCCCCGGACAGGGGGGCCGACGCGGTGAAGAAGAGGGGCTGTTCCTCGATGAACGTGCGGAGCCGGCCGTCTATGCGCTCGTAAGTCTTTCCCATGTCTAACGATTATGGGTGCAAGTCTTTCGTCTGTCTAATGAATAGCGAGATCCGCTTCGCGGAGGTGTCCGTGGCCGCCCCGGCCGGCGCTCACGCGGGGCGGCCACAGCGCCTGTCAGGTCACTCGGTGACCGTGCAGGCGGCCAGGGAGTCCAGGCCCGCGGGCTTCTCGGCGGTACGGCCGATCGCGGTGGCGATGCGGTTGACGGTGGCGATCCGCTTGTCCTCCAGCGGGCCGAGGATGGCGTTCTGGACGAAGTTGGGTCCGCCCTGGCCGACGGTGTCGACGAGTCGCTTGTTGGCCTCGTCGATCTGGGTCTGGAGCAGTGCGAGGTTGCGGTCGACCTCGGCCTGTGCGGTGGCCGGGATCGCGGGCAGCTGGGACGCGACGTCCGGGCAGCTGATGGCGCCCGCCGCGCCGGCCTCGCCCGTGTCGCCCGCCTCGCCGGTGTTCTCGCCGGCCTCCTCGGTCGCGGTCTCGCTCGGCGTGGCCTCGACCTCGCCGCCGGCCTCCTCGCCCGCGCCCGCGTCCTCGCCCGCCTCCTCGCCGGTCTCGGCGGCGCCGTCCGCGTTGAGCGCGCACGGCGCGAGCGCGTCGAGTCCGGCCGGCTTCTCCGCCGTACGGCCGATCGCGGTGGCGATGCGGTTGACGGTGGCGATCCGCTTGTCCTCCAGGGGGCCGAGGATGGCGTTCTGGACGAAGTTGGGTCCGCCCTGGCCGACGGTGTCGACGAGTCGCTTGTTGGCCTCGTCGATCTGGGTCTGGAGCAGTGCGAGGTTGCGGTCGACCTCGGCCTGTGCGGTGGCCGGGATCGCGGGCAGCTGGGACGCGACGTCCGGGCAGCTGATGGTGCCGGGACCGGCCAGCGTCCGGGCGTTCGTGCTGCCGCTCTTCGATCCCGCCGACTCCCCGGCGAGGGCGGAACCGGCGATGACCGCGCCGGTCATGACCACCGCGGCGGCGCCGCCGATCAACGCGACGCGACGCTTGTTGTATTTCGGAAGAGCCCTGGACATGCGGATGCCTCACTCGGGTCAGGTGGTCTCGGCAGTGACAAACGCGGCGCCTGCGTTCGGCGAGAGATACGGGAAAGCGGTTTCCCGTGTTCAAACCCCGGCGAGATTGACGAATCATGCAGACTCCTGCATACTCATGCATGTCAGCGAAGCACTGTGAGGAGAACCCGATGACCGAGCGCGTCGTACTCGCCTACTCGGGCGGTCTGGACACCTCCGTCGCCATCGGCTGGATCGCCGAGGAGACGGGCGCCGAGGTCATCGCCGTCGCGGTCGACGTCGGTCAGGGCGGCGAGGACCTGGACGTCATCCGCAAGCGCGCCCTCGCGTGCGGCGCGGTCGAGGCCGAGGTCGCGGACGCCAAGGACGAGTTCGCCGAGGAGTACTGCCTCCCGGCGATCAAGGCCAACGCCCTCTACATGGACCGCTACCCGCTGGTCTCCGCGCTCTCCCGGCCGACGATCGTCAAGCACCTCGTCGCCGCCGCCAAGAAGCACGGCGCCACCACCGTCGCCCACGGCTGCACCGGCAAGGGCAACGACCAGGTCCGCTTCGAGGCCGGCATCGTCGCCCTCGCCCCCGACCTCCAGTGCATCGCCCCGGTCCGCGACTACGCCATGACCCGGGACAAGGCCATCGCGTTCTGCGAGGAGAAGCAGCTCCCGATCGCCACCAGCAAGAAGTCCCCGTACTCCATCGACCAGAACGTCTTCGGGCGCGCGGTCGAGACGGGCTTCCTGGAGGACATCTGGAACGCGCCGATCGAGGACATCTACGAGTACACCTCGAACCCGGCCGAGCCCCGCGAGGCCGACGAGGTGATCATCACCTTCAAGGAGGGTGTCCCGGTCGCCATCGACGGCAAGCCCGTCTCGGTGCTCCAGGCCATCCAGCAGCTCAACGAGCGCGCCGGAGCCCAGGGCATCGGCCGTATCGACATGGTCGAGGACCGGCTCGTCGGCATCAAGTCCCGCGAGGTGTACGAGGCCCCGGGCGCGATCGCCCTGATCACCGCCCACCAGGAACTGGAGAACGTCACCGTCGAGCGCGAACTGGCCCGCTACAAGCGGCAGGTCGAGCAGCGCTGGGGCGAACTGGTCTACGACGGCCAGTGGTTCTCCCCGCTCAAGCGCGCCCTGGACGGCTTCATCAACGAGGCCAACCAGCACGTCTCGGGTGACATCCGGATGACCCTGCACGGCGGCCGCGCGGTCGTCACCGGCCGGCGCTCCCAGTCGTCGCTGTACGACTTCAACCTGGCGACGTACGACACGGGCGACACCTTCGACCAGGCCGCGGCCAAGGGCTTCATCGACATCTACAGCCTGTCGTCGAAGATCGCCGCGCAGCGGGACCTGGCGTAGGCGGTACGGACCCTGCGCAAGCAGTAGCGTGAATGCCGCCTCCCTGACCGCCGGTCGGCAGGGAGGCGGTGGCACATCCACGACCATGCCTTTGACACGACAAGGCCTTTGAGGAGCAACGCAAGTGAGCAGCAACAGCGGTGACGTACGGCTCTGGGGCGGCCGTTTCGCCGACGGTCCCGCCGAGGCCCTGGCGAAGCTGTCCGCGTCCGTCCACTTCGACTGGCGGCTCGCGCCCTACGACATCGCCGGTTCGCGTGCCCACGCGCGCGTGCTGCACAAGGCGGGGCTGCTCACGGAGGACGAGCTGACCCGGATGCTCGCGGGCCTCGACCGGCTCGAAGCGGACGTGGCATCCGGTGACCTCGTCGGCACCATCGCCGACGAGGACGTCCACACCGCCCTGGAGCGTGGCCTCCTGGAGCGCATCGGCCCCGACCTCGGCGGCAAGCTCCGCGCCGGCCGCTCCCGCAACGACCAGGTCGCCACCCTCTTCCGGATGTACCTGCGCGACCACGCCCGGATCATCGGCGGCCTGATCGCCGAACTCCAGGACGCCCTGATCGGCCTCGCGGAGGCCCACCCGGACGTGGCGATGCCCGGCCGCACCCACCTCCAGCACGCCCAGCCGGTGCTCTTCGCCCACCACGTCCTCGCGCACGTCCAGCCCCTGTCCCGGGACGCCGAACGCCTGCGCCAGTGGGACGAGCGCACGGCCGTGTCGCCGTACGGCTCGGGCGCCCTCGCGGGCTCCTCCCTCGGCCTGGACCCGGAGGCGGTCGCTCGCGATCTCGGCTTCGAGCACGGCAGCGTCGGCAACTCCATCGACGGCACCGCCTCCCGCGACTTCGTCGCCGAGTTCGCCTTCATCACCGCGATGATCGGGGTCAACCTCTCCCGGATCGCCGAGGAGATCATCCTCTGGAACACGAAGGAGTTCTCCTTCGTGACGCTGCACGACGCGTTCTCCACGGGCTCGTCGATCATGCCGCAGAAGAAGAACCCGGACATCGCGGAGCTGGCGCGCGGCAAGAGCGGCCGTCTGATCGGCAACCTGACCGGCCTGATGGCGACGCTCAAGGCCCTCCCGCTCGCGTACAACCGCGACCTCCAGGAGGACAAGGAGCCGGTCTTCGACTCCTGCGACCAGCTGGAGGTCCTGCTCCCCGCCTTCACCGGCATGATCGCCACCCTCACCGTCCACCGCGAACGCATGGAGGAACTGGCCCCGGCCGGCTTCTCGCTCGCCACCGACATCGCCGAGTGGCTGGTCAAGCAGGGCGTGCCGTTCCGGATCGCGCACGAGGTCGCCGGCGAGTGCGTGAAGGTCGCCGAGGCCGAGGGCAAGGAACTCGACGAGCTGACGGACGAACAGTTCGCGAAGATCTCCGCCCACCTGACCCCCGAGGTGCGCTCCGTCCTCAACGTGCCCGGCGCCCTCGCCTCCCGCGACGGCCGCGGCGGTACGGCGCCCAGCGCGGTCGCCGTCCAGCTCGCGGAGGTCAAGGCGGACGTGGCGGCGCAGCACGAGTGGGCGACCGCAAAGAAGCAGAGCTGATTCGGCGTCCCTGAGGGCCGTGCCCCACAGGGGCGCGGGGCTGTATCGATCTGCGGCTCCGCCGCGCGGGCGCGACAAGCCACGAACGACCGGCACTCGCCCATCCACCGCAGGCCCCGAGCTCAATGGCGATCACGAGAAGGGCATCGCGGGTTACGTTGGTCGGAAGCCGTACCGGAGCCGACCAACGGAGCCCGCGATGCCCTTCGCCCGACTGGCCACAGCAACAACCCCCACCTGCCACCTCGGGCTCGGCCTCGCAGCCGTCGGCCGCCCCGGCTACATCAACCTCGGCCGAGACCACGACCTCGGAGCGAACCGCAGCGTCGAGACGCTGCGCGCCCGCACCCACGAACTCCTCGACGCTGCCTACGCCCAAGGCGTCCGTTACTTCGACGCGGCCCGTTCCTACGGCCGTTCCGAGGAGTTCCTCGCCGACTGGCTGAACGCCCGCCCCGACATCGACGACATCGTCGTCGGCAGCAAGTGGGGCTACACCTACACCGCGGCCTGGAGCACCGACGCCGACCGGCATGAGGTCAAGGACCACACGCTCGCCACGTACGAGCGGCAGCGCGTCGAGAGCGACGAACTGCTCGGCGACCGGCTCGACCTCTACCAGATCCACTCGGTGACCCCGGACAGCCCGGCCCTCACCGACAAGGAACTCCACGCGAAGCTGGCGGAAGCCGCCGCGCAGGGCCTCACCGTCGGCTTCTCCACCAGCGGCCCCGCCCAGGCCGACGCGATCCGGGCCGCGCTCGCCGTGACGGTCGACGGCGAGCCCCTCTTCCGTACCGTCCAGTCGACGTACAACGCCCTGGAGACCTCGGCCGCCCCCGCGCTCGCCGAGGCACGCGAGGCCGGACTCACGGTCATCGTCAAGGAGGCGATGGCCAACGGGCGCCTCGCGGAGCCACACGCACCGGACGCGCTGAAGGCCGTGGCCGAGGAAACGTCTCTGGGCTGCGACGCGGTCGCCCTCGCCCTCGTCCTGCGCCAGCCGTGGGCCGGTGTCGTCCTCTCCGGCGCCGCGACCGTCACCCAGCTCTCCTCGAACCTGCACGCGGCGGTCGTGGACCTCGACGAGGACCAGCTGACCCGGCTGGCCGCACTGGTCGAGGAGCCGCGGACGTACTGGGAGAAGCGCGGGCAGCTGCCCTGGCACTGAGAAGCCCCTGAAGGGCACAGGTGCGTGAGACGTCCATGCCCCTGGTGAGACATGCATGTCTCATGTGGGCTATGGTTGTCTCATGGCCGTCGATCGTGATCACGTACTGCGCAGCGCCGCAGCCCTGCTGACCCGCAAATCCACCGCGACCATGGACGAGGTGGCGAAGGCGGCCGGGATCAGCCGGGCCACCCTGCACCGCCAGTTCGCCGGGCGTGACGCGCTGGTCCGGGCGCTGGAGGCACTCGGCATCGCGGAGTGCGAGGCGTCGGCGGACGCCGCACGGCTCGACGACGGCCCGGCCCAGGAGGCGCTGCGCAGGTTCGTGAAGGAACTCGAACCCGCCGCCGGACTGCTCGCCTTCCTCTACACCGAGAACCAGCTGTTCGAGGGCGAGGAGCAGAACGAGGGCTGGGCCCGCCTGGACGCCCGGATCGCCGCGCTGTTCCGCCGCGGCCAGGCGACCGGCGAGTTCCGCATCGACCTGACCCCGGCCTGGCTCACCGAGGCGCTCTACGGCCTGATGGCCTCCGGCGCCTGGGCCGTGTCGGAGGGCAGGGTCGCCCCCAAGGACTTCACCTACATGATCACCGAGCTGCTGCTCGGCGGCGCACTACGGCATCCCGCACGACAGAGAGAGGAATCATGACCAGCACCCTGCAGCCGGCGAACCCGACCGAGGCGGTGAAGCGCCCCGGCCGTTGGCTCGCGCTGTCCGTCCTCGTGCTCGCCGTGCTGCTGGTGGCCGTGGACGCGACCGTCCTCGGCCTCGCGACCCCCTACATCAGCGAGGACCTGAAGCCCTCCGGCACCCAGCTCCTGTGGATCGGTGACGTCTACTCCTTCGTCATCGCCGGTCTGCTCGTCTCCATGGGCAGCCTCGGCGACCGCATCGGCCGCAAGCGGATCCTGCTCATCGGCGCCACCGCCTTCGGCGCGGTCTCCGTCCTGAACGCCTATGCCACGACACCCGAGATGATGATCGTCGCCCGGGCGCTGCTCGGTGTCGCCGGCGCGACCCTCATGCCCGCCACGCTCGCCCTGATCCGCAACCTCTTCCACGACCCGCGCGAACGCAGCCTCGCCGTCGGCATCTGGGGCGCAACAGCCTCCGCGGGTACCGCGGTCGGGCCCATCGCCGGTGGGTTTCTGCTCGAACACTTCTGGTGGGGCTCGGTCTTCCTGATCAACCTGCCCGTGATGGCGGTCCTGGTCCTCGTAGGCATCAAGCTGCTGCCCGAGTCGCGGAATCCGCGTCCCGGCCCGTGGGACATGATCAGTGTCGTGCTGTCGCTGGTCGGCATGATCGGTGTCGTGTACGCCGTCAAGGAGGCCGCCACCCATGGCATCACGTGGGAGACACTCGCCTCGGGCCTGCTGGGCGCGGGGGCGTTGTACGGCTTCGTACGCCGCCAACTCACCCTGCCGACACCCCTGCTGGACATGCGGCTGTTCCGCCACCGCGGCTTCAGCGGAGCGGTCCTCGCCGACCTGCTGACCATCCTCGGTCTGTCCGGGCTCGTCTTCTTCCTCTCCCAGTATCTGCAACTCGTCCAGGGCAGGCGGCCTTTGGAAGCGGGCCTGGCCGAACTGCCCGCCGCCGTGGGTGCGGTGGTGGCCGGCCTGATCGCCGGCTCGATGGCCCGGCGCTTCTCGGTCCGGTCCGTCGTCTCCGGCGGCCTCGCGGCCGTCGGCCTCGCACTGGCCGCGCTCACCGTGATCGACCAGTCCACCGGCTACCCGCTCCTCGGCACCGCGCTGCTGTTCGTCGGCATCGGAGCCGGCTTCTCCTTCACCGTCACCGCCGACGTCATCCTGGGCTCCGTACCCAAGGAACAGGCGGGCGCGGCATCCGCGGTGTCCGAGACGGCGTACGAACTCGGCGCGGCCCTCGGCATCGCCGTACTCGGCTCGATCGTGACGGGCGTCTACCGCGACTTCAAGGGCCCGGCGGGCACACCGGCGGAGGCGCACGAGTCGCTGGGCGGGGCGGTGGAGGCGTCGGCGGGCTTGCCGGCCCAGACGTCGGAGGCGCTGCTGGAGGCGGCCCGGAGTTCGTTCGTGGACGGACTCGCGCTCGCGGCAGGGGTGGGGGCGGTGGTGCTGCTCACTGCGGCGGTAGCGGCATGGTTCCTGCTGCGAGGCCAACGGCTGGACAGCGCCGCCTAGGGGCGGCGGGCCTCAGCCTGCCCACACTCGACTTTAAGCCCGTTTTCGCCCCGACCTGATGGTCTTGGCTCCGTACCCGACGTCGTCCCCACGGCCGAAGGAGCCAACGACCATGACACGTCGTACGCGCACAATGATCGTCACCGCGTCCGTGCTGGCCGCCGCCGGACTGACCGGTGGCGGCGTCGCACTGGCCGCCGACAGTGACGAGAAGCCCCGCGACCAGGTGAGGTTCGTCGTAGAAGAGGGCGACCGCGACTGCCCCGAGAAAACCACCGGCACGAACGACCCGGCCTCACAGCTGTGACCGCCCCCGACGACAAGCTCCTCGAAGACGCCCTCTTCGAGGTGAAACGGGTCATCGTCGGCCAGGACCGCATGGTGGAACGCCTGTTCACCGCGATCCTGGCCCGCGGCCACTGCCTCCTGGAGGGCGTACCCGGCGTCGCCAAGACGCTCGCCGCGAAGACCCTCGCACACGTCGTGGGCGGTCACTTCGCCCGCCTCCAGTTCACCCCCGACCTCGTCCCCTCCGACATCACCGGCACCCGCATCTACCGGCCCTCCCAAGAGGCGTTCGACATCGAACCGGGGCCGGTCATCGCGAACGTCGTCCTCGCCGACGAGATCAACCGCGCCCCCGCCAAGGTGCAGTCGGCGCTGCTTGAGGTCATGGGCGAGCACCAGGTGTCCATCGGCGGCACCACCCTCCCCGTCCCCGAACCGTTCCTCGTGCTCGCCACCCAGAACCCCATCGAGTCCGAGGGCGTCTACCGGCTCCCCGAGGCCCAGCGCGACCGCTTCCTGCTCAAGGTGGACGTCGCCGCGCCCACCGAGTCCGAGGAACTCGCCATCCTCTACCGGATGAGCGTCGACCCGCCCCGCCCGCGCCGCGTCCTCACCCCCGAGCGGCTGGTCGCCCTCCAGCGCACGGCCGACGAGGTGTTCGTGCACCACGCGGTCGCCGAGTACGCCGTACGACTGGTCTGCGCGACCCGCGAACTCGCCGGACCGGAGAGCCGGCTGGCGCACGGCGCCGGTCCGCGGGCCACGCTCGGCCTGGTCGCCGCGGCCCGCGCGCTGGCTCTGCTGCGCGGACGGGGCTACGTACTCCCCGACGACGTGAGCGACTTGGCGCACGAGGTCGTCGCCCACCGTCTCGTCCTGCCCTTCGACGCGCTCGCCGACGGCGTCACCCCGGGCGAGATCGTCGACGAGGTGCTCGCGGCGGTCCACCAGCCCCGGATCAGTCCTCGTCAGGCCGCCGCCGAGAAACACACCGAGGAGGCCGTCGCATGACCCCGACCCTGCGCCAGCTCACCCCCGAACAGGCCCTGAAACACCTGGAACTGCTCTTCACCCGGCACCCCGACGGGCTCCTCCAGGGCGACCATCCGGCCCTGCTGCCGGGGCCGGGCAGCGAGCTCGCGGAGACCCGGCCGTACGTCATCGGCGACGACGTCCGCCGGATGGACTGGAACGCCACCGCCCGCACCACCGTCCCGCACGTCCGTCTCACCCTCGCCGACCGTGAGCTGACCATCTGGATCGTCCTGGACGCCTCCGCGAGCATGGACTTCGGCACCGCCCGGATGGAGAAGCGGGACCTCGCGGTGGGCGCGGCGGCGGCCGTCGCGTTCCTCACCGAGCGGGCCGGCAACCGGCTCGGCGCGCAGATCTCGGGGCCGCACGGCATACGGCGGATCCTGCCCCGCACCGGCCGACGACACCTGCTCACCGTCCTGCACGCCGCCCTGGACCGCCCGCGCGTCGAACCGGGGGCCGCCGACTCCACCCTCGCCGACTCCCTCCGGGAACTGCGTGCCCTGCCCGGGCGGGGCCTGGTCGCCGTCGTCTCCGACTTCCTGGAGACCGGCTGGGAGCAGCCCCTGCGCACGGTGGCCCACCGCCACCAGGTCCTCGCCGTGGAGACCGTCGACCCGCGTGAACTGGAGCTGCCCGACGTCGGGTTGCTCACCGTCGTCGACCCCGAGACCGGACGACGACGCGAAGTCCCCACGCACGCACGGCGGTTGCGCGAGCGGTATGCGGAGGCCGCGCTGGAACAGCGGGCCGTGATCAAGCAGGCGATCCGCCGTGCGGGCGCCGCGCACCTCAGGCTCCGCACGGACCGGGACTGGGTGCGGGACGTCGTCCGGTACGTCGAGGACCAGCGGCGCCGTGCGGGAGGCGGCGCCGCATGACACGGGAGTGACTTCATGGGTTTGCGTTCCCCCGGCTGGCTGCTGCTCCTGATCCCGCTCGCCGGACTGATCGGCGCGTATCTGCTGGTCCAACGCAGGCGCGGCCGCTATGCCGTCCGTTTCACCAACCTCGACCTGCTCGACAAGGTCGCGCCCCACCGGCCGGGCCGGCGCCGGCACATACCGGCCGCGGCCTTCTGCGCCACGCTCGCGCTGCTGGTGCTGGGGTTCGCCCGGCCCACGGCCGACGTGCAGGTACCGCGCGAACGGGCGACGATCGTCGTCGCCTTCGACACCTCCGGTTCCATGGAGGCCACCGACGTCTCACCGACCCGGTTCGTGGCCGCCCAGCGCGCCGCCCTCGCCTTCATCGACCGGCTGCCCGAACGGTTCAACACCGGGCTCGTCTCCTTCAGCGGCTCCGCCACCGTCGCGGTGCCGCCGACCACCGACCGCGCGGTGCTGCGCTCGGCCATCGAACAGCTCACCACCGGCCAGGGCACGGCGATCGGCGAGGCCGTCATCGCCGCCCGCAACGCGATCCGGGCGCTCGACAAACAGGCCGAGACCGAGCCGCCGCCCGCCCACATCGTGCTGCTCTCCGACGGCTCCAACACGGTGGGCCGCTCGGTCGAGTCGGCGGCGGCGGAGGCGGCCGCCGAGCGCATCCCCGTCTCGACGATCGCGTACGGCACGGAGGACGGCGTCGTCGACCTCGGCGACGGCCGCCTCCTCCAGGTCCCCGTCGACGGCCCCGCCCTGGAGAACCTCGCCTCCCGCACGGGCGGCGACTACCACGAGGCCGCCACGGGCGAGGAACTCCAGGCCGTCTACGAGGACATCGGCAGCTCCGTCGGCCACCGCACCGAGGAACGCGAGATCTGGCAGTGGTTCGTGGCGGCAGGCCTCGCCACGGCACTGATCGCCGCCGCGACCTCCCTGCTGTGGTTCTCCCGCCTGCCATGACCGACCTCGACACCCGTCCCCGGCCCACCGACGAAGGAGGCACACCGTGACAGACCCCACGCACTCCGGCCCGCCGGGTTCTTTCGAAGCCGAGCACTTTGGCGTGCCGGCTTCTCCCGGCAGCACGCGCCCCGGCTCACCGGGTTCTCCTGGAGCTGAGCGCTTCGGTGTGGCGGGTTCGCCGGGTGGCGCGGGCTCCGGTGCGCCGGGTTCGCCTGATGCCGCGCATGCTGGCCCGGCGGGTTCGCTTGATGTCGCGGGCTCCGGTGGGCCGGGTTCTTCCCGTGCCGTGCACTCCGGTGTGGCGGGTTCGCCGGGTGGCGCGGGCTCCGGTGCGCCGGGTTCGCCTGATGCCGCGCATGCCGGTGCGGCGGGTTCTTCCGGTGCCGTGCATTCCGGTGTGGCGGGTTTGCCGGGTGGCGCGGGCTCCGGTGCGCCGGGTTCGCCTGATGCCGCGCATGCTGGCCCGGCGGGTTCGCTTGATGTCGCGGGCTCCGGTGGGCCGGGTTCTTCCCGTGCCGTGCACTCCGGTGCGCCGGGTTCGCCTGATGCCGCGCATGCTGGCCCGCCGGGTTCGCCTGATGCCGCGGGCTCCGGTGGGCCGGGTTCTTCCCGTGCCGTGCACTCCGGTGCGCCGGGTTCGCCTGATGCTGCGCATGCCGGCCCGGCGGGTTCGCCCGATGCCGCACGCTCCGGCGTGCCGGCTTCTCACGATCCCGTGTACTCCGGTGGCTCGCCGGTCGCTCCTGGCCTCGGCAAACCGCCGGCCTCCTCCGACGGCGGCGGCCCGCAGCGTACCGAGGGATCCTCGGACGGCACCACGCGTCATGCCACCGCGTCCGAGGTCGACCCGAGCGCGGCCGACGGGGCCTCGGGCCACCGAGGCGCCGCCCCCGTCGACGCCCCGCTCGGCCTCGGCGCGCCCCGTGGCCCGTCCTTCCTGCCAGGTCTGCGGCCCACGCTCCCCGACCGGCCCGCGCCGGTGCCGTCTCCAGCCCCGGCCCCGTCCCCGGCCCCGTCCCCGCACTCGCCCGTCCCCGCGCGGCCCCCACGCAACCGCACCCCCCGTCCCCTCACCACCGCCCTCCTCGCCGCCGTGCTCGCGGGCGGCGCCGCCGGATACGCCGCCGGCGTCCTCGGGGACGACGACCCGGCCGCTTCGGTGACCGCACGCGAGGTCGGCGGGCTGCAAGCCGTCGCCGACCGGGTCCTGCCCAGCGTGGTCTCCGTCGTCACGGCGAACGGGCAGGGGTCCGGGTTCGTCTTCGACGAGCGGGGCCGGATCCTCACCAACGCGCATGTCGTGGACGGGAGTTCGCAGGTCACCGTCGAGCTGCAGGACGGGCGCCGGCTGAGTGCCGAGGTGGTCGGCGACGACCCCGCGCACGACGTGGCCGTACTGGAGCCGGAGACGTCACGCGGTCTCAGGGCCGCCGAACTCGCCACCGGCGCCCGCCCCGGCGTCGGAGACACGGTCCTCGCCATCGGTTCCCCGCTGGGCCTGAGCGGCACTGTCACCTCGGGCATCGTCAGTGCCCTGGACCGCTCCGTACGGCTCGGCGAAGGCAGCGGCGGCGGCGGGCAGCAGCGCGCCCTGCAGACCGACGCGTCGATCAACCCCGGCAACTCGGGCGGACCGCTGGTCGACGCCGAGGGACGGGTCATCGGCATCAATACGGCCATCGCGACGTTGGACCAGCAACGAGGTGGTTCCATCGGCATCGGCTTCGCCATCCCCGTGGCGGACGCGGCGACGGCGGCACAGACGATCATCGACGGGGGCTGAGGAGGGACGGACATGAGACTGCTCGTGGTCGAGGACGAGGAGGACCTGGTCGTCGCGCTCAAGGTCGGCCTGGTGCGGGCGGGCTACGCCGTCGACGTCGCCCCGGACGTCGACACATCGACCGAGAAACTCGCCGTCAACGACTACGACCTGGTCCTGCTGGACCTCAACCTCCCCGACGGCGACGGCTTCACCGTCTGCCGCGCAATCCGTGCGGCCCCAGGCCCCGGCGGCCCCCGCATCCTCATGCTCACCGCCCGCGACCGCCTCGCCGACCGCGTCCGCGGCCTCGACGAGGGCGCCGACGACTACCTCGTCAAACCCTTCGCCCTGCCCGAACTCCTCGCCCGCATCAGGGCGCTGCTGCGCCGCGAGGACGGCGGCACGGCAGTCGTCGAGGTCGGCGAACTCCGCCTGGACACCGCCCGCTTCGAGGCCTACCGCGGCCCCCGCCGACTCAATCTCACGCCGAAGGAGTTCAGCGTCCTGCACTACCTCATGACCCGCCCCGGGCGCGTCGTGCCGGCCGAGGAACTCCTCGAACACGTCTGGGACGAACACGCCGACCCCTTCACCAACACCGTGCGCGTCACGGTCGGTTCGCTGCGCCGCAAGGTCACCGGAGAGGACGAACCCCTCATAGAGACGGTGATACGGCAGGGCTACCGCCTGAAGGAGACGCCATGAAACGCCCTTCCTTCAAGCGCCTGCCCCTCAGGCTCCCGCACCTGCCCCTCAGGCTCCCGCGCCTGCCCTCCTTCACCCACACCATCCGCTTCCGCCTCACCGTCCTCTACTCCGGCCTCCTGTTCGTCCTCACCGCACTCGTCCTCGGCGCCACCTACGTGGCCGTGGAACGCAGCGGCGAGGCCCACCCCGTCAGCAAGCAGTTCCGCGCCGAGAAGTACGTGAACGGCGTCTACATGGGCGAGTTCGACGCCGTGAAGCTCCAGGAGGTCGAGGCGGCCGTCAACTACGAGACCCTCGCCAACCTGCGCCGCTTCTCCTACGCCGTCCTCGGCGGCCTCGCCGCCACCAGCCTCGTCCTCGGCTGGATCCTCTCCGGCCGCGCCCTGCGCCCCGTACGCGCCATCTCCCGCACGGCGGCCGAGATCCAGGCCACCGACCTGTCGAAACGCATCCAGCTGCAGGGCCCCAAGGACGAGCTGCGCGACCTCGCCGACACGGTGGACTCGATGCTGGACCGGCTCGACGAGGCGTTCCGCGCCCAGCGCCAGCTCATCGACGACGCCTCGCACGAGCTGCGCAGCCCCCTCGCGATCATCCGCGCCAACCTGGACGCCGTACTGACCGCGGAGGAGTCCGACGAGGAGGAGCGCCGTACGGCCGCCCGCAGTGTCGACCGCGCGACCACCCGGATGACCCGGCTGGTCGAGGACCTGCTGGCCACGGCCCGCCGCAGCGCGCCCGCCCTCGCCGACGCGGACGTCGACCTGGCCGCCGCGGCGGGCGAGGCGTGCGAGGAGTTCGCCCCGCTCGCCGCCGACCGCTGCCTCGCCCTGCACCGCCGGCTCGTCCCGGGCCTGACCGTCATCGGCGACCACGACGCCCTGCGCCGGGCCGTCGGCAACCTGCTCTCGAACGCCGTACGACTGTCCTCGCCCGGCACCCGCATCACCGTCGCCGCGGGCCGCTCGGGCAGTTGGCTGTGGACCGCCGTGCGGGACGAGGGGCCCGGCATCCTGGACGACGACCAGGCCCGGGTCTTCGACCGGTTCTGGCGGGCCAGGGCGGGCGGCGGCGGACGCGACCGGCACGCCGGGCTCGGCCTCGCCATCGTCCGGCAGATCGTGGAGTCGCACGGCGGCCAGATCCGGCTGTTCTCCCGGGTCGGCGAGGGCTCGACGTTCGTGCTGTGGTTCCCGGCGCCGGGGGACGGGCACGCGAACGGCGGACCGCCCGAGGAGCAGCCCGCCGTATAGCCGTACCGAAGCCCTTAAGCCGCTTACGCGGCCTTCGCCTTGGTGGCGTACATGTCCACGTACTCCTGCCCGGACAGCCGCATGACCTCGGTCATCACGGAGTCGGTCACCGCCCGCAGGACATAGCGGTCGCGGTCCATCCCCTCGTAGCGGGAGAACTCCATCGCCTCGCCGAAGCGGACGGTGACGCGGCCGGGACGCGGGAAGCCGGCACCGCCGGGCTGGATCTTGTCGGTGCCGATGATGGCGAACGGTACGACGGGCGCGCCGGTCATCATGGCCAGCCGGGCGATGCCCGTGCGGCCGCGATACAGCCGGCCGTCGGGGGAGCGCGTGCCCTCCGGGTAGATGCTGAAGACCTTGCCCTCCTCCAGCACCCGGCGGCCGGTCATGAGCGCCGCGACACCGCCGCGGCCGCCGTCCCGGTCGACCGGGATCATGCCGCAGCCCGTGAAGAACCAGGCCATCAGCCGGCCCTTGATCCCCTTGCCGGTGACGTACTCGTCCTTGCCGATGAAGAAGACCTGCCGGTCGCAGAAGAGCGGCATGATCATCGAGTCGATGAAGGTGAGGTGGTTCCCGGCCAGGATCACCGGACCGTCGCCCGGGATGTGCTCCGCGCCTTCCACCCGTGGGCGGAACATCAGGCGCATGATCGGTCCGAGCACTGCCTTGATGAGCGCGAAGCGGGACAACGGGCCCTCCGGTGTCAAGAGAATGGTGAGGGAATCTGTATGAGTCTGTGCAGGTGAGGACATTACTCGCGGCCCAGGGGGTCGCGCACATCGGGCACGGCGGATTCACCGAGGTCTTACGCACTGTTGACACCCGTTCACCTGCGGTGGCACCGCGTTGCCCGGCGGTAACCCGAACGGAACGATGTGACACAGGTCGCGTACCCCGCGCCGCAGCCGTGAAGCCGACCGGGCGTCAGACCTCTGTTCCCGTACGACATCCCGTGTCACCCGCGTGTTCCGCCACAGGTCTCCCGTCCGCCATGGACACGACCCTACGATCGGCGCGCATGGTCGAGCCGATGGCAGGAGGGCGTTCATGGGAACGCAGGGGTCGCAGGGGTCGCAGGGGTCGCAGGGGTCGCAGGGGTCGCAGGGGTCGCAGGGAATGCAGGGATCGCAGGGGGCGAACGAGCAGGCGGGCGGGACCGGGCGGCGGGCGCTTCTCGGTGCGGCGGTGCTCGGTGCCGGGGGAGCGGTCCTCGGGATGTCCGGTACGGCGAGAGCCGCCGGTGCCGGGCCAGGGAGCGGCGGGGTGAAGAGCCTGCCCGTGCCGACGATCATCGGTCACCGGGGTGCCAGCGGCTACCGCCCCGAGCACACCCTCGGTGCGTACCAGCTCGCCCTCGACCTGGGCGCCGACATCGTCGAAGCCGGCGACCTCGTGCCCACCAAGGACGGCCACCTCGTCTGCCGCCACGAGCCCGAGATCGGCGGCACGACCGACGTCGCGAACCACCCCGAGTTCGCCGGCCGCAAGACCACCAAGGTGCTCGACGGCGTCTCCACCACCGGCTGGTTCACCGAGGACTTCACGCTCGCCGAGCTCAAGACGCTCCGCGCGATCGAACGCATCCCGGCCAACCGCCCGCACAACACCCTCTACAACGGCCGCTGGGAGATCCCCACCTTCGAAGAGGTCCTGAAGTGGCAGGACGAGCAGACCCGCAGGCGGGGCAAGCAGGTCTGGATCTACCCCGAGCTCAAGCACCCCACCTACTTCCGCAAGCTGGGCCTGGGCCTGGAGGAGCGGGTCGCCAAGCTGCTGCGCAAGTACGGCAGGGACAAGTGGAAGTCGCCGGTCATCATCCAGTCCTTCGAGCCGACCAGCATCCAGCGCCTGAACAAGCTGGTCGACAACCCGCTCGTGGTGCTCCTGTCCGGCCCGACCACCCGTCCCTGGGACTTCGTCGAGACCGGTGACCCGCGCACGGTCGCCGACCTGGTCAAGCCGGCCGGCCTCAGGGAGATCGCCTCCTACGCGCAGGGCATCGGCCCGACCCTCGACCTGATCATCCCGAAGGACGCCGCGGGCAGGCTCACCCAGCCGACCACCCTCGTCAAGGACGCGCACAAGGTGGGCCTCGTCCTGCACCCCTGGACCCTGCGCAACGAGAACCCCTTCCTGCCCGCCGACTTCCGCAAGGGCACGGACGCGGACGCCTACGGCGACGTCTTCGGCGCATACAAGGCGTACTTCGCCACGGGCATCGACGGCGTCTTCACCGACCAGCCGGACACCGGTCTGCTGGCCCGCGAGGACTTCGTCAACAGCTGAACCATCGGCCCCGATTGGGGTGACAGTCGGACGCCCGGGCAACCCACAGCCCGGGCGGACGCGTCGCCCTGCATATGACGCACGACCTCGTCACCACCCTGCGCCCCCTGCTCACCGCCGAAGCCCTGGCCGAGGCGCATGCCACCGGTACGGAACCGGGCGACCTGGAGCAGGCGGTCTGGCTCCGTCTCCTGGAGCACCTGGAGACCCAGGGCCCGCCCCTCGACCCGCACGGCTGGCTCCGCCGAGCCGTCCGCTCCGAGTCCCGCCGCACCCGCCGTACGACCCGACTCGAACGACCGTACGACGCCGAGCCGACCGACGACGGCGACCGCACCCCCGAACAACTCGCCCTCGCCTCGGCCCGCCGCCGCGCCCTGCACGACGCCGTACGCCGCCTCCCCGGTCGCTGCCCCCGTCTGATGGCGGCCCTCCTGTCGCCCAGGGACCTCACATACCGGGAAATCGCGGGGGAGTTGGGTATGTCACAGGGCAGTCTTGGCCCGGAACGTTCCAGATGCCTGGGATGTCTGCGCCGATTGCTCACACCGGAGGTTGCGGCCCGCGGAGCGCGGGGATAGGAGTGAGGGACGACAGGCGATCAGGTGAGCGGGAGGCGTGCGCACATGGGCATGAGCGTGACCATCTCTGCGGCGACCGAGCAGGACGCGGAGCAGATCTTCAGGCTGCAGTACCTGTGCTTCCAGAGCGAGGCCGCTCTGTACGGCAACTACCGCATCGACCCGCTGGTCCAGAGCCTGGACTCCGTCCGCGAGGAGGTGGTCGCGGACTGCGTCTTCGTGGCCAGGCTGGGCGAGGAGGTCGTCGGCTCGGTGCGCGGCGCGGTGACCGAGGACGGCGCCGCCGCCATCGGCAAGCTCTGCGTCCACCCCCGCCTCCAGGGCCACGGCATCGGAGCGCGGCTGCTGCGCGCGGCCGAGTCGGCGCTGGCCGAGGAACGCGGCGCCAAGAAGTTCCGCCTCCACACGGGCTACCGCAGCGAGGGCAACCTGCGCCTGTACCGGCGGGTGGGCTACGAGACGGTGGGCACGTCGAAGGGTGCGGACGGGGTGGAGATGATCGTCCTGGAAAAGCTAGCGGGAACTTATGCAGCCACGGCGTGATCGGATCTTTTAGGGGCGCGGGGCTGTGTCGATATGCGGCTCCGCCGCGTGGGCGCGACAAGCCACAACGGGCCCGCGGCCGCCTGAAGACCTCAGGCGGCATCCCCCTGCGGCGCACGCGATTTCCGCAGCCAGTACATCGCGGACAACGGCAACAGCACCGGGATGAACACATACCCGATCCCGAAGTCCGACCACACGGTCGCGTCCGGGAACGCGGAGGGGTCCACCAGCGTCCAGGTCCCGACCGTCAGCACGCCCACCAACTCGGCCCCACAGCACACCAACGCCGCCTTACGCGCCGTCTCCCCACCCCGCACCAGCGAGTACGTGATGAACCCGTAGACAAGCCCCGCCACCGCGGACAACGAGTAAGCGAGCGGCGCCCGGTCGAACTCGGTAGAGATCTGCACCACCGAGCGCGACACCGCCCCGACGACCATCACGCCGTACAGCCAGACCAACAGCATCCCCGGCCCGCTGATCAGCCGCTGCCGCGTGGGCTTCTCCTCCGTCACGGCCACCTCAGCCTCCCCAGATGTCATAGAGACGCACTTCGAGCACCGCCAGCACCACACCGCCGGAGGCAACCGTCACCGAGCCCCACCGGGTCCGCTCGGCCAGCGACATGAACCCCGCCGCCGGGACGCACGCGAACGCGCCCAGCAGATACGCCACGAAGATCGTCGTGCCCTGGTCCGGCTTCTCGCCCCGCCCCAACTGCACGATCCCGACCACCAGCTGGACGAGGGCCAGCACGGACACCACGGCCATCCCGATGAAGTGCCAGTCCTTGGTCGGCTGATCTCGGTACGCGGCCCAGCCGCACCACGCGGCCAGCAGAAGTGCGGCGACGCCGGTCACGAGCGTCAGGGCATCAAGCATGTCGTGACCCTATTACGGGCCAAAGAACCCGAGGCGGCCGACCCCGGGACGCACCGTAGGGTCGACAGCATGAAGATCTACGCACAAGCCCTCCTGTTCGACAACGACGGCACCCTCGTCTCCTCCCTCGCCTCCGTGGACCGCTGCTGGACGCAGTGGGCCCTGGAGTACGGGATCACCGTCGAGGACTTCGCACGCGTCGAACTGCACGGGCGGCCGGCCGCCGAGATAGCCGCCGACCTGCTGCCCGCGCACCTCGTCCCGGAGGCCGTCGCGCGGATCGAGAAGCTTGAGGTGGAGGACGTACCCAACGACGGAGTCCAGCTGCTGCCCGGCACCAAGGACTTCCTCGACGCGCTGCCCGCCGACCGCTGGGCCGTCGTCACCTCCGCCACCCGGCGCCTGGCCGAGGCCCGCCTCGACGCCGTCGGCATCCTGCCCAAGACGCTGATCGCCGCCGACGACATCACGCGCGGCAAGCCCGACCCCGAGCCCTACCTGCTCGCGGCCCGCGAACTCGGCGTCGACCCGGCCCACTGTGTCGTCTTCGAGGACGCCCCCGCCGGTCTCCAGGCCGGCCGCGCCGCCGGAATGACCACCGTGGCATTGACCACAACCCACCAGGCCCACGAGCTGGTCGCCGACCTCGTGGTGCGGGACCTGTCGGCCTTGTCCGCCCTGGTCAGCGACAGGGGAGTCGAGATCTCGGTCCGCGGTTGACGGGTGTCCGCCGCTGTCCAGCATCCGGACAGCGGCGCTTTGTCAGGACCGTAGGTCTGGTTTACTGATCGCATGACCACGACGAGCTGCCGCACCCTTGCGACCGAGGCGACCATGACGCCCGGTGCTCGTTGTATGTGTCGAATGTGCGCCTTCTAGAGGGCCCCTGCACCACCCTGAGCCTCGCGCCCCGAAGCGAGCCGCCGTGGCATGTCCGTGCGCTGAATCCCGTACGTGACTGACGCCGCCCCGCGCACATGTTCTCTCCCCTGGTTCCTTATGCCACCGCACGAGAACCGTGTCGCGTTCCGACCGAATGCACCCGCCAGGGCACATCCACGCCCTGCACACGACAGTGACGGAAACCCACGTGATCACCACCACAGGCCTGACCAAGGTCTACCGCACCAGCGGCCGTGAGGTCACCGCCCTGGACGGCGTCGATCTCCACGTCCGCGAAGGCGAGGTGTACGGCGTCATCGGCCAGTCCGGCGCCGGCAAGTCCTCGCTCATCCGCTGCGTCAACCTGCTGGAGCGCCCCACCGCCGGCACGGTCACCGTCGCCGGACAGGACCTCACCGCCCTCGCCGGGCGCGGACCCCGCGCCGGCCGGGAGCTGCGCCGGGCGCGCAGCCGTATCGGCATGGTCTTCCAGCACTTCAACCTGCTGTCGACGCGGACCGTGCAGGACAACGTCGAGCTGCCGCTCGAAATCCTCGGGAAGTCCGGCCAGGAGCGCTCCCGCAAGGCCCTGGAGCTGCTCGACCTGGTCGGTCTCGCCGACAAGGCGAAGGCCTACCCGGCCCAGCTCTCCGGCGGCCAGAAGCAGCGCGTGGGCATCGCCCGCGCCCTGGCCGGCGACCCCAAGGTCCTGCTGTCCGACGAGGCGACCAGCGCCCTCGACCCCGAGACCACCCGCTCCATCCTCCAGCTGCTGCGCGACCTGAACCGGCAACTGGGCCTGACCGTCCTGCTCATCACCCACGAGATGGACGTCGTGAAGTCGATCTGCGACTCGGCCGCGCTGATGGAGGAGGGCCGCATCGTGGAGTCCGGCACCGTGAGCGAACTGCTCGCGACCCCGGGCTCCGAGCTGGCCTCCGCGCTGTTCCCGGTGGGCGGCGAGGCCTCCGGCGCCGACCGCACCGTCGTCGACGTCACCTTCCAGGGCGAGGCCGCGACCCAGCCGGTCATCTCCCAGCTCTCCCGCACCTACAACATCGACATATCGATCCTCGGTGCCGCCATCGACACCGTCGGCGGCCTCCAGGTCGGCCGGATGCGCATCGAACTGCCCGGCCGCTACGAGGACAACGTCGTGCCGATCGGCTTCCTGCGCGAACAGGGCCTGCACATCGACGTACTGGGCGAGGAGCCCCTGCTGGTGAAGGAAGGCGCCAAGTGACCTGGACTGATTGGTCTGCGATGCAGCCCCTGCTGGAGCAGGCATGTTGGGACACTCTCTACATGGTCGGCTGGTCCACAGTCATCGCCGTCGTCGGCGGGCTCCCGCTCGGCGTCCTCCTCGTCCTCACCGACCGGGGCGGACTCCTCCAGAACGTCGTCGCGAACAAGGTCATCGGGCAGGTCGTGAACGTCGCCCGCTCGATGCCGTTCATCATCCTGATGGTCGCGCTGATGGGCTTCACCCGCTCGATCACCGGCACCACCATCGGCCGCGAGGCCGCCATCGTGCCGCTCGCCATCGGCGCGATCCCCTTCTTCGCGCGCCTGGTCGAGACGGCTGTCCGGGAAGTGGACGGCGGGCTCGTCGAGGCCGTGCAGTCGATGGGCGGCAACACCTGGACGGTCGTACGGAAGGTCCTCGTACCCGAGTCCCTGCCGTCGCTGATCTCCAGCACCACCACCACGATCGTCGCCCTCATCGGCTACTCCGCGATGGCCGGCACGGTCGGTGCCGGCGGCCTCGGCGACATCGCGATCCGGTACGGCTACCAGCGCTTCGAGACCGAGCTGATGTGGATCACCGTGGCGATCCTCGCCGTGGTCATCTCCGTCATCCAGTTCGCCGGCGACTACGCCGCCCGCTTCCTGCACCGCCGCGCCGGCCAGTCCGGTCCCGCGCCGAGGCTGCGCCTGCTGAAGGCGAAGGAGCCGGTGACGGCCGACGTCGGCAAGGTCGCCTGAAGTCTCCCTCAGAAGCCCCCTCGTAGGGGCACCCACCACCCGCAGATTGCCCCGCACACCCATCGCGGGGTCGCTCCACCCCTCAGGAAAGGCACTTTTCGTGCGTAACGCCGCCAAAATCACCACCGCCGTCCTCGCTGCCGGAGCCCTCACCTTCGGGCTCACCGCCTGCGGCTCGGACAACGACTCCGCCTCCTCCGACACCAGCGGACCGCTGGTCGTCGCCGCGAGCCCGACGCCGCACGCCGAGATCCTGAACTACGTGAAGGACAACCTGGCGACGAAGGCCGGCCTCGACCTGGAGGTCAAGGAGTTCACGGACTACGTCACGCCGAACACGGCGACCGAAGACGGTTCGGTGGACGCGAACTACTTCCAGAACCAGCCGTACCTCGACGACTTCAACAAGAAGAACGGCACCCACATCGTGCCCGTCGTCACGGTCCACCTGGAGCCGCTCGGCCTCTACTCCAACAAGGTCAAGAGCGCCGACGCCCTGAAGAGCGGTGCGACCGTCGGCGTCCCCAACGACAGCGTGAACGAGGCGCGGGCGCTGAAGCTCCTGGACGCCAACGGGATCATCACCCTCAAGGACGGCGTGGGCAACGAGGCGACCCCCTCCGACATCAGCAAGAACCCGAAGAACCTCAAGTTCAAGGAGCTGGAGGCGGCCCAGACCCCGCGTTCCCTGGACGACGTGGACGCGGCCGTCATCAACGGCAACTACGCCATCGAGGCCGACCTCTCGCCCGCCGACGACGCCCTCGTCCTGGAGTCCGCCACGGACAACCCGTACGGCAACTTCCTCGCCGTCAAGGACGGCAACGAGGACGACCCGCGCGTGAAGAAGCTCGCGGGGCTCCTCACCTCCGCCGAGGTCAAGAAGTTCATAGAGGACACCTACGACGGGTCCGTCATCCCGTCCTTCTGAGGAGCTGCCGTCATGCGCAAGACCGTCACAGCGGCCGCCTCGGTCGCACTGGCCCTCGGCCTCAGTGCCTGCGGTTCCACAAGCGGCGACGGTGACGACGACTCCCTCGTCGTCGGCGCCACCGCCGTCCCGGCCGGCGAGGTCCTGACGTACATCAAGGACAACCTCGCCGCGAAGGCCGGACTCGACCTGGAGATCAAGGAGTTCACGGACTACGTCCTCCCGAACACCGCGCTCCAGGAGGGCTCGCTCGACGCGAACCTCTACCAGAACGAGCCCTACCTGGACGACTTCAACGAGTCCAAGGGCACCGACCTGGTCCCGGTCGTCGATGCCTATCTGCCGCCCATGGGCGTGTACTCCAAGAAGGTCGCGGACGTCACCGAGCTCGCCGACGGAGCAACCGTCGCCGTGCCGAACGACACCACCAACGAAGGCCGCGCCCTCAAGCTCCTGGCCTCCCAGGGCGTCATCACGCTCAAGGAGGACGCGGGCACGGACGCCTCCCCCGCGGACATCAAGGCCAACCCCAGGCACCTGAAGTTCAAGGAGCTGGAGCCCGCCCAACTGCCGCGCTCCCTCGACGACGTGGCCGCGGCGGTCATCAACAACAACTACGCCCAGGACGCGGGCCTCAGTCCCACGAAGAACGCCGTCCTCCTGGAGTCGGCGAAGGACAACCCCTACGCCAACCTCCTCGCCGTCAAGCGCGGCAACGAGGACGATCCCAGGGTGAAGAAGCTCGCCGAACTCCTCACCTCCGCCGAGGTGAAGAAGTTCATCGAGGACAAGTACCAGGGCTCGGTTCTGCCGGTCAGCTCCGGCTGACGGGGCGTATACGGCGTATCACCACGGACGGGGTCCACTCCCTCACCGGGTGGGGGTGCCCCCCACGCCCTTAAGGCAGTGGAGGAGGACCCCGTCGTGCGGTTCGGTGCTTCCATGCTGCATGCTGGGCAGTTCAGCAGGCTGAAGGTTTCCCGACGGTTACGGAGCGGCGCATGACTGGCACCTTCCCCAACATCTCCATCAGCACGGAGCGGTTGGTGCTGCGTCCCCTCGACGAGGACGACGTGCCTGCCCTGGCCGAGATGATGAACGACGAGCAGGTCGTGGCCTGGACCGACGTTCCCCAGCCGTTCACCGAGGACGCCGCCCGCACCTGGATCACCGAGTACGCCCCCGCCGAACGCCAGGCGGGCCGCGGCCTCGACCTCGCCGTCACCGAGTTCCTCACCCAGCGCCTGGTCGGCATCGTCCAGCTCGGCAAGACCAACTGGCACATCAGGTCCACCGAACTGTCGTACATCATCGCCCCCTGGGCCCGCGGCGAGGGCTACGCCTCCGAGGCCGCCCTGGCCACCGCCCAGTGGCTCCTCGGCGACCAGAAACTCGAGCGTATCGAGCTGCGCACGGCGGCCGACAACACCGCCTCCCAGCAGGTCGCCCAGAAAATCGGCTGTATCAGCGAGGGCGTCCTGCGCAACGCCTGCATAGCGCACGTCCGCACCGAGGACGGCACCTGGGCCGACGTCCGCACCGACTTCATCGTGTGGAGCCTCCTCCCGGAAGACCTCGACGGGGCGGGCGAGCAGCTGGCCGACTCCGGCGGTTTCACGTCGTTCTCGGACTGGAACTGACCAAGGGGGCCACCGGCTCGGTCGCTTCCACCAGGTACTCTCACGGAGCCCGGCATCCGGGCCCCTGACAACCTGCGCAAACCCCCTGGAGACTGAGAGACGATGGCCGACCGGGTCACGGTGATCGGCTGGGACGGCTCGCCGCTGACCGCCGCGGCACGCTCCGCCCTCGGCGCCGCCACGCTGGTGGCCGGTGCCGCCCACCACCTGGCACTCCCCGAGGTGCCGCCCGGTGCCGAGCGCATCCGCCTCGGCAGCGTCGCCCTCGCCGCCCGCCGTATCGCCGGCCATCGCGGCTCCGCGGTGGTGCTCGCCGACGGCGACCCCGGCTTCTTCGGCGTCGTACGAACCCTGCGTGCCCCCGAGTTCGGCCTGGAGGTGGAGGTCGTCCCCGGCGTCTCCTCCGTGGCCACCGCCTTCGCCCGCGCCGGCATGCCCTGGGACGACGCACAGGTGGTCGTCGCACACCGGCGCACCCTGCGCCGCGCGGTGAACGTGTGCCGCGCCCACACCAAGGTCGCCGTCCTCACCTCGCCCGGCGCCGGCCCAGCCGAACTCGGCCTGCTTCTCGACGGCGTCCACCGCACCTTCGTCATCTGCGAGGAACTCGGCACCGACCGCGAGCAGATCACCGTCGTCACCTCCGACAAGGCCGCCGACCACACCTGGCGCGACCCGAACCTGGTCATCGTCATCGGCGGAACCGCCGGACCCGCGGGGGAGGACAGCGGCTGGATCGCCGGACGCGCCCCGGGCACCGCACCGCGCGGCTGGGCGCTGCCCGCCGAGGCGTACGGCTCAGACCTGGGCGAAGGCGAGGGGGAGCTGCTCCGCGCCGCCCAACTCGCCCGGCTGGGACCGCGCGTCGGCGACCTCGTGTGGGACATCGGCTGCGGCAGCGGCGCCTTCGCCACCGAGGCGGCACGGGCCGGGGCGGCCGTCATCGCCGTCGACCGGGACCTGGAGGCGTGCGCCCGCACCGAGGCCGCCGCACGCGGCTTCGGGGTGCAACTGCAGACCGTGCGCGGCAACGCCCCGCTCATTCTGGAGAACCTGCCCGAACCGGACGTCGTCCGGGTCGGCGGCGGGGGAGCGGCCGTGGTCTCGGCCGTGGCCGACCGCCGTCCGCAGCGCATCGTGACGCACGCGGCGACCCGTGACGCTGCCGAACTGGTCGGCCGCGACCTGACCGAGCACGGCTACCGGGTCGAGTGCGCCCTCGTTCAGTCCGTCGAACTCGACACCCGGGCCTGGACGGAGACCGAGCGGAGCGTCGCGTTCCTGCTCAGCGGCCTGCTGCCGGACCGTACGGCCTGACTGCCGTTCCGTCCCGGATCCTGTCCCCGTGATCCTGTTGTCGTACTGCGCGCGGTAGGCTGGCCGATCGTTGTACCGCACTCGGACGCCCGGCGCTTCGTTCGTCAATGTCCGGAAAACTCGCCCCTTTTGGGGTGAGTGTGGTACGGCAGAACCGGAGGACGCGCAACGTGGCGCAGTCCACAGCGGGCCGTCGCGGATCAAGCTGTCGCGACGGGGCAACGGCCGCGACAATGCCAGTTAATGGCTTTGTCGTCTTTTGGCGACGGGTCGTTCGTGCCGCTGGGCACGCACGCTCGTTCTTCACTGCGGGGCGGTCGGTGCGCCGTTCCGGGTGAGCCGGCCGAAGAAGCACTAACCGATGGGCGAGGGGTTACGCATGACCGACACCGGCCAGGTCCCGGGCGAGGGACTGCCGGAGAGCGCAGGCATGGTGGAGCAGCCGAGCGCCCCCGCGCACGGTGCGTACACCTACCTCTCCGAGACCACCGCCGAGGACGAAGACCTGTTGCTGCTGCCGGGTGCCCAGGGCGCGTGGGGCAACGAGGTCGCCCCGCCCGCGCCGGAGCCCGTCGTCGAGACCGTGCACGAGCCGGGCCCGCACGAGATGTCCGGCCGCGACAGCGGCTCGGTCGACCTCAACGGCTTCCGCCTCCCCAACCCCGCACCGCAGTCCATGCCCACTCCGCCCCGCCGCCCCCTGCACCTCGGCCCGCCCATCCCCGACACCTCCGCGAGCCCGGTCCGCTCCCTCGCCGACCGCGGCGCCGTCGCAGCGCCGGCACGGCAGTCCGGCCAGCCCGCGACGGGTCCCGAGTACCTCGACGCCCCCCAGCCGCTGCGCGAGATGACCCCGCAGGGAGCGTCACCCTGGGGCGCGGCCCCCGTCCACGGCGCGGTCCAGGCGCCGGTGAACCCCGAGGCCGGGGCTGCCGAAACGGTTGTCCCGGCGCCGGCCCAGGAAGCCGAACCGGTGGACGCGGCCCAGGCCGCGGTGACCCACCCGGCTCCTCAGGTGGCACACGCTGCCGAGGCGCCGCAGCCTGCCGAGGCGGTCGCTGACGGGTTCGTCGCGGAGGCCGCGGAGGGGCCGGGCGAAGGGATCGCACAGGCACAGGCACAGGCTGACGTTCAGGCTCCGGAGAGCCAGAGCGGCGCGGCCGCTCAGGGCCCGGAGGGTCAGGGTGCCGGGTTCGGTCCGGGCCCGGAGGGTCAGGGTGCCGGGTTCGGTCCGGGCCCGGAGGGTCAGGGTGCCGGGTTCGGCCAGGTCCCGGACGGCCAGGGCGGTGGGTTCGCGCAGGTCCCGGAGGGCCAGAGTGGCGCGGTGGCTCAG